>DYKI01000010.1:0-31001 GCA_020722705.1 Chthonomonas calidirosea | reverse complement strand
GTCCGCCCGATGGTGCGGGGCAAATGGTGACGCGAGCCGCGAAGCGGCGACGGAAGATAGCCTGGGGCGTGAGCCCCAGGTGGTGGTGCGATGTCCCCCTACGCCCTTGTCGTTCCGCCCCCTGCCCCCTGCCCCCGCCCGCCCAGGGGGCGGGGGAACGTTGCGCGCGTTATGGCTTTTGGGATGGAGGAGGCGTCGTCTCGCTGCCGCTCCCGGTCCCGGGTTTCCCCTCGTCCGGCTTCGTCTGCTGGGGCGGCGTTCCGGGCTTGAGTTCGGGTCGCTCCTTCTCCAGCTCAGGCACCAGACGCCGCACGTTCTTGGAGACGTCCTCCGTCATACGGCGCGCGCTGGCATCGCCCTGGATCACTCGCGGACACAGGAAGATCATCAGTTCGGTCTTCTCGGTGCTTGTCGTTGTCGAGCGGAAGAGATGACCGAGGATCGGGATATCGCCGAGCAGCGGAACCTTGTCAACGCGCACGTTCTTGCTGTCGCGCATCAGGCCCGCAAGCGCGACGATTTCGCCGTCCCGTACGCTCACCGACGTGTCGGTGTTGCGCTCGGAGGTCCGCGGCGCAAGGATGCTCGTCGCACGTCCGTTGGAATCGACACTGCTCTGCATCGTATCGAACCCCAGCAGCTCACTGGCCGTGGCCACCGCGTCAATCGTCACCAGGCCGTCGGCTGTGATCCTCGGAGTTACGTCCAGCGTGATGCCTACGTCAATCCAGTCGTACGTAACGCTCGATCCGATATTGAGGCCGCCCGTAAAGGAGCTGGTGGCATACGGCACTCGGGTGACCACAGAAACGGTCGCTTGCTGGTTGTTCGACGTGAAGACCCGAGGCGTGGACAGGATGTGCACTCGGTTGTCGGTGTTCAGAGCCTGCACCAGAGCCGAGAACTTGTCGCTCTGGACGCCGTACTGAACGCCGGGCGAGATCGGCGAAGCGATGTTGGCCGAGGTCGTTCCCGCCGTACCGATCGGGAAGTTCGACGATCCGCTCTGATTGATCGGGTTGCCGAAGAGGGTGCCAACGCCCTTGGCGTCAAACTGGAACCCGAGCTTCTGCGTTGCGTTGACGCTGGCCTCGGCAATGATCACTTCGATCATCACCTGACTGGGCACCGCATCAAGCTGGGCGATGATACGGCGCAGTTCCTCGATGTTATCGGGAGTCGTCGTGACGATCAGGCTGTTGCTGGCCGGATCGGCGGCGACGTTGACGTTGTTGCGGAACTGGAGAAGGTTGACATAGTTGCCCTGCGCGCCGCGGCCGTACAGTTGCTGCCCCTGTGAGCCCTGGCGCCCGCCAAACTGCCCTTGCTGTCCAAAGACGAACTGGCGGCTTTCGGGGCCGACGTACTCGTCAACCGCCCCGTCGTCAGGAATGAAACCGTTGGGGGTCAGGGTGCCGTGGATATCCTCTGGGGCAGCGCGCGTCCCGCTCCCAATCGGGGCCGCACGTCTAGTATTGGTTCGCCCCGTGTTGGTCTGACGACGCTGAATGTTCGTCCGCGTGTTGCGCTGCTGCATGCCGAAGGGGTTGAACATGATCCCGCCGAACTGACTGGACATGCCGCCTCCGCCGGCTGTGCCGAACGCGCGGCCCAGTATGGTCTCCAGGTCAGATGCCTGCGCATTCTTGAGCGGGATGACGAATGTCGTCGTTTCCAGAGGGACCTCGACATCCAGAGCGGCGACCATCTCGTCTATGCGCTCCATGCGCTCTTTCGTAGCCGTGATGATCAGCGAGTTCGTGCGGGCGTCGGCAACCACCTTGGCGAATGGGTCCGAACTCGTGGCCGTCTGCCCCTGGCTGCCGCCGAAGCCGAATACGCGCTGCATGAAACTGGCTCCGCCCTGTCCCCCGCGGCTCGATCGGGCAGATGCGGCCTCCGAGAGCACCGAGCTGATCGTGTTGGCCACGTCAATCGCGTTCGCGTACTTCATCTTGACGATCTTGGTTTCGAGCGCTGTGGCCTGGTCATCGTCGAGGTTCCGCACCAGCTCCTCGACACGTGCCATATTCTCCTTGGAGGCCACAACAACAACCGAGTTTGTGCGTGTGTCTGCCACCGAGACAATCGCTCCGCGCTCCTGACCGGTTGGCAACGGCTGGCCGCCGGGCTGCATGCCCGGAGGCATACCCGGTTGTCCCGGCATGCCCGGCATCATCTGCCCGCCACGGTTGGTTCCGCGAGCGTAGACCTGCCGGAAGAGCGTGTTGATTGCGCTCGAAACGTCGGTCGCATCCGAGTTCTTGAGTCTAAACATTCGCAGTTCGTTGTTGCTCGCGGCCTTATCGAGCAGCTTCACCAGTTCCGCTATGCGCTTCACGTTGCTGGCCGTGTCGGTCACGACGAGGGCGTTGGTGCCGGCGCTGCCGACCATGCTGGCGCCCTGGTTGATCAGAGGCTGCAGTTCGCGCGACAACGATGCGGCATCAACGTTCTCGATGGGTATGACCTGTGTGATGACCTGGCCTCGCGCATCATCGGGCGCAACGCCGCCTTCGGGCCCTCCAAGCAAGGGCGTGCTCTGGACCGCGCGGTTGAGCGGGACGATCTTCAGGATGGTCGTATCGCCGCGCCTTTCGATCTGACCGCTGAATCCCCGGACCTCAAGTGTGGACTGCAGGACCTGGAACGCCTGATCAAGCGTGAGAGGCTTGGGGCTGATAATCGTCACAGGACCCGTCAAGGCCGCATCAGGAACGATTTGCCAGTTCGTCGCCATGGCGAAGAACTTCAGCACGTTGGCGATATCGCTCCCGCGAAAGTCGAGCGTGATCGTCCCTCCACCGAACTGACCGGAGGACCGATTGCCGAAGCCGCCGAAACGGCTCCGCTCGCGCCCCTGTTCGCCCGTGCCCTGCCCCTGCTGCGGAGGAGCGCCCTCCTGCCCCGGAGGAGGGATCCCCTGCTGACCGGGAGGGGGGGTCACCTGCTGACCGGGAGGAGGGGTCACCTGCTGCCCCGGAGGAGGGGTCACCTGCTGCCCCGGAGGAGGGGTCACCTGCTGACCGGGAGGAGGGGTGCCGTCCTTCACGGCCGGCGGCTTGTCCTGGCCGGCCTGCCGCATGGCAATGCGGCTGCCGCCGCTCGTGCGCAGGGCGGGAAGCACTGTCAGCTCCGACCGCGAGGTCCGAGAGTTACCCGCCTTCTTCTTGGCCTCGGCCTTCGGCGCAGCCTTGTTCTGTGACTTGGTTCCTGCATTCGAGCCGTTCTGCGCGAGCCCGATAGCCGGCGCGCTTGCCAGCACGCCCGCACAGGCCAACGCGAGACCGGCTCGTCGTATCGTTCCAAACATCGCGACCTCCATCACCGCCGGCGGCTTGGGCGCGCCGAAGCGCGTCCCGCCCCTGCCCTGGCGGCGCGTCGTCAGAAGAACCTCCGGCGGCGCCGGCCACCCTCAAAGGAGCGGTTCATGAACCGGTTGCGCATTTGCTGCATCTGCTCCGGGGTCATCCCCTGAAATCGCTGCTGAATCCGTTGCTGGACGTCGGGAGGAAGGTTCTGCATTCCCGGGAAGCCCATGCCGCCCGGCATACCGCCGCCGAACGGACTGGCCATACCGGGCATACCTCCCATGCCGGGCTGGCCGGGTCTGCCCTGAGTCGCTGCCCGGAACTCGGCGTCCTTGTCCAGCGGCGTCAGCTTGAACTCCTCAGTCTTGTAGAGCGTCTTGGCCGAACCAGCCACAGATATCGTCACACCCTTGTCGGTTACCTCCGACACCGTTCCGCCCATGAACTGATCGCCTTTGCGAAGGTAGACTCCCTCCTTCGTCTTGGCGTTCTCAACCAGGGCCACATGGTCATCACCCATCGTGACCGAGCCCGTGTACGCGTAGTCGGCAAACGGGTCAATGACCTCCGGCGTCGGCGGCGGAGTTGTCTCGACCTTAGGCGGCTCAGGCTTGACCAGCACCGGCTGCTTGGCTCCAGGCATTGCGAAGAGATCGCCGCGAACGCCCGAGGTGTAGTAGGACAGCGGCTTGCGCTCGGCCGGTCTGACTTCAGTCACGGGTGCTGAGCCCGCCGCGCGAACCGCCTTGCGGGTGCCGGACGACGTCGGCGCGGTCCTGGGCCGTGTCTGTGCCATGATGGCTGCGGCCAGCACAACGCTGACGCCGACGACCAGTACGAGCGGCCACGAGCCGCGAGCCTTTGCCTTCGCTTTCTTGCGTGTGCCTTTGTTGATCATGTCTTGCTACTCCATGCCGGCTTGACCGGACCGCCCGTTGTGAACAGGGCCACTTGCACCTCTATGTCCACGTCGCGGCTCTTAGGATCCGACGACGCCACGTTCATCTTCTCAACCACCAGCCTGCCCTTCGGGTCTTCAACGTTGTACAGAAACGGTATCGCCTTCGCGAACTCGCTGGTGAACCGCACCGTCAGCGTGACCTTCGTCACTCCGCCCATCTGCCGGGGCCGAAGCGGCTTCACTTCCCTCAACGTGATGCCCGACAAGCGTGCCTGCTCGTGCAGAGACTTCAGAACAGTCGGTATCACCTTTTCAGACGTTTCTTTGTACGTACTGGTGTCAACCTTCGGTCCAAGCGAGGCCACCTCACGCTCAAACTCCTCTTTCCGCTTCAGACCTTCGTTGTATTGCTTCCTCGCCTCCGCCGAAGATAGGAGGACACGCCCACGTGTCTCCTTTGGGGTAAGCACCAGCCATACCGCTACCCCCACCACGGCCAAGCCGATGATGATCAGACTGCGTTCACGCGGCGTGCGCGCTGCCCAAACGGTGTGGATGCTCACTCGGACGCTCCTCCCGGCAGCCGGTCTGCGGTCGAGCTGCTTGCCGACTGCCTTCCCGTGCGGCGCGAGCCGCTCGACGTGCTCTCATCCTCATCGGCACGGTGCGGGAGTCTGCAGTACATCATGAAACTGGTCTTCTCCTCGGCAGCCGCGGAACCGGCAGAAACTGCTCCGCCCGGCCCGCCCACGGACTTCGTGTCACCCAGGTAGCCCAACCGCGCCTCTTCGAACACTCCGCTCGCCTGAAGAGCGACAAGGAACGACGTGACAGCTTCATGGTCGTCGGCGGACCCGTGAACCACCACCGGGCCATTGCGGTCGAACGTCAGTTGTGTCAGGTATATCCCGCCCTTCCGTGGAAGCGCATCGCTGACGGACTTCAGCACATCCACAACAGGCCGATCTCGCCCGAGTCCCACCGAAACGACGCGGTAGGTCGCGGCCAGTTTGTCGCGTTCTTCCTGGGTCTTCTTCAGAGCGGTCTGAAGAGCCTTGAGCCGCCGATTCTCGAACGCCGCCAGCCTGCGTTCCCTGGCCTGTGCAGCCATGCCCTGCTGGATGGCCCAGATTCCCACAGCCGCGAGAGCGCACACAAGCACCAGGGTCAGGCGGCCGACAGCTTTCCGCCGCGCCTCAGCCCGCCTCTCAATACGCTGAACCGGCAAGAGGTTAATGGTGCTGATGGGATCCGGCGACTGGTGCAGCGCCAGACCCAGCGCAGCGGCATCCGAACCGTCCAGCACACTGACGGGTATGCTCAGCGCCGCCGAAAGCCGCTCGACGAGATAAGGGTCTTCCGTCTCGTGGTCTACCAGCACCAGCCGCTCGACGGGTTGGGTGCGATGCTCATTCTGGTATGCCGCCAACGACCGGGCGATCTCGGTGACGAGTGCGGTCCCCCCCTCCCCCTTGCCCCCACCGGCCCAGGGGGCGGGGGAACTCTGCGATGCCTCCCCCTCGTCCCCGCCGGCCTGGGGGGCAGCGGAACCTTGCGATACCTCCGAGATGTCGGCCTCACGGCTGAACAGCAGCCTTCCGGCAACCACCACCGCCATGTCCACACGCTCAGGCCACACACCCAGGATAGCCACAGGCATCGGCTCAGAGCGCACGTGCTCGGCCAGTGCGAGCGACGAAACCGATACGTGGGTGACCTCTATGCCGGCATGGTCAAACGCGGCGAGCAGGTCGTTGACCAGCGATCTGCGGGCGGCAACGATCATCACGGTCGTCATGTCGTCGCCGGGGTCCGACGTGATCTGATGGTCGAGAACGGAATCGTCAATGGCGAACGGCACGTACTGCTGCGCCTCGAAGCGGACCATACCGGCGATCTGCTCGGGACTCCCCTGCGGGAGGCGCGCATACTTGACCGTGACATACCGACGCGGGATAACGACTGCGGCCTGTCTGCTGCGGATGCCTGCCGATGCCGCCGCCGACCGTATGGCCTGCGTCAACGTCTCTCGCTTGCCCGCGAGGTCGTCCCATGTATCTGCCGCGACGGCCGCGCTCCCGCGGCGCACAACACGCGTCTGGTCACCGTGCAGCTCGATCTCGGATGCCGTGACCGCGTGTGCGCCTATCTCGAACGCCACGACGCGCCGGAGCTTTGCGGGTGCACCGTTCCTCTTAGAGCCCAATGCTGCCTCCTGAACCGAAAATGCCGGTGACCCACGACCGCCAGCCCGGATTGCGCCCGACCTCGCGGAACTGATACACCTTCGCCTGAACCGCCGTCGTTGTGCCGTCCTCCGACTCGGGCACAGGCTGGACCTCAATCAGTGCCTGATACGCGCGCACTTCGGAGGCGCCGTTGACGCGAACCTTCAGGCGCGCGAGGAACACCGATGACTTTGTGCACACGTTGTCCACAAGCGCCTGAAGTTGTTGACGGTTCAGCGCCGTCAGTTGAAACAGGTCGTTCAGACCCGTGAACGTTGTCCCGGACTGCCGCGCCTCGACAACGGCGTTATACACCGCCTGGTCCACGTTGGGAATGGCGGCGAGGACCTCAGCCGGCGCGGTGTTGACGTTGATGACGCCTGCTCGATACTCGTCATCGGTGACCGTGACCTTGTCGCCGATCTGCTGCATCACCTGACGCGTGAAGCCCGGAATGTCCAGGAGACCGGCGATGGAGGTCAGATTGGCGCCGTTCTCGCCGCGCTGTTGGATCAAGCGTTCGGCCAGTTGGGGCGTCAGACCCAGCGTCTCGACCAGTGTCTGCGCATCCGCGGTCCGAACGTTGACACGTCGGGTCCCGTCGGAAGCGACGTTGCGCTCGCGCGAATACGTCGTCAGCAGCTCGCAGAGCGGGATTGTGCTGCCGCTCGTGTCTATGGCCCCCGTTGTCTGGCGCGACGATGACGTTCCGTATCCGGTCGTGTCCGGCTCACCGTAGAGCAGAGTCGGCGTGATGCCACGGACAAGGAGCAGTTCGTCCACCGTATCGAACGGGCCGTTTTTCGGCTGATAGGGCGTGTCGAGGGCCAGATAATACTCGGACTCGGCACCGATAGACCCATCCTGTGTGCCGGGTACGTCATCGCTGTCGCGCCAGTCCACGATGGCAAGCCCTATCGAAGGATCTCCGCTTAGCCCCGGCAGCGTGCTGAGGCCGGCAGCGCTCAGGGTGTTGATGTTGGCACGGGCCGTCGTGTCAACGATGTCCAGCTTGTACCAACCTTCGCCCAGTTGGGTCCACCCGTTGGCATCGGTGTCCGGCGGCTGCGTCAGCTCAGGGAACGTGACGCCTCCATTGGACGCGAGCTGAAGCTGAGAGGCCGCGTAGGTTATGGCGCCGCGCGCGACGTAGTACATGCGCGTGTGGCGCACCGTCGCGGAAGCCGCGCGGAGTTCCCGTCGCCCCACGCCGGTCAACACTACGGCAAACGCCGTCACAATCATCACGACAAACACGACGGGAACGAGGGCCTGCCCCGCACTCGGATGGGATCGCTTCATGCGGCGGTACATCATGGTGTCCCGCCTCCACCGCCTCCGCCTCCGCCGGCGCCCGCCCCGCCCGGAGTGCCGGCGGCCGCGGGCGGGGTCTGTCCGGCAGGCTGCGGCTCGGAGTTGGCAAGATAGATAGAGGTCCGGAAGAGCACGCTCTCCATCGTCTCATAGGCCAGCTCCAGTTCGACATCAACCCGCACGGGCATCGTCGTGTCATACGAACCGGCAGCTTCGGATCCCTCGGTCGCATCGGTTGTCTGGAAGTTCCACTCGTTGCGCGTGTTGCCGTCGGCATCAACGAACGTGAACACCAGCGATTGGACGCGCCTCGACAGGATCCATTCGGGCAGACCCGTCTCCGGATAGCTTTCGCCTCCCGGCAGAGTCGTCGCCAACCGGCTCAGCACCATGGTCTCAGGGTCGTAATCGTAGCTGATCTGGACGGTACCCGACTGCGGCAAAGCTGACACGTCGTATGGATCCGACGACGCCGAAGTCGTGGGATCAGGCAGCAGACGGGATGCCAGTGAGGTGAACTGCAGGATCGGGCCGCTGTCGGCCCCGCTCGCCACAAAATACGTGGACGTGCTGCCGGTTACGACGAACGCGCTGCGCAGGTCGCGCGTGATCACCGAGAGCAGGGCGCGAGCCTCCTGGGCATCGGCCGCCGTGCGCCGCAGATCGGCCTGACCGCGCAGGGCGGCCGTCAGCAGAAACGCGGTCGCCACGCTGATCAGCGCGAACATGATGATCGCAACGAGCATCTCGATCAGCGTATAGCCGCCAGACTGCCGCGCGCCGTGCGCAGGACGACCGGCTGTCATTGGGTATCCGCCGTGCGAAGCATCGTGACGAAGGTCGCGCTACCGGTTCGCAACCCGTTCGGCCACGTTATCGTGAGCGTCACTCGGGAGACATCGGCAATGTCGGTCGGCTCAACGGTCTGCGTCCACTGAAAGCCCGGGTACTCGTCGCCGAAGTCGCCCTGCTGGTCTCCTGCGGTAACCAGGTCCGGCTGGGTCTCCAGTTCGGCCAGCCTCCGTTCCGCAAGGATGGCTGACTTCGCATGGGCCTCGGCGACACCGGTAATCCGCAGGCTCGACGAGATGCACATCATGGCCGCAACTCCGCCAACAAACAGCAGTATGGCCGCCACGACCATCTCGACGAGCGTGAACCCCGCGCATCTCCGGCGCGAGCGGCGCATCACCGGGGCCATGTGCCTGAATACCCGGCCGTTCCCGAGACCTCGGCCGATTCAACTTCAGCGAGGCCGGTGCTCGGCCAAACCGTTATGGCTGCACTGGCGCCTGTTGCGCGGGCAACCGTGAAGCGCAGACCATCGGATGTCCCGTCCTCCCTGAACGTAATCGCGATTTCGCCGCCCGTCGTGGTCGCGTTCAGGTAGACCTCAGGTCCGAACACCTGCAGATCGCTGATGGCGAAGTCGTCGGGAAGCGAGAACACCCGTTCGAACACCGCCGGCGCGCCTTCGCCAAGATCGGCGAACGAGGTGGGCATGTCTCCCGTAATGTCGCCGGTCTCGGCGACGGCGCTGAACGTATCGGACTGCGGGTCGAACGTGACCCGGACGTCGCAGCCCTCCTCTACCGCGATGGCACGCATCTGAGCGAAGAAACCTGCCAGGTCACCCATGTAGGCGTCGAAGGCAGAGCGGTCTCGGAGCCGTGAATAGACCGGCACCACGGCCATTGACAGAACGACCATGATGATGATCAGCACGAGCATCTCGATCAGCGTGAAGCCGCGCCGATCCCTGCCGAGCCGGTTCGCCTTCGACGTCACACTCACTGCTGCAGGTTCCAGTTTCCGATGTCGTCCTGGGTGCCAGGCTGCTTGTCGGGACCAGCCGAGTAGATGTCATAGTCCAGGCCGTTCTCGCCGGGCATTCGGTACAGATACGGGTTGCCCCACGGATCCATGGGAACCTGGTTCTTGATGTAGGGCCCGTTCCAGCGCTCGTTGTTGGCGGAGTTGGTCACGAGGGCCTGCAGGCCCTCGTCGGTCGAGGGGTAGCTGCCGGTATCGAGCTTGTAGTGCTCGAGCACTCCATCTATGGTACTGATGTCGGCGGTAGCTTTGGCGAACCTCGCATCCTCCGTCCGACCGATAACCCGTGGGATCACCACCGCGGCCAGAATCGCCAGGATGATGATCACCACCAGCAGTTCGATGAGCGTAAACGCTGCGTCACGACGCAGGCTGCTCCCACGCAGGTTACTCATTGCTTTGCCTCCTTCGCGACCCGATGCCACGGGCGCGTCGCCTCATTTCACGATCGTGTTCGCCTGGAATATCGGCAACAGGATGGACAGCACCACAAAACCCACGAAGCCGCCCATCAGCAACACTACCAGCGGCTCCACCAGACTCGTCAACCGCCGCATGGCGTTGTCCACTTCGAAATCGAGCGTATCCGCCGTCCGAACCAGCATCGGTGCCAGGCGGCCCGTCTCCTCGCCAACCGCGGCCATATGCACGACCAGCGGCAGGAATACGGGATCGCCCTCCATGCCGGACGAAAGCGTCTCGCCCTGACGCACCTTGTCTCGGACCTCGGCAACCGACGCAGCGGCCACCGTATTGCCGACCGCGGTGCTGGATATATCCAGCGAGTCCAGTATGGGCACACCGCCCGCGAGCAGCGTGCCGAGCGTTCGCGTGAATCGAGCCATGGCCATCTTGCGCGTCAGGGCTCCGGCCAGCGGGAAGTTCATCCGGAGAGCGTCAAACGTCCTTCGGCCCGGAACGGTCGCCACCCATGAACGAAACCCCAACACGCATCCGATGATGACCAGCGCGATCACCCACCACCGATGGGCCACGAACCCCGATAGCCCCAGCAGTATCTGGGTCGGGGCCGGCAGAGCGGCGCCCAACTCGGTGAAAACATCCTCGAGACGTGGGATGACGAAGGTCAGCAGGAACGTTACAGCAAGCACGGCAACGGTGATCAGCACCGCCGGATAGGTCAGTGCCGCGATAACCTGGCTCCGACGCACCTGCTCCTTCTCGAGGAAATCGGCAAGCCGGGTCATCACCTCAGGGAGCTGCCCTGCCACCTCTCCGGCATGGATCATGTTGGCGTACAGCGGCGGAAACTCCCGAGGATAGCGCCCCAGCGCCTCGGACAGCGGCTTGCCTGCCCGAATGTCATCCTGCAGACCGCGCACCATCTCGCGCATGGCGTCGCTGTCGGTCTGTTCCATCAGCACCGAAAGACCTCGATCAATGGGCAGGCCCGCATCAATGAGGTCTGCAAGTTCGCGCGTGAACAACAGCAGTTGTACGCGGCTTGGACGCCCGCCGTTGGTGCGCTTCGCGCCGGCGTCCTCACGGGCAATGGGCTTGGCGGGCTTCGCAGGAGCAGCGACCTTTTGCCCTCGTCCCCCGACCTGCGAAACATCCACAGGGTAATAGCCGAGGCCTCGCACGCGCGCTGCCGCGTCGTTGTGATCGCGGCAGGTCAAGACACCGGTCACCTGCCGACCCGAGCGATCGAGAGCAACATACTGGAACTCAGGCACGTTTACCCTCGCTTAGTCGAAGTCCTCGCGCTGGCAGACGCGAAGCACTTCCTTCACAGTGGTGTCCCCATTGAGAATACGTCTGCGCCCGTCCTGAAGCAGCGTTTGCATGCCCTGGCTGCGCATCGCATACTGCCGAATCTCCGTTGACGGAGCCCTGTTGACGATCATCCCCCGTATGGTATCGTCAACGGTCAGCATCTCGAAGAGGCCGCTCCGGCCTCGGAAACCAACCCCGCGGCATTCCGGACAGCCTTGACCGGCCATGATTACGTGATGCTCCATCATCTCGGGCGTGATGCCCACCTGATTGAGCTCGACCGGGCTTTCGGTGACCGGAACCTTGCAGCGCGGGCAGTTGATGCGGACCAGACGCTGGGCGATGCTGCCGATCAGTGACGAAGCCACAAGATACGGCTCGGCGCCCATGTCGAGCATGCGTGAGATCGCACCCGATGCATCGTTCGTGTGGAGGGTGCTGAACACCAGGTGCCCCGTCAGGGCCGCGTGGATGGCAATCTCGACCGTCTCCGCATCGCGGATTTCGCCCACCATGATCACATCCGGGTCCTGACGTACGATGTGCCGAAGCCCATTGGCAAACGTCAGGTTGATCTGGGGATGGACCTGAATCTGGTTAACCCCGTTCAACTGATACTCGACAGGATCCTCAATCGTGATGATCTTCTTCTCCGCCGAGTAGATCTCGTTCAGCGCCGCATACAGCGTCGTCGTCTTGCCCGAGCCGGTGGGTCCTGTGACCAGGATGATCCCATGGGGCTCAGTGATCAGGTACCGGAACCGGGTGAACATGTCGCCGAACATGCCCAGCTCCTGCAAGCCCAACATGGCTGTCTGCTTGTCGAGTATCCTGAGCACCGCCGACTCGCCGTAGAGCGTCGGGACCGTTGAGACGCGAAGGTCTATCTGGCGTCCTGCTGCGCGTATGCGCATGCGGCCGTCCTGAGGAAGGCGCCGCTCGGCGATGTTCATGTCCGACAGAATCTTGATGCGCGAGATGATCGCGGCATGAAGTCGTTTGGGCGGCGGGTTGACCTCGTGGAGCACGCCGTCCACCCGGTAGCGCACGCGCAGGTCTCGTTCGAAGGGCTCGATGTGGATGTCGGAGGCTCGGTCCTGGATCGCCTGATTGATGATCAGGTTCACCATCTGTATGACCAGCTCTTCGCGGGCCATCTTCTGGAGATCGGCCACATCAAGGCCGTCATCCTCCGAAGTGGCCTGCTCCTGCGACTGGACGTCCTCCAGCATCTGCTGCATATAGAGCTGCTCAGCCGCCCTTCGGATCTCCGTTGGGCTGGCAAGCAAGGGCACGACGTTGAAACCGGTCAGCAGCCGCAGATCGTCTATGGATTGGATGTCCAGCGGATCCGCCATCGCCACCGTCAGGGAGTGGTCCTCCTGGCGGATCGGCAGCAGATGATGCCGCAGAGCGAACTCGCTGGGAACGATATGGATCGTATCGGGGTCGGGAGGTTCATGCGTGAGGTCTATCACAGGGCAGTCGAGCTGTTCCGAGAGCACTTGAAGCAGGGCGGCCTCCGATAGCGCCCTGGACTCTACAAGGATCTCGCCGAGCCGGCGCGCGTTGCCCTGCCGCCGCTGCTCGGCGAGCGCTTGGTCCACCTGTTCCCGTGTGACGAGCGATCGCTCCACAAGCATTGTGCCGAGGAGCGTTCGATTCAGCTTGAGCACGCGTGACCTCCAGATGCGTTACGACCGGTTGGCTGTCAGTTCGGTCGCCAAACGTATAGACGGGTACGCACTCAGCGCGTTACATGAACCGGCTTCCGTGAAACGCTGACGGTGACGCAAACGTCTCTACGTTACGTATTTCCACTATACCGAAAGCCGCGGCCCCTCGACGCGGCAAGTCGAAAGGAGTTGGTGCAGCCATGTCCAACGAAGACGAATGCTCCTCGATCGGCACGTCGCTAGTCGTATTCCTGCTCGGTGTGGCTGTTGGCGCAGCAGTTGCGATCCTGTACGCACCGACCGCCGGCCGTGAAACGCGTGCCCACCTCGCCGAGACGGCGAGTCGTGCCAAAGAACGGGCTTCCGAAATCAGCCACCAGGTCGTCGAGAAGGCCGAAGCCATCCGCGATAAGGTCGCAGCCCGCGTGCACCCGGAGCAGGAGGCGCCTGCCGATTCGGAGGCTGCCGCGTAGCTTGCATTCAGAGCCGCTCCCCGATCATATGGGTATCAGGGCTGCGAGAGGATACAACGATCCATGCCTCAGCGACGGAGCCACGGTTGCACCGCTGTGTTGCCGAAGCCGCTTCCGACGCGCGATTGCGCCGGAGAACGCCCAGACTCGACTCGCCCCGATGAGGACGATCCTCTTGAGACTTCATTGACGATCGCGGCCCACGCCCCGCTCTTGACCGCGGCACAGGAGATATCGCTCGCCAGGCGCGTCGAGCAGGGCGATCCTACGGCGCGTGAGACGCTCGTCAACTCGAACATTCGCCTCGTGGCCTCGGTCGCGCGCCGGTACATGGGCCGAGGACTTCCCCTGGAGGACATGATCCAGGAGGGAGTAGTCGGCCTCCTCCGCGCGATAGACAAGTACGACTACCTGCGAGGATACCGGTTCTCGACGTACGCGACGCATTGGATACGCCAGGCTATCTCTCGGGCCGTAGCCAACAATGCACGCACCATCAGGCTTCCGGCTCATGTGGTTGACGCCATGGGGCGGCTCGCGAGAAGCCAGGAACGTCTCAAGCAGAAACTGGGTCGGAACCCAACCCGTCGAGAACTGGCCGCCGAAACGGGCATTGCGGAAAGCCGCATTTCCGAGATGCTGGAGTGGGCACGGCTGCCGCTCTCGCTCGACAGCCCGATCGGCGATGACGGGGACACTCGACTGTCCGAGTTCATTCCTTCTCCGGAAGAAACCGGCCCGGCCGATCGCGCGTTCAGAGCTGTCGTCCGCGAGGAGATTGTGGCCGCACTTGCGTCGCTGTCGCCCAGGGAACGAGCCGTTATCGCGCTCCGGTTTGGTCTGCACGATGGCGAACCGCGAACGCTTCAAGAGACAGGGCGTCGCCTCAACATGACACGTGAGCGCGCCAGACAGATCGAGGGGCAGGCACTTGCCAAGCTCCGCCACAGCAGAGACGCAAAGCAGGCGGCCGATGCCCTCGCATAGCATCGGACACCCGTCAACCGATCCCGATTCCCGCCCGGTGGTGCTGGTGCTGTTCGGCGCGACCGGCGACCTGACGCGCCGGAAGCTGATTCCGGCCATCTATTCCCTCTACGTTCAGGGGCTCTTGCCGGCGCGATTCAGGATCGTCGCGGTTGCGCGGAGCGAGCGTTCGGATGCCGCCTATCGCGAGGAGGCGCACGAGGCGGTCCAGGCGCATGCGCCGGCCGTGCCGGTCAGCCGGTCGGCGTGGAACACGTTCGCTTCGAACCTCCAGTATGTCCGCTCATCACTGGAGACGAAGGCGGACCTCGATGGCCTGCGCCGCCGCCTGTCGCATATCCGCGAGGAGTTGGGCACGGCGTCGCATCATCTGTTCTACTTCGCGACTCCGCCAGGGTCGTTCGCTCCGCTGGCCGAGCTGCTCAGCGCTTCAGGAATCGTGCGGCGCTCCCACGCGCCGGCACATCCAGGACGCGTGTGGCACCGAGTCGTGGTCGAGAAGCCCTTCGGGCGAGACCTCGACTCGGCGCGTGAACTGAACGCCCGTCTGCGGGCCGTGCTCGACGAGCAGCAGATCTACAGGATAGATCACTATCTGGGCAAGGAGACAGTCCAGAACATCCTCGTGTTTCGGTTTGCCAATCGGCTGTTCGAGCTGCTCTGGAACCACCTCTACGTTGACAATGTCCAGATCACCGTCGCCGAGACGCTTGGCGTGGAAGGACGCGGAAGGTACTTTGACCAGTCGGGCATCCTCCGGGACATGATTCAGAACCATCTGCTGCAGATACTGACGCTCGTCGCCATGGAGCCGCCGGTGTCGCTCGATGCGAACTCCATCCGCGATGAGAAGGTCAAGGTCCTGCGCTCCATCCGGCTGCCCATGCCGCATGATGTGGTGCGCGCCCAATACGTCCGAGGTCGCCTGGGCGCCGAGGATGTGCCCGCCTATGCCGAAGAGGATGGCGTGCCGTCAGGGTCGCGGACCGACACATATACGGCGATGCGGCTATATGTGGATAACTGGCGATGGTCCGGCGTCCCATTCTATGTTCGCGCAGGGAAGCGCCTGGCTCGCCGACTCACACAGGTGGTGATCGAACTCAAGCCCGTGCCCGACATACTGTTCTCTCGCCTCGCCCACTGCGAGCTGGTGCCGAACCGCATCTCGCTGCGGATCCAGCCCAACGAGGGCGTCGAGATCACGATGGGCGCCAAAGAGCCCGGAGCGGGCATCCGCGTCGCACCGGTACGCCTTCGTTTCACCTACGAGAGCGAGTTCGGCAAGGCCATACCGGACGCCTACGAACGGCTGCTGCTCAATGCCATCGCGGGCGACGCATCTCTGTTCGCCAGGGATGATGAGGTGGACGCGGCCTGGACCCTCGTAACGCCCCTCATTGAGCTCTGGGAGGCGAGCAGCGATGCCCCCGCGACGTATCCGGCAGGCTCATGGGGGCCCATCGAGGCGGACGCGCTTCCGGCCGCAGATGGCCGCAGTTGGTGCAACGACGCGGCCGCTTAGCGAGCCTGCCGTGCCACGTCACGCTGCCTGCACGTCGCAGATTCGGCAGGCCTCCCGGAGCGACGTGATCGGATCCCGTTTGGGCACAAACTCGTGGGCGACAACACCCTTGTAGCCGGCCTCGAGGAGAGCCCGGCATACCCGTGGATAGTTGATCTCCTGAGTCGCGTCAATCTCGGCTCGCCCCGGAACGCCGCCCGTGTGCACATGCGCTATGTACGCGATGTTCTCGCGAATGGTGTCACAGAGGTCGCCCTCCATGATCTGCATGTGGAAGATGTCGTAGAGCAGCCGTATCCGCTCTGAACCGACACGCCTGCACACCTCGACGCCCCAGGGAGTCCGGTCGCATTGGTAGTCCGGATGCGAGCGTTTGCTGTTGAGGAGCTCCATGCAGACGGTGACCTTGTGCTTCTCGGCAAGCGCTGCGATGCGCTTGAGGCCAACTACGCAGTTGGCAAGTCCTTCGTCGTCGCCGATGCCGGCGCGGTTGCCAGAGAAGGTGACCACGTTGGTCAGCCCCGCAGCGGCCACCCTTGGTATCAGCCGCTCCGCCTCGGTCACCAGCTTGTCGTGATTCTCGACCCTGTTCCACCCGTCGGGGATTGTACCGATGCCGACCGCCATCGTACACACCAACCCGTGCTTGCGAACGGTCTCCCAGTCTCCCTCGCCGAGCAGATCAATCCCCATGAGACCGATATCCCTGGCGGCCTTGCACAGGTCGTCGAGCGACATCCCGCCGAAGCACCAGCGCGACACCGATTGGCGAAGCCTGGGTCTCGGCGCCGCCGACCGGTCATCGCCCAGCGCGCCGAGCGCCGACGGCACTGCGACAGCTCCTACGCTCATGCGTACCATCTCCCTTCGCGTCATGGACGTCTTCATGCTGTGTCCTTTCTGCACATGACGACGTGAACCCTTCCGGCTGTGTGGATCAGAAACGGTTCGGCTTCCGTAAGACCGCGTCGGTCTCCTATCTCGTGCTTGGCTAACGCGCACAGCGAGCAGGGGCGAAACCACCGACCGGTCGTGCGCAGCACTGACACACCGCAAGACCGGAGCGACCGGCGACCGATCGCACGCCCGGGTGGTTGAGCACCGCGGCGCACACGCGTTTCCTCGTCTCGTACCAGCCGCAGGATTGCGCCGGGCGTATCGAAAGCAAGGGGCGGCACCATCCGCGCCAGGCAGGCTCCCGCCTTGATTTCGATAGGAGGCTCGCGAGAGTGACCGGCTATTCCAACGGATGTACCCTGCATCCCGCGCCGTCCCTCTTGCGCGCGAGCCTCCACTCAGTCACCGGCGGGCGGTGCGTCTGCACTCAACGGCCAGCTACATGGCTCGCTCTTCGTCAAGACGCTGAATCAGCGCGTCCAGCGACATTGCGCCAAGGTCGCCCTCCCCACGCTTCCGCACGGAGACAACGCCGTTCTCAATGTCCCGCTTGCCGATCACAACCATGTACGGCAGTTTCTGCAGCTCAGCCTCGCGGATCTTGAGCCCAACGCGCTCGGAACGGCTGTCAATCTCAACGCGGTAACGTCGCTGCTTCAGCGCTGCCGCCACCTCCTGCGCCCGCGGCAACTGCGCATCGGCTATCGGAATCACCTGCACCTGAACCGGAGCCAGCCATAGGGGGAATGCGCCGGCGTAATGCTCGATGAGCAGCCCGAGGAAGCGCTCCGTCGAACCCGTGACGGCGCGGTGAAGCACCACGGGTGTCTTTTCGGAACCATCGGCCGCGATGTACTTGCATCCAAGCGCCGCAGGCTGAATGAAGTCCACCTGGATCGTCGAGGCCGTCCACTCACGCCCCAGCACATCTTTCGTCTGGAAATCGGCCTTTGGACCGTAGAATGCAGCCTCGCCGGCCGCCTCCGTGTACTCGACGCCGTTGGCTTCCAGAGCCCGCCGCAGCGCATCCGTCGCCTTGGCCCACTTGTCGTCATCCGCCACGTACTTGCCGCCGGCCTCCTCGCCTCGGAGCGACAGACGAACGCTGTAGTTGGCGAACCCGTACCGCCCGAGGACCTCCCGCACCAGCTTCAGGGCCAAGCTGAACTCCGCCTCGACCTGCTCCTCCGTACAGAATATGTGGCAGTCGTCCTGCGTCAGTGAACGCACCCGCGTAAGCCCCGTCAGCTCGCCACTCTTCTCGAATCGGTAGAGCGTCGCGAACTCGGCCATGCGGAGAGGGAGATCCCGATACGACTTCAGGCCGCTGACGTTGAAGAGCGTCATATGCGACGGGCAGTTCATCGGCTTGAGGCGATAGGAGACGTGCGCTTCCTCGTCCACCATGGGCGGGAACATGACATCGCGGTAGTTCTGCAGGTGTCCGCTCTTGCGGTAGAGCTCCTCGCGAACCAGGTGAGCCGTCCACACGTGCTGATACCCGTACCGCTCCTGTGTCTCGCGGACGTAGCTCTCCATCGTGTGGCGCAGCGCCTCGCCCCGCGGCATGAACAGGGGTATGCCAGGGCCCACATCCTCAGGCGCGAACGTGAACAGACCGAGCTCGCGGCCTATCTTCCGATGGTCCCGCCGCTTCGCCTCCTCGAGGCGCTGCAGATAGGCATCCAGCTCTTCGGCCGTGTTCCACGCCGTTCCGTAGATGCGCGTCAGCATCTTGTTCTTCTCGTTGCCGCGCCAATAGGCTCCGGCGATGCTGAGGAGCTTGAAGTGCCGTACGTCCGCCGTCGTGGAAACATGAGGACCACGGCAGAGGTCCGACCAGTTGCCCTGCCGGTAAAACGACAGCACCTCCTCGTCAGGAAGATCGTTGATCAGTTCGACCTTGTAGGGCTGCCCCGCTTCCCGACACGCATTCAGCGCCTCCTCGCGCGGCAGTTCGCTTCGCTCGATCGGAAGGGCGGCTTCGGACAACTCGCGCATGCGCGCTTCGATCCTCTCGAGATCCTCCTCCTTGATCGGCTCGGCGAACTCGAAATCGTAGTAGAAGCCGTCCTCGATCGGCGGCCCGATGGCGTACTTCACACCGGGAAACAGATCGCCCACGGCTTGCGCCATGAGGTGCGCGGCCGAATGCCGCAGGCTGTGGTATGGATCATTCTGTATCGCGTTCATTGGCGTATGTCTCCTTGATTGGGCTGAAAGTGAGTGCCTGACAAACAACAACGCCACCCCCTCACGAGATGGGTGGCGTCTCTGTGCTTCCGGTGCGGGGTACGCGTGGTTCAGCGGCGGCGGGGCACGTAGACGCCGTCGCCACCGGTTGGAACCGACACTTGCGAAGCCTCACTTATCGCGTTCATAGGTTGACATCCAGCACCGATCAGGGCACTCGGTCTTATTATGCCCGTTTCGATCCTGGGCAGTCAACCTCACTGGTTGCGTCACTAAGAACCTGACTGTGCGCCCAGGTTGTTGGGGATCGCTCAGGAGGGAAGATCGGGCGAAGCATGGGCATCCAGAGCTGACGAGTGAAGGCGCAGAGCAGTGCGAAGGCGTCGTGTTGCGCAGCGTTCCCCTCCTGTCAAGCTTTCTTCGAGGAGCCAGGCCGGGGCTGCGCTGGCGAGGCGGAACCGGTCCGAATCGGCATACACGTGGAAGGATGCAGTGTCCGATACGCTGGATCGTGCATGCGTCCCACGTGAAAGGAACGCCGTGCCGCGTCGCTGCCAGCGAGGGTACAATGAGTGCATACCGACGATTGCACGCAGGGCAGGCGTCCATGACCCTTCGAGATATCCAATCCAAATACCGGGCCGGCGAGCGGCTCACCATGCTGACCTGCTATGACTATGCCTCGGCTCGCCTGCTCGACGGGCTTGTGGATATCCTGCTCGTGGGCGATTCGCTGGCGAACACCATGCTCGGCTTCGATACGACATTGCCCGTCACCATCGAGCATATGATCACCTATGCCGCTTCGGTTCGGCGCGGCGTCCAGCGCTCTCTGGTTGTCGTTGACATGCCGTTCCTGTCCTATCAGATCAACCCCGACGATGCGCTGCGCAACGCCGGCCGCATCATGAAGGAAACGGGCTGCGAGGCAGTCAAGATCGAGGGAGGGGTCGCCATGGCCCCGACCGTTGAGAAGCTCGTGGCCGTAGGCGTGCCCGTCATGGGCCATATCGGGCTGACCCCTCAATCGGTCCACGCGCTCGGCGGCTATCGCACCCAGGGCAGAGACGAAGAGGCTGCGCGTCGGCTCAAGAACGATGCCGAGGCTTTGGCGGACGCCGGAGCGTTCTCTATCGTGCTCGAGCTCGTTGCACCCGAGGCCGCCGCCCAGATTACCGCGTCGCTGAGCATCCCTACCATCGGCATTGGATCCGGATCGGGCTGTTCCGGCCAGGTCCAGGTGCTGCACGATATGCTCGGGATGTTTCCGGACCGCCGCTTCCGCCACGCCAAGCGATACAGCGAGACTGGCGAGATCATACGCGAGGCCGTGGCCAAATATGCTTCCGACGTTCGAGAAGGACGCTTCCCCGATCCCTAGCGGGAGAGAACGACGCCGGCCGGGCCGCATCATCCATCCGTCAAGGTAACCCAGGCAAGTGAGAACATTCCACCAAATCGCCGAACTCCGCGCGCACATTCGCGCTGCTCGCGACGAAGGCTCGACCATCGGCTTTGTACCTACGATGGGCGCACTGCACGAGGGTCACCTGTCGCTCATCCGAAGATCCGTGACGGACTGCGATCGCACGGTCGTCTCCATCTTCGTCAATCCGGCCCAGTTCGGACCCCAGGAGGATTTCGCGCAATACCCGCGTGACCTCGCTCGTGACTCCAAGCTCTGCCAGGAGGAAGGCATTGATGCTCTCTTCGTGCCGTCTGCGGAGGACATGTATCCCCCCGATGCCGACACATGGATTGACGTACCCGGCTTGAGCTCATCCCTCGAGGGCGCCATCCGCCCTGGCCACTTCAGGGGTGTCGCAACCGTCTGCGCCAAGCTCTTCAACATCGTACAGCCCCATCGGGCCTACTTTGGCCAGAAGGACTATCAGCAGCTTCTCGTCATTCAGAGGATGGTCGCCGACCTGAATCTGCCGGTAACGATCGTTCCGTCGCCAACCGTCCGCGAGCCCGACGGGCTGGCCATGTCCTCCCGCAACGCCTACCTGGATCCCGAAGCGCGGAAGGCCGCTCTGGTCCTCAGCCGTGCTCTGATGTCCGCTCAGGCCATGTACGAGGCAGGCACACGATCGGCGCACACACTCCGTGACGCTCTTCGCAGCGTCATCGGAGAGGAGCACGCAGCGGAGCTTGACTACGCCGAGATAGCGCACCCTCGGACGCTCGAACCGCTCGAATACATCGAAGATGGAGCCGTCGCGCTCGCCGCGATCCGTGTGGCCGGAACGCGGCTCATAGACAACGTTCTGCTCGGCGTGGGTCTCAATCACCAACCCCGCCGGGCCGGATAAGGGAGACGCGCGATGCGACTGCGCTCAATCCTCAGCAGCAAAATCCATGGTGCCAGAGTCACGGGCGCCGAGATCGAGTACATCGGCAGCATCGCCATTGACGAGGACCTCATGGATCGGGTCAACCTCTGGGCCGGCGAGCGCGTGCATGTCTGGGACGTTGACAACGGCCAGCGTTTCGAGACCTACACCATTCCAGCCGAGAGGGGTTCCGGCACGATCTGCGTCAATGGCGCGGCAGCGCGACGCGTCGAGGTCGGACATAAGCTCATCATTGCCGCCTTCACGATGACCGACGAGCCCTTGCGGGCAAACGTCATCCTCGTATCCGACGACAACCGCTACATTCGCACTCTGAGCGCTGAATAGGCGTGTCAGCGCCGCTCAGCGCGCTGTGCGCCATCCTCTGAAGGGGACGACCCGCCGCACGTCGGGTTGCTGTCAGATGCAGTGGGGCGCGGCCATGCGACCGCGCCCCAGGGTGCTGCGCCGGGCTCGCCTCAATCGGCAACCCGGACCGCTTTGCGGATGTTCAGCAGTCCGTCACCAAGGAGGCCCTGGTAGTCCGGATTCCAGTCGTCAACCGATGTGGCGGTCCGCCCCAGAATGCCCCCAATCAGTCGGGCGCCGCACTCGGGCCGCAGTTCACGCAAGAGGGCGGCTGCACCGGATACGAACGGCGCCGCAAACGACGTGCCGCTCCAGGTGGCATAGCCACCGTCCCAGTAGGTGCTTCGAATGCCTGTGCCCGGTGCGACCAGGTCTACTGTTGAACCGAACGACGCATACGGTGACTTCACATTGTCGGACTCGACCGACGATACCGAGATGACCCCTCTGTACGCAGCAGGAATGTGCGGGATGTCGTTGTTGTCGTTGCCGGCCGAAGCCACGACCACGACACCTGCCCGCCGCGCGAACCGAACCGCCCTCTCCACGGCTTCCGAGGAGCCCGGCGCTCCAAAACTCATGTTGATGACGTTCGCCCCGGCCCGAACGGCCCAAACGATACCCTCGACGACGTCCTCAACGGTACCGCTTCCATCTGCAGCGAGCACCTTGACGGGCATGATCATGGCGTCAGGCGCGACGACCGCGATGATGCCGGCCACCATCGTCCCGTGCCCTGCGCCGACGTTGGGAAAGCCCATCACAGACACCTCGGCGTCCGGGCCTGCGGGCAAGTCGTCGGGTGCCGCCTCGGGGTTGATCGCGTTGTAGCCCGGCACGCATCGTCCGGCCAGATCCGGGTGATTCACGTTGACGCCCGTGTCAAGGACCGCAACGACAACGTCCTCGCCGGTTGCGTGATCATGCGCTCCTGGAAGTTTGACCTGCAGATAAGCGTCCTGATTGACGTATCCACCCGGATCCGGGCCGATATCGAACGCGAAAGCCAACTGGTCGCCGCGAATCTCCGGGATGGTCACCCATGAGCTCGGCTCCGCCGCCTTAACGCGACCGTCGGCGGCCAATCCCCTGAGGATAATGTCGGGATCCTCACCGTCGGACTCGATCACATAGTAGCCGGTATCCCTCACCGAGCGTATGACCTGCGCGCCATGGTCCGCCGCGATGGCCGCAATCTGGCCGGGCGTCCTGGGTTCGACCAACACACGGCAACGGCCATGCCCGGCGGCATGTACCGATGCGGACAAGCCAAGCGCCAGCACCAAGACCGTCATGTGCGTCATAACTGACGTCCAACGCCATTTTTCGGTTTTCATAGGACCCACCCTTCTTGCTCGATTACCGTGCGCCCACGATGGAAAACGCCGCCCAGTGGTACGGATGCGGGAACTCCATTCGGCACGCTATTTGGGCCTTCCTCATAGCGGAGGCGCGGCCCATGCCTGCCGCGAGGTTGCTGTAGAACCTCACCATCACAGCAACGGTTGCGGCGTCTGCGGCAGGCCACATGCTGACGGCGAGAGATCGGGCACCAGCCGAAAGGAAGCCACGGATGAGCCCGAAAAGCTCATCTCCCGGCTCCACGAGAGCGGCCCCCGTCCGGCACGCCGAGAGCGTGGCCAGATCGCAAGACAGCATCACATCGTACAAGTCATGTGCCAACAGCCACCCATCGGAGAACGACAGACCCGAGAATAGCGGGTTGTCGGCCCGGAACAGGGCATGGGTGGCCAGATGGATCACCCGGCTTCCGGGCGCATGCTCATGGAATGCGCCCAACGTTGCCTCTTTGTCGCGGAACACGACCGCGTTCGGGAACAGCTCGGCCAGTCGGTCTACTTCCTCGGACACCAGCTCAATGCCGGGAGTGGGAACGGCCATCAACAACGCAGGCGATTTTGTCAGGTCGTCCCCACCATCGCTCTGATCGCCCGACCGCCGCTGGAGTCCCTCGTACCACACCCCCGCACCCGGCGAATAGACGATCTCCCAGCGGTCAGTTGCGTACTCGTCGCCATCAATGGCCGCGTGAAGCGGGAGCCCATGCACCACCCCGTGCGGCACAATGACCAGCTTGTCGCCTGGGAAAAGCCCTTCGATCGGGGCGAGCAGCAGCCGGTACAGGTCGGCGAGCACTCCCCGGATCGCGGCGTGCAGCTCGTCCTGGTGGCGCGCCACGTAGCCGGTCTGTCCCTCGACACGCTGCAGATGATATCGCAGCCGCCGTGCCAAGTAGTCCACGTCGGATATCTGCGCTATGTTCAGGCGCACGAGCACGTCCCGCCGCGTGACGACAAACGCGCAAATCTGCCCGAAGAATGCCGTGTACTCCACCAGCGCCTCGTCCGGGCGCAGGGCGGCCTGCAGTTCAGATACGGGGACTACTTCGCCCAACATGCGCACATGATGACCGCCGCCGGTCTGGCGGATCTGAGCCTCCCGCAAGAGATTCCGGTATTCGCTTTCCAGCTCCCGCAAGCGCTGCGTGTTCCCAAGGGTAATCCCTACCCGACGCTGGAGCTGCTCGGCGCCATCGAAGACATGCATGCTGTGGTAGTGCAGACAGAGCTCGGATCGAAGCCGCGCCAACCGTTCGGTCAGCTCCGGATCGGGAGTGATGCCTGCACGCACGCCGGCATCATGCGCGCTCTGAACGCGCTCAAGCAGCAGGCGGGATTTGGACCGCTCGACACAGTCCAGCGCCTCGACAATGTCCGCCCGGAAGCCGCGCGTCAGCAATGCCGCAACCAGGTCTTCATAGACCGCGACCTTGTCCTTCAGAAACGCGACATGGAACTCCTCTATCGTGACCAGCGTACGCGCCTGTTCAAGGCAGTTGACACCGGCCCGAAACTCGTCCAGCGCCTGGTCCAGCTCACCTCGGGACTGGTAGTAACGCCCAAGTGAATGGTGCGCCCGACTCTCCAGGGAGCTTCGCAGATTCTCCCGAGCCGCCTCGATCACCGTGGTCATCAGTTCGACGGCATCGCGGCCGCGCTCAAGCTCCACGTCTGCCTGGATGAACATGGCCTCGGCGGCCCACCCAAGGAGACCGGCCCGCTTCAATGCGCGCGCTGCCGACGACGCCGCTCTCGATGCCGCCGCGGGTTTTCCGGCCGACCGCAGCACATGCGCGCGTATCAGCGCGACGTGCGCGCGCTGCAGGCGATTCTGCTGTGCGGCGAACGCTGCATCGGCCCGCGCCAGCGCCGCCATCGCTTCGTCCCAGTTGCCGAACCCGGCCAACACCACCGCACGGCCTATCTCAGCCCGGGCTGTCTCGTACTCGAGGGGGACTTCGCGGAACGTGTCAATCGCCCGGTCGTAGCACTCAAGAGCCTCGGGAAGCAGGTTCAACGCTCGGTAGACGTCACCCATATCTCCGTCTACCTTTGCGGCCTCGACCTTGCGCCCGTGACTTTCAAACGCTCTTCGCGACCGCGCGAAGGCCGCAAGAGATGCCGAATGCTCTCCTGAAATGTACCTGAGGAACCCGACATTGAGGTCCACAACGGCCGCCGAGAGCGCATCCCCGCGCTCATCGAATGTGCCCCGAGCCCCTTCGTATAGCTCCATGGCCTCGTTGACCCGGTTGAGATGCGTCAGAATGTTGGCCCGGTTGGCCTGAACACGCGCGATGGCGTCGGCATTCCCGGTCGGCGTCAGGATCTCGAGCGCGCGCGTATAGCAGTCCAGCGCCTCGGCATACTCGTCACGGCGGTGGTGGATATTCCCTGCGTTGCACAGCGCTTTTGCGGCCTCGGAGAGATCTCCGTGGGCGCGCAACTCCTCTTCAAGTTCCCGAGCGAGCTCAATCGCCTCACTGAACCTCTCAAGCCACCCAAGCGAGTCCACGATGCCCAATCGGCTCCGGGCCGCAAGCAGCGGGTCGCCCGATTCCCGTGCGTACCGCGCGGCCGCTTCGAACGCCTCAATGGCATCGGCGTGCCGACTGAGCGCGCGCAACGCCTGGCCTTTCACGCGAGCGGCGGCTGACTTCTGCAACGGGTCGCCGAGCCGCTGGGCGATCTCCTCAGCGACCCTGGCACAATCATACGCCTCAGCGGCCGCGGAAGAGATCAGCCGCCGCGCCTCTGCCAGAATGTCGTCGAACGAGCCGGCCTTGCACGCTCGCTCGATCACACCCGACCGCTCGACCGGTCCGGGTGCGGCAATGGCTTCCCTCCAAAGCGCGGCAGCGGACATACCCGTGGCCTCAGGCGCCTACTTGAACGTTCGGCAAGAGCACCTCGGCTCCGCTCAGCCGAAGGCGTAAGTCGTACGTGCCCGGGTGAACCGAAGGGATATGGAACTCCCCGTTGTCCGGCACGCCCGTCTTGACCGACTTGTCCGACGAGACCAGAAGCGCTTCGATCGGCCTGATTGCGGCTCCGCCTTCTTTGGGCAGCACCTGGCCGATGAGGTACCACAGATCATCCGTCAGCCGCTCTCCCCAGAGGTCCACATCGTGCCATGCCGTGCTGAACACCTGATGCCGTGTGCTCCCCGCTTCGCCTCGGATCGCAACCGGCGCCAGAGTTGCCCAACTGTCGTAGAGGGGCCGGGCAACGTGCACAACCTGCCCCGGTCGGCGCCGACGCTCGGCGAACGCCGTGCGAGCGCACTCAATGACCGACTGCGGTGCTTCGACGATCTTTGGGGCGCGGAGGGCGTCGGCAACGCGACGCAGCCACGACGGTTCGGCCATCTCCTCGTCCACTGCCGGAAACCCCTCCATCCGTACCTCTTCTTCCATAAGTGCGTACCCTCCCCGAATGTGCGCACGCACGCAAGCGTGCTCAATCCCTACCTAACCTAGAGGCAAGCGACGGACCTTCTGATACACGTTGATGAAGCTATTACTGAGAGAATACTACCAAGTTCAGCGCGGGGACGCTGTCGGACTTTGACCCCATCGGATGTAGGAATGCGCTTCCCGCCGAGACAGGCGACTCAAGCCACGATCAGAAGCCCACCTCGTCGAGCAGCTTTCGCAGCCTTTCAAGGCACCGCGCGCGAATCGGCCCGACACTGCCGACAGACATGCCGAGCTCCGCGGCAACCTCGGCGTAGCTGGCGGGAGGTTCCGAGATGAACAGCATCTCGATCATCTCCCGACACCGAGGAGGCAGTCGGGTCAGCGCCTCCCGTACACACTGCTGATCCTGCAGGGCGACGAGGCGGGCTGCCATGTCCTCCGGCTCGCCGTCAACGCCCGCGCCTGCCTCCGTGATATCACCTGCCGGCATCTGGCCGCTTCGGCACTGGTTGCGCCTGAGCACGCGCAAAGCCTCGCGGCGGGTGACTGTGATGAGCCACGACGCAATGCGGTCCGTCGAGCGGAGGTCACCGAGCCGATCCAGGACAATCATGCTGACGTTCTGGAGCACATCGGAGGCATCGTCCTGCCTCAGGCCGACATGCAGTGCCACCGAATAGACCAGCCCCGAGTAGCGATCCAGCAGTTCGGACCACGCATCGGCGTCGCCGTCAATGCAGGCGCCGATCAGTTTACTGTCGCTCCACAAACGGCGTCGCCCCGGGCGTGGGCGGTTGCCGGCTGAGCGGGAGGTCATTGCCTGGGGGTCCCTAACATCGGTGTCTCATCAAGCGAAGCAGTTGGACGGACAGAGTGCCGATTCGGCAGCCGGATCGAATGCGCTGCTTGGGCTGACGCCGCCCAGCAGGATGTGGTTCCAGTCCACTCATCGGGTTTCACGGCGCCAGCGTCCCGCTTCCGGCAACAGGACGACACACATGAATGTCCGGCTGACGCCGGCGCGGCGCGTAGTAGTGCCGCTCCAGCGCAGCGATGACGCTCGGGATCCCGCTCACTTCGGCCAGCACCATCATGCAGCCCCCGAGACCGGCTCCGCTGAGCTGCGCGCCGATGACGCCCGGCACGCTGAGACTGGTATCCACCATGAGATCAATGTCGGGGGTGCTGCAGGCATATGCGCCAGGTTCGTCCGCCAAGCGCATCCCCATACGGCACTTTTCGATCAGATCGCGAACCGCAGCGTCGCCGTACCCCTTGCCCTCCTGCCCAAACACTCCATCTGCCGAAGCCGTAACCCTGTCCCCGTCGTGCGAAACACACATCAATCGGCCCACCTCGCCGATGTCGCCATCGTGGAGCAGCTCGGCACACAGCCTGCTGCGCTCGCATTCGGCTAGCCCGAAAGCGGCGATGGCACGAAGGGCGTAGAAGCCCGTATCCCAGGTATGGCTCGCCAGCAAGGGCTCCGCCACGCTCTCGCCGAGCGACTGCAGTATCTCCGACCGGCGCATGCGCTCCGGAATGGCCAGAAGGTTTTGAGCGGCCTCGGCATCCGAGACACCGAGGCGATGCGGCGTGAGGTCACGCAGGTGCGAAACGCGATCAGCCAGTTCAGGATGCGTGCGCCTGACCATCTCCCGCGCGATGTGGCAGCCGGCAACTCGCTGGTTGAAGGTGTTCCTCGCGCCGGCCGACTTTCGCGCCTCGACACCGGAGTTGCACACGAGCAGCGCATATTCCGGCGGCCATGGCGCAACCTGAACGACGCGCATGGGGTGAAACTCGATCTGAACAACGCACCCGGCTTGCGCGAACTTCATGGCCGCCTGGTCGCCTGAGCCGCCTCGCGCCCCAACGTACCATTCGGCCTCGCCGCAAGTCTCCGCGAAGTCCTCCGGGGCCAAATCAAGCCCGTAGAGCGCCGCCAGGGCCTCGGCGACCGCCACGACCAGAGCCGATGACGAGCTGAGCCCCGCCGCCACCGGCACGTCACCTGCTGCGACGACATTCATCCCGGTCCACGCCAGCTCCGGCCGCGCGGCCATGAACCGCGCCACTGAGGCCTTCACGTATTGCTGCCATTGGCCCGCATCACGCGTCGCCTGTTCACGAACGGCCGGGGAGTCGACATAGGAACGCCACGCGCCGCCGACGTAGCCCGGCAGCACCTCATTGATGTCCGATGCGGCTTCACCGAATCGCGAAGGCTCGACGTTCACCATCCGGATCCGCGTGTCGTGCCGGAGCCCCACCATCACATACAGGTCACGCTCGATCGCCAGCATGTTGCAGTGGCCGCCCTGGTGGTCAATGTGGCGTCCTAAGAGGTTGACACGCCCCGGGGCTCTCGCCACCACTACCGGTGTATCGCCGAAGCGGTCAATGTACGTCTCGGCAAGCGCAACGATGCGGCCCAGGCGCCGGTCCGTCACATCCGAGGCCGCACCGTACGTCGCACGCAGCACGCGCACAAGCTGGGCCGATGAACCGGACGCAAGGCGCAGCCAGTGTGACGCTGGATAGATGCCCGGACGAGGTGTGTTCAGGGGATGCTCGCAACCGACGTCACTTGCAGTCGAGGGTCGGCCCATGGTCATATGGCCCTGAGTCTACCAATGGTCGGCCACCGTGTCAATCGGCTTCGCCGCACCGGACCGGCTTGGTTCGCCGGCAGACCAGGAGGCGAATATCGCTTGCTGGTCCGGTAACTGCTGTCACATGCTTGAGTGTGTCCAGACGCCGAATGCCTTCATTCCGGCAGCGAAGATCCCCGTCGCGATCTGCCCCGCTCCGGCCAGCAGCCCGATGCCGAACTGCCCCGCGGCAAGAAGGCCGAAGGCGAACTGCCCGACGGCGAGAGGTGCAAGGACGAACTGACCGAAGCCGAAAACCAGACCGATCCCGAACTGCGCAATGGTGACCGCCCCGATGCCGAACTGCCCGATGGCGATGACTCCGCGTGCGACACGCAGCTTCCCGTTCGCGTCGCGCCCCCAGGCGATATGGACCAGCGGCCAGCCTCTGAACTGCCCTTTCGAGCGCCACTCGTAGCCAGTCCCCCTCCACCCGACACGGGCAGGAAAGGGCGCGCCGCAGTGCGGGCATACTGTTGCCTCACCGCTGACCTCGCGCCTGCATGCCCGACACGTCGTGAGGGTTGCCGCAGGACGCACCTGCGCAGCGTTCGGGCGTCCGGTCAGTCGTTCGGCAACGGCAGCCGGAGAACCAAGCCGGACCAATGCAGCCCTGATCGAGGCCTCGTCGGTGCCATCGGCGTACGCCGAATCGGCTTCGATCTCGATCTCGGCCTGCACACGGCTGATGAGATCCTCGACCTCATGCGGCGGGAGGTCGTGCAACGCAGCCCGCACTTGCCCGAGGTATTCGAGCACAGGAGCCGAACTCGAGATATCGCCTGTCGCCCCAACGGTCTTCGCCAGGTACGCCATCCGATCACTCCTCATGCGCAGCCAACGTCTGCTCCATTGTACCAATCAGGTGCGCCCATATCGCGCGTCGTCGCACTGCCTTGGCGCGACTCGGTACGAATAGCGTGCCGCTTGCGGTATCACTACGGGCGAAGGCCGGTACCGGTTTTGGCCCTCCTCCGCAGAAAGCGACCGATGGACCCAATGGACCCAGACAAGATCACCATAGCCGTCCTGTCGGACTTCCACGTCTCTGATCCGGACCACCCCGACGCAGACGATCGGATTCGACGGCTCCTACAAGTGATCGAGGCCATTCGGGCCTCCAAGCCCGACCTGGTTCTGTCTCCCGGCGACTTGACCGAACACGGCGAGGCCAACGAGCTGCAAACGAGCCTGGAGTGCCTCCAGCGGCTTGAGACCACCGTTCGTCTCGTGCCCGGCAACCACGACGTCGGGGACAAGATCATCGAAGGTCGCCTCGGAGTCACTTCAAAGCGCATCGAGCTCTACCGCGGCATCATGGGCGCGGATGCCTACTCAGAGCGCCTGAAGGGCATCCATCTGATCGGTCTCAATGGGCCGTTGATCGGCAGTGGCCTGCCGGAGGAGGAGCTTCAGTGGCGTTTGCTGGAGAGTGCACTGGCGACACGTGGGGCGGACACGCTCCGCTGCCCGCCGTGCATCGTGATGCTGCACTACCCGCCCTACATTGAGACCCCCGAGGAATCCGCCGGCGGTTACTGGGCTCTGGAAGCCGCCCCACGCAGGCGTCTGCTCGACATCGCAGCCGCCGGCCGTGTGAGTGTTGTGCTGTCAGGCCATCTTCACCGACCACTGTGGACAAGCTATCGCGGTGTGGCGCTGGCGACCGCACCATCGGTCGCATTCGGGCTTCCATTCGGCGTCCAGCCGACGGGATGGATGACGCTGACCATCTCGAACGACGGTCAGGTTGGCCGAACGCTTCACTATGCCGAGACGGAACCTAG
>DYKI01000009.1:46691-72587 GCA_020722705.1 Chthonomonas calidirosea | reverse complement strand
TCTCATTTCCATTACTCCCTGGTGGCCTGAGCCACCGTGACATGATAGGTGGTTGGTATAGCGCTTCCGCGATAATGTGCGGTCGCTCCACTATTATAGGCCCTACGTCCTACAGTGTCAAGGAGTTTGTCCTACACGGAAAAAAGAATCTTGCTGTCGGATCAATCGGAAGCTGGGTGCGGCGCGGGACGGCGGCCGCCGGAGGTGGTATTCTGGAGCGTGGAGGAACGATAGAGACTTCGAGTAGGCGAGGGCGCAGGGGGGCCACGCTATCGTCGCGTGACGCGAATGTCCTGCGGCGTGTTCAGGACGCCTTTAGGCGTCACGCCCCGGCCGCGTCGGTCGTCGTCTACGGCAGCGCCGCTCGAGGGGCACGCACCGAGGGATCCGACTATGACGTGCTGATCGTGACGCCGAGCCCGATGGGCGAGAGCACGGACGAGGCCATTCAGCGTGACGTGAACGCGATCGAACTGGAGATGGCGGTGGTCGTGTCGCTGGTATGCTGCTCGGCTGCCCAATGGAAGAGCCCCCTCATGTGCGCCACCCCATTCCGCCGTGCCGTGGAGGCAGAGGGCAACCAGCTTTGACTCCCGAAGACCAGACACGAGCCGTTGCGGACTACCGGTTTGCCCGCGCCCAGAAAACCCTCAGTGAGGCCCGTCTGCTCGCGGATGCCGGGTAACATCGTCGTGCGGCCAACCGCATCTGCTACTTGGCGTTCTTTGCTGTGAGCGGGCTGTTGTTGCTGATGGGTCACTCATCGGCCAAGCACAGCGGTATCCGGTCGCTGTTCGACCGTCACTGCATCGCGGCCGGGATGCTCCCAATGAACGATGGCCGTCTGTACCGGATGCTCTTTGAAGCCCGACAAAGGACGGACTATGACGACCGTGCCACGGTCGAGCATGACGACCTCTGCGCATGGCTGTCGGATACCGCCTCGATGATCGAGCGTATCCGCGCTGTCGCCGCCCAACTGTAGTCGGGCGCGATCGTTTGCGCTACTTCCCCTTCGCCCCGGCCTTCTTCGTCACGACCTGCATGGAGACGATGCGGTCGCCGACTTTGATCTTCTTGACGACGTCCATGCCTTTGGTGACCTTGCCGAAAACGCAGTAGTCGCCGTCAAGCTGGTGGTTCGCCTCGAGGTTGATGAACCACTGGCTGTCTCCGGTGGCCGAGCGGGGCGCCGAGAGGGCCATGGCCATGGTGCCTGGCCTGTGCGTCTTGCCGTTGACTTCGAACGGGATGTTCTTGCCCGATCCTCCGGCGCCGATGCGCAGCTCCATCTTCCGCTGATCCGACATCGTCGCCATCTCGGCCGGCTTGAGCCCTTTGGTCTTGGGGTCGCCGGCCTGGACGACGAAGCCCGGCTCGACGCGGTGCACGAGGATGCCATTGTAGAACTTGCGCTTGCACAGGTCCACCACGTGAGCCACAGTCTTGGGCGCGTCGCTCGGGTAGAGCTCCAGCATGACGGTGCCGCGTCCCTCGACCTTCATCTCGATCTGAACCGGTTTGTCGGCGGCGAAGGCGGCGAGCGGAAAGAGCAGAAGACAGGTGAGAGGGAGGAGCCGAGAGCTGAGAGCTGAGAGCTGAGGGCGCGGATGTATCGGGCGGTGCACGAGTGTCTCCTTTATTGGGCGATCATGGATTCGATGGCGTCGCCGACGGCTATCTTGTCCACGATATCCATGCCCTGGACGACCTTGCCGAACACGCAGTAGTCGTTGTTCAGGCCCACATTGTCGCTCAGGTTGATGAAGAACTGGCTGTCGCCGGTCGGCGATCTGGGAGTGCTCAGTGCCATGGCGACGGTGCTCCGAATGTGAGCGAGGTTGTTCGGCTCAAATGGGATGCTCTTGCCGGAACCGCCGGCTCCAATGCCAAGCGCGGCTTTCTGCTCGTCGCTCATGCCTGCGAGCTCGGCCGAGGACGTTTCCTTGGTGTCCGGGTCTCCCGCCTGCACGACGAAGTTCGGTTCGACGCGGTGGAACTTGATATTGTTATAGAAGCCGGACTTGGCCAGAGACACGAACTGCTTCACCGTTTCCGGCGCGGCCTTCGGATAGACCTCGATCACGATCTCGCCCTTGCCGGCGATCTTGACGGTGACTCTGGTGGCGCCTTCCATGGGGGGCTTGAAGTCTCGGCTGGCTTGCCGGGCTTTGGCGCGCCGCTCTTCGTCAGCCTTCTTCCAGGCAGCCTGCTGTTCCGCTTCCTTGGCCGCTGCTTCTTCCTCTTGCGGTGCCGGCGAGAGGTCCTTGCTCCGCTGAGTTGCGATGGAAATGGCAAGCGCTAGAAACGCGATGCCAAGGATCACGAGAACCGATCTCATGGACCGCCTCCATGTTGCGTGGATTCCGCGCGAATGCGCGGTGCGGGTCCGCCGAATGGCGTACAGGGGGGATTCTACCCAAGGGCGTCCCGGGTGTCAACGAAGCCGGTATGCTACAATCCCATCCGCCATCGAGAGGGACCATCCACCATGCTAGCCAAGCGCATCATCCCGTGCCTGGACGTTCGCGAAGGCCGAGTCGTCAAGGGCGTCAACTTCGTCAACCTACGCGATGCGGGCGATCCGGTCGAGCTGGCTGCCCGCTATGACGAGGAGGGCGCAGACGAACTGGTGTTTCTTGACATCACGGCCAGTCACGAGCAGCGCGACATTATCGTCGGCATGGTGGAGCGTGTCGCCGAACAGGTGTTCATTCCGTTCACCGTCGGCGGCGGCATCCGTACGACCGATGACTTCCGTCGAATCCTCCGGGCCGGGGCGGATAAGGTAAGCATCAACACGGCGGCCGTCGAACATCCGGAGCTGATTGCGGCAGCGGCCGATCAGTTCGGGAGTCAGTGCGTTGTGGTGGCAATAGACCCGAAGTGCGTAGGAACGCAGGCGGACGGGTCCCCGAAGTGGGAGGTGTTCACTCACGGAGGACGCCGACCGACGGGTCTGGATGCGCTCGAGTGGGCAACGCGCGTTGTCGAACTCGGCGCCGGCGAAATCCTCCTGACGAGCATGGACCGGGACGGGACACAGATCGGCTACGACATCCCATTGACGCGCGCCGTTGCCGAACGCGTTCGGGTACCCGTCATCGCCTCCGGTGGCGCCGGATCGCCCGAACATTGCCTGCAGGCAGTGACCGAGGGCAAAGCGGACGCTGCGCTCGTGGCATCTATCGTGCATGACGGCGTATGCACGATTGCGGAGATCAAGACTTGCCTGGAGGCAAGCGGAGTGGCAGTTCGATGAGTGAACAATCAGGCAAGGCGCAGGAGGGGGGACCCGCGATGCGGTCCATCGCCGACGTGCTCAAGTACGACAGCCATGGGCTGGTGCCGGCTGTGATACAGGATGCCGACAACAATCAGGTGCTGATGGTTGGATATATGAACCGCGAGTCTGTTGAGCGAACGCTGGCATCAGGGCGCGTCACCTTCTGGAGTCGCTCGCGCCAGGAGTTCTGGATCAAGGGGGAGCGCTCGGGCAACACGCAGGAACTCGTCGAGATGCGCGTTGACTGCGACAAGGACTGCCTCCTCATCCTCGCGCGTCAGGTCGGCCCGGCATGTCACGAAGGCTACAGGTCGTGCTTCTTCCGGCGCGTTGAGGGCGGCGATCTGAAGGTGATCTCCGAACGCCTCAAGACGCCTGAGGAGATGTACGGAGCCCGATAGCATCAGTCCGCCGCGGGCCTCAGTATCCCGAAGGAGGTCATGGCAGTAATGTTGTCGCTAATGGCGGCGGTGATCGCGTTTCAGGCGACGCCGGTCGTTCGCGGAGTTGCCTATCCCGATATCATGCCCGTCAGTCGGGTGCGGGCGGGTATGCGCGGATACGGGCTGACGGTCTTCCGAGGGGCGAAGATCGAACGGTTTGATGTGACGGTCGTTGCCGTCGTGCGCAATGGGAGCCTCGTCGCTCCCGGACATGATATGATCCTGATCCGCATGTCGGGCGGTCCCATGACCGGCCGCGGCGCGAACCTGATTCGCGGCATGAGCGGCAGCCCGATCTACATCGGCGGCAAGTGCATCGGCGCCTTTTCGCAGGGCGAGCCTACCACCAAAGAGCCTATGGGCGGCGTGACCCCGATCGAGGATATGCTGGAGGCGTGGGACCCGAAACTGCCGCAGAAGATGGAGGCCCGCGGCGGAACGCGCACTGTGGTGTTGCGCGATCCCATTCGAACCGGTCGGCGCGTCATACGCAGAATCGCTTTCGATGCCGCAGTGGTAGGGGCGCGACGGCCATCGCATACCCTTTTCCTTCGGCCTTGCATCGGGATGATGACCCTGTCAGGAGGATCGCGCCGGTCGCTCAAGCTGCTGCGGGAGCTGATGGAGCCCTATGGCGTCGAGGTCATGCAGGCTCCGACGGGCCGTTCGCCGACGCCGGCCAAAGCCGGCGCGTTGGTGCCCGGGGCGGCCTTTTCGACAATGCTGCTGATCGGCGATATCCAGACCGGCGCAACGGGCACGGTCACCTATCGGCGCGGCGAGCGCTTGCTGGGCTTCGGACATCCGTTCCTCGGCGTCGGCCCTCTGGCCGCTCCGATCTGCCCTGCGACCATTCAGGATGTCTATCCCCTGAGCGCCGGTTCCTACAAGATATCCACACCGGGTCCGGCGATTGGCTCCACTCTCCAGGACAGGCCCTTTGGGATCAGCGCCATGGTGGGCAAGAGACCGCCCATGATCCCGATCACGGTGGATGTTGACGACCGCAGTACGGGCCGTAAGCGGACATACCGGATGGAGGCCGTTCCGCACCCCAACCTCTATTCGGGGCTGATATCGCTGGCCGTCGGCTCGGCGATTGCTGATCTCCATCCTACACCGGGGCCCGTGATGGCGCGCGTCCGCACTTCGGTGGAGGCCGAGGACGTGGGCCTGATTGAGCGGGACAACACGGTGTTCGATGCCAGGGCCATTGACGTGGCGGCATCCACCGATGTCGAGGCGATCCTCAGTGTGCTTGCGAACAACCCGTTCGCGCCGGTGCTTGCGAAGCGTGCCCATGTGCGGTGCGTGATCGAGCCGGGACGGCGTACCGCGACTCTCGAACGGGCTTCAGTGAACGCGAGCCGATATGAACCTGGGGATACGATCGAGGTCGCGATCACTCTCAAACCCTACGGCGGGACGGCCATCACCAAGACAGCCCTGATCGCCATACCCGACAAGGTGCCGAACGGCCCAATGACGCTAACCGTCAGGGGAGGGGGAGCTCCCGCGCCGATCTCGGTCGGCGGGATCGTGTTCAGGCCATCAACTCCGTCGCCTGCGGATCAGTCACCGCCCGCCAATGTGCGTCAAATGCTGGACCGCTTGCTGGAACGGGAGAAGGGTGACGAGATCGGCGTTAGATTGGTCCTGCCCACGACGTCAGTTGCCGTTGACGGCCGTAAGCTGACCGATCTGCCTCCGACGCTGGACGCACTGATGCGCTCGTCGCGCGTCGCAGGCACTCGGCTCGATCGCGATGAGGTGAAGGTCGTCATGCCTGTTGAATGGGTGGTCACCGGTCAACAGACCATTACGATCAATGTCCAGCGAAAGCCCGCGTCTGCTGTGCCGACACCGCAGTCTCCGGCGTCGATTCCCGGATCGCGCAGTCTGCGACCGGCTTCGGGCAGCATGGTTTCGGGCCGCGTGTTCGCATCGAGCGCTGAGATCGCGCAGAAGTCCAAGACCGGCACATCCGAACAGACGAAGCGCGAAGAGAAGCCGCCCCAGCAGGCCGCGCGCCCAGATGCAGCAGCGGCATCCGCGCCCCAGCCCGCCAAGGCACCGGCCTCATCTGAGAAGCCGGTTGCTAAGGTCGCGAAGGTATGGCGACACACAGCCTCCGATTGGAGCCGCGGGACGCTCCGGGGCGTTGGCATGAGCTCCGCCGGGAATGCTGTGCCGGTGCCGGTAGCCCGCAAGGTGTGGAGTTTGCCAGGCGTGACGATCGCGTGTGTGGCGGCTGACGGATCGGGTGGCGCTTACGTCGGATCCGCTGCGGATGCTGCGGTGTATCGGATCACCGCTACGGGACAGCACGAGCGAGTTGCGGCCTTGCCTGAGACAGCGGTCACGGCCCTGTACCGCGCCGACGATGGTTCGCTTTACGTCGGCACAGGACCCGAGGGGCGCACCTATCGCATTACGCCAGGATCGCCTCCAGCGGTCGTTCACGATGCAGAAGAGCCCTACGTGCTCAGCCTCGCCGGCGGATCCGAGGGCGCGCTGCTTATCGGGACCGGCGGAGGAGTGGGCAGCGTCTACCGCGTCAAGGGGCCGAAGACTGCGGAAGTGCTGGCTGCCGGCCTTGATCGCCATGTACTGGCCCTTGGCGCGGAAGCCAACGGGGTTGTGTGGGTCGGAACGGCAGGCAAAGGCCTGGCGGCGCGGATCGCCGAGCCCGCTAGCCCGGAGGCCGTGTTCGATGTGCCGGGTCAATATGTCACCGCGATCCACGTCGGACGCGACGGCAGCGTGGCGGCGCTGTCGGCGCCCAAAGCCGTGCTGTATCGCTTCACTCAAGGTACGTGGAGTTCGGTGCAGCTTGACGTGCAGGCGCCGAGTGTCGGCCTCCAACCGTTTGGCGACGGCCTGATCGCGGCAGGTGGCGCCTCCGCCTGGCTCTGCTTCGCGGACCAGGTACGACTGCCGATCGAGCTGCCTAAAGGGACCGAGATCGTCAGCGTCGCATCCGATGGAAGCCGCGCGTGGCTGGGGACTGCGAACAATGGTGAGCTTCTCATGGTTGATGCCCTCCCACGCGAGCGCTCCGGGGAAATGGAATCAGCCATCCTGGATGCCGGATCGGTTGCCCGATGGGGGAAGCTTCGATGGGCCGCGGATGGCGCCATGGGCAGAGTCAGCTTCCAGACACGCTCCGGCGACACCTCTGAAGCGGCAGGCGGCTGGTCCAGTTGGGCCACTCTGCGCGAAAGCGGCGACATTGTCAGTCCGCCGGCCCGATACCTTCAGTACCGTGTTGTCCTTGGCACAGACGGCCCGTTGTCGCCTCACGGTCTGCGTGAGGTGTCCGTCAGCTATCTGCCTGTCAATCGGGCCCCTACCGTCTCCTTCCAGGTCCCGATCGGAGGCGAGCAGTGGGCAGGTAAGCAGACACTCAAATGGCAGGCAGCAGATCCGGACGGTGACACGCTGAGCTTTCGCGTCGAGTATTCGCTCGATGGGGGCGCGACATGGCAGGACGCTGCGCCATCGTCGTCGCAGGCGTCTCAGCCATCCAAAGAGCCTGCAACGAAGGAACCGACTCCGTCTCGAACGGATGCGCCCAGGCGGCCACTGAGCGTAGCGCAGGTGACTGAAGAGCTCGACAAGCATCCGAACCTTCCGGCCGCGATGCGTGAGGCGATTCTGGAGCGAACGCGGAAGCTCAATGCGGACTTTGCAGCGTCAGCGGTGAACGACCGGAAGACGCCGAAACCATCGGCTGCTGCGTCGCGCGAGACATCACGCGAACTCGATACTGCGAAGCTGCCCGACGGTACCTACAGGTTCCGGGTGACAGCCTCGGATGGGCCGAGCAACTGGGATGCACCAAAGCAGGTGAGCGCGATATCGGAGAGGGTCACCATCTGCAACGCCCAGCCCGTCGTGTACGTCATTCGCTCGGAGCCGTTGCTGAAGCCGGATGGGGTCGCTCGGTTCGAGGTCGTGGCTGTTCAGCGTCATGTGCCCATCATCGCCGCGCAATGGCGACTGGATGGCGGTGACTGGTCGGCGGCTCGCCCCGTTGACCTGATTGCTGATAGCGGCCTGGAGACGTTCGCTGTCGAGACGCAGGCTCTTTCTGAGGGCAAGCACACCATCGAAGTCCAGGTTTTCAATGGTGCCGGCCTGAGCGCAAGCGAGATGATCGAAGTTGTTGTGCCTGAGCGCAAGGCACCCCGGACGGGAGGGCGATGATGAAGCACGTTTGGCTGTACCTTAGCCGTGGAGATATCGAGACCGAGAGGCGGCAATGCGAGGAGGAAGGGCGCGACCTTATGGGCCTGCACGAGGCATTCGAGCGGGTGGCGGCGCTCGATCTGGAAGACCCTGCCCATCAGCCGGCGGCAGAGCATCTGCTCGATCAAACCATCGAGGCGCCCATGCGGGCCGACTATCCCTATGTCGAGCCGTCATCGCTGGCAGATATCCGCCCATTGCGTCCCGCCGGTGCGGAGGACAACAGCCTGACCCTGACCGACGCTGAACTCGAGGACAGGGTCTACGGTGCGTGGACTGGACGCTGCGTTGGATGCCTGTTGGGCAAGCCTGTTGAAGGCTGGCGTCGTCCTCGGATGTGGGGCTACCTGAAGGATACGAGCCGCTGGCCGCTGGCCGACTTCTTCCGCTACGATGTGGCCTCGGACGACGTGCGCCGGCGGTACAGCCTGAACCCTGAAAGCCCGTTTGGCGATCGGGTCTCCTGGATGCCCGAGGATGACGACACCAACTACACGACCACCGGCCTTGCGATCATGGAGCGGTTCGGGCCAGGCTTCACGCCTGAGGATGTGGCCAACTTCTGGCTGACCGACATTCCGTTGCTGCATACCTGCACGGCTGAGCGCGTTGCCTATCGCAACTTCGCGCTCCTGATCGGCCCGCCACGCTCAGCCACACACCGCAACCCGTACAGGGAATGGATCGGGGCGCAGATTCGCGCCGACTTCTGGGGCTATGCCGCGCCATGCAGGCCGGATCTCGCAGCGGAGTTCGCATGGCGGGATGCGTCCATCAGCCATGTCAAGAACGGCATTTACGGCGAGATGTGGGCGGCGGCCATGATCGCGTCCGCGTTCGTCGCGTCGGATCCGGTGCAGATCATCGAAGCAGGCCTGGCACAAATCCCCGCTCGGTGCAGGCTCGCCGAGGCGGTGAATCGGGTCCTCGGCTGGTCGAGGACAGGCAAGTCGTACGACGAGGCCGTGGAACTTCTGCACGGAGAGTGGAACGAGGAGAACGGCCACGATTGGTGCCACACGATCTCCAACGCCATGGTTGTGGCGATCGGCCTGCTCTGGAGCGAGGGGGACTTCGCCCGGGCGATCTGCCGAGCGGTGCAGCCCTGTTTCGACACGGACTGCAACGGTGCGACGGTCGGCTCGATCATGGGCGCAGCGCTGGGACGGAGGGCATTGCCGAGTGCCTGGGCCGACCATATCAACGACACGCTGCACACGGGCGTGGCAGGCTACAACGTAGTGAATCTGAAGGACATAACTCGGGCGACGCTGTGCCAGATTGAGCGGGTGGCCAGGTCCTGAGCTACAGGTATCGGTAGCCGATATGGAACGTGATACGTCCATCGTCGAGACGCCGGATGTTGGTGATGTAGACCGGCAGACCTCCGCCCAGGTACGAGCGGCTCGACGGCATGGTGTGTGGGGTGAAGGCATCGTTGGCCCCGCTGGGGTATGGCACGGAGCTCAGAAGTGACACGGGGCCGAGCGGACCATCTATGCCGTGGGACTCCTCCAGCATGGGGCGCGAGCCGACCACCCTCCAGATGAGCAGGCCCTCCGCCGGGAGCGACGCGTCAAAGCCCGACTTGCGTCGGTTCTCCAGCAGGAGGTATTCGCTTCCATCGGGCTTGACGAGCACCTTGCAGCATTCCGTAGCGCTGCCCTCGATGGGGCCGAGGATCAGCTTCTGCGGCGTCCGCGGGTCCAGTACAGCGGGCCTGAGCCAGCCCATGCGCTCTTTGCACCATGCCGACAGGTGTTGAGGACGCCCGTTTCCGGCCTGTTGCGACATGGCACACCACATTCCCGCGCCTTCAGAACCAGGGTTCTCCGGGCGCGGGTAGAGATCGGGCAATCCGAGGATGTGGCCGAACTCGTGTGCGATTACGCTGATGTTCGTCATGCGGGTGCCGCCTTCCGGCACGATGACGTATGGCCGACGCTTCCCCTGGAAGGTCACCGATGAGCGGTGGGGCCAGAAGAGCCCGCCGCGGTTTGTGGGGACCCGCGCACCTGCGTAGACGATCAGCAGCCCGTCAAATGCGTCCAGTGCCTCTCGGCCATCGCGCTTCGAGACCAGGTCAAGCGCCTCGTTGAGGAATGCCGCCTTTGAGCGTGCGCCAGTCCCCTGCCCGTACGACGCGCGCGGTTGTGCCACCGTGACCGGTTCGAGGACTCTGCCGTCCACCGACAGGGCGCCACAAGAGACCTCGCGGTAGTAGTCGTTCAGGCTGCCGTACACGGGCTGGCCCGTAACGCAGACCTTTCCGACATACGTTCCGGTGCTGAACAGCGCCTCGGACCACGCCTGATCGGTGATGGACTCATTGAGGTGCACATCCGGGAACTGAACCCTCAGGACGCCCAGGCGGTATACGGATCCCTTGAAGACGCGTGGCGCTGTGCCGGAGGGCGAAGTCAGGGTGGGTGGAAGCGGGTCATCCGGAGCCAGCCTCTGCCTGCGCCGCGCGGTCGGGGGCGTCATGGGACGGCTTGTCGCAGCGAGCGTGACCTGAAAACGGGACAATCTGCCCTTCCGCCGCACCGACACCTGAACCTGCTCGTCTGCTGAGCGCCGCATGACAGCGTCAGCCAGTTCCTCACAGGTTCGCGGGGAATCCGCGCCGAACCGCGCGATCTGGTCGCCCACGACGATGCCTGCCCTGGCGGCCGGAGAGCCGTCGGCCACCTCAACCACCACGATGGTGTCTCGACCGCGCTGGGAGACGACGACCCCGAGGAATGCAGGCATGGCCACCTTGGCCGCCGGTCCTGATGGCTGCGCCGTGATGGCGGTGGATGTTGTGCGGTAGCCCGTCAGGTCCCGTGCTGCCGTAGTCTGCGCACATGCGGCCCATGGGCCGAGCACTCCGCACGCAACGACGGTCCAGAACCATCGTACGCAAGTGACAATGCTCATAGATCAGCCAACATGCCGACGGCCTCCTCGACGGCCTCGGAGAACGCCGTTACCGCCTGATCAACTTGCTCAGGGGTGATGACGACAGGCGGCTCGAACCGGATCACATATGGATTGTTCAGCGTGTACGCAGCGATGACGCCTCGTCGAGCCATGCCGTTGATGCTCAACTCGGCCACATCCTTCACCTTGAACTCGACACCGATCATCATGCCCATGCCTCGCACGTCGGCCAGTGCATCGGGGAATCGAGCATGGACGTTGCGCAGGCCTTCGATGAGTTGAGCCCCACGGTCACGGGCTCTGTCTACCAGACCATCGCGCTCGATGACGCGCAGCGTCGCCAATCCCGCTGCGCAGGCAAGCGGGTTGCCCCCGAACGTGCTCGTGTGCAAGAGCGGGTTTTCGCCGAACGCGGCCTCCCAGATTGACGGGGTTGATACGACCGCGCCGATCGGCATCACGCCTCCGCCCAACGCCTTGGCGAGCGTCATGATGTCAGGCACGACGCTCCAATGGTCGCAGGCGAACATCGCGCCGGTGCGGGCAAGGCCTGTCTGCACCTCGTCGAGAATGAGCAGCGCGCCGGTCCGATCGCAGATTTCGCGCAAACGCTGGAGGTAGTTGGGACCCGGACACCGAATGCCGCCCTCGCCCTGAATGGGCTCCACGATCACCCCGGCGGTGTTCTCATCCACGGCTTCCTCGATTGCCTCCATGTCATCGAAGGGAACGTGGACGAAGCCCGGGACGAGCGGGTCAAATGGCTTGCGGAAGACCTCGCGACCCGTAGCGGAGAGCGATCCCATGCTCTTGCCATGGAAACCGCCTACGGTGCAGACAAACCCTGTTCGGCCTGTGGCGACGCGGGCGATCTTGAGCGCGCCCTCAACGGCCTCGGTGCCGCTGTTGCACAGAAAGCTGTACTGCAGGTTGCCGGGAGTGACCTGGGCCAGCCTTTCCGCCAGCAGTGCGAGCGGCTCTTGGAAGAAGGTCCGGCTGGACAGCGCCATCTTGTCGAGCTGCCTCCGGACCGCATCCACCACGTCGGGGTGTGAATGCCCCAGTGTGAAGACGCCATAGCCGCCAAGGCAGTCGAGGTATTCGCCTCCCGTCGCAGTTCGGACGATGCAGCCTGAAGCCGAGACCTCGACGTCGCCGAAGCCGCCGAACTTCATCAGACTGGCCAGGCCTGGATTGACGTAGTCCTGATACTTGGATATGACGGACTCGATGATGGATTCGGGATTCATGGGCGGTCTCCGGATGGCGTTTCGGTCTGATAGAACTCGTCCGAGTGCTCCCACGCGGGAACGCCGAACACGATGGTGGTGATGTCGCCGTAGGCCCTGTGGAAGGTGCCGGGCTCGATCAGGATCGTCACTCCCGGCTCAAGGTCCACCACATCGTCATTGAGCTCCATCTTGCCCGTCCCCTCGAGTATGTAGTAGTACTCGGTGCAGTGCTTGTGGTAGTGGCGGGTGGAGTCGGTGATGTGGGTGACGTGCAAGTTGGCGACCGGCGTATCGGCGGCGGTGATGATCCGCGTGCTCGCGCCGCATTGCGATGCGGCCACGGGCGCCTCGGCCTTCTTCCTGTAGATGTAGCCTTTGTCGGACATCGGTGGTTCTCCGGTTATCTCCTGGTTGTTTTGGCGAGCGCTTCCTCGAGCAGACGTTTCGCCTTGATGAGTGATGCGTCGCCAGGTCGGCGCCTGAGGGCCGATTCGACATCGGCGAGCCCGGCGCGCAAATCGCTGAGGTCGCCTGACGCGATGGCGGCTTCATATTCCCTGACGGCTTCGTCCCACCGTCCGGACGACGCCAGAATGAGCCCAAGGTTGAAACGCACGTACGCCAGTTCGGCGTCGAGGCCCAGGGCTTTACGGCTGCTCGCCTCGGCCTCGGTGAGCAAGCCGGCGCCGTACTGGGACCACCCGAGGTTGCCCCATGCAATGGCGAGGTTCGGGGCCTTCTCCAGCACCCTACGGTACTCCGCGATAGCCTGTTCGCGTTCTTCGAGACCTTCCAGTGCCGAGGCAAGGGCCATCCGGACGTCAATGTCGTCCGGGACGGCGCCAAGCATCGAACGGGCTACGCTCCGAGCTTCGGCGTGCCGTTCGCCGTTGTTGAGTGCTGCGAGATGGGCAAGGCGCGCCGGGCGGCTTTCGGGCTGGAGCCGAATCGCAGCTTCGTAGTGCCTGATGGACAGGGGCCAGTCAGCTCTCGCCGCGGCAATCTCTGCCAGCTCTTGATGTACAGGCGCGGCATCGGGAGCCAGACCGAGCGCACGAAGACCCGCATCCTCGGCGGCGTTCAACATCCCGGCCCTACGCAGCGCGCCGGCCAGAAGGGTCAGGACGCGCGGATTGGCAGGCGACAGCCCGACGGCACGTCGCAGCTCGCTGATGGCCTCGGCTGCTTTGCCGCCCGCTTCGAGTGTGGCGGCAAAGCCGATACGCAGGTCGGCCGAAAGAGGGTTCAGTTCGATAGCCTTGCGGTGGGTTTCGATCGCCTCGGTGGGCTTGCCCTGGCGCATCAGGGCCTGCGCAAGGCCGACATACGCTCCGATGTCTTTGGGATTTCGCTCTAGAGCAGCGCGGAAGGACGACTCTGCCGACACCGCATCGCCGGCCTGAAGGGCAGCGAACGCCTGACGCAAGTGGTCCGAGTCCTGCGCCGTCCGGGCGAATGTGGGAGCGCAGATGAGCGCTATGCCGTATGCGAGAATAGCGCGGGCAAAGGGGCCACGGGGCTTCATGGGCATTCGGACCATCATGCCGCTCCTTTGCGGCGGAGACCGTCGTACAGGGCCGCGAGCCATATGACACATCCGATGATGATCACCTGGAAATGCGGCGGGATGCCCTCGAGGTCACACCCGTTCTGGATCACGGCCATCAGGAAGGCGCCGATCAGTGTCCCGAACACGCCGCCCACGCCGCCGGCAAGGCTCGTGCCTCCAATGACGGTGGCTGCGATCGCCTGCAGCTCCAGCCCAACGCCTGCCGTCGGTTGCCCGCCGCCGGTGCGTGCCACATGGACAATCGCGGCAAATCCTGACAGCAGACCCGACAGCATGAAAACCGTTACGGTCATTCTGCGCAGCGATACCCCTGAGAGGCGGGCGGCATCGGCATTGCCGCCGACGGCGTATAGGTGGCGGCCCCAACCGGTTCTTGCGAGGAGCAGATGGACAGCCAGAGCAGCCCCCAGCATGAGCAGGAGCGGATAAGGGATGCCTTCGAGAGTGCTGCTGCCGCCGAGGTGGCCAAGTGCGAACTCCTCAAAGCCGGGCGCGAGCCCGCTGACGTTCGCATCATGGGCGACCCTCAGCGCCAGGCCGTACGCAACGCCCATGGTGCCCAGGGTTGCAATGAATGAGGGCATCTGGCCGTACGCCGTCAAGAGGCCGCTGACCGTTCCACACGCAAGACCCGTCACCAACGCAGCCATGACGCCCGACCATATCCCTCCACCGTGGTGGACCATGACCGTCGCTGAAACGACGCTCGAAAGGGCCAGCATGCGACCAACGGAGAGGTCAATGTGTCCGGCGATGATGACGGCCGTCTCGGCGACCGCCAGGATCGCCACAACGGCTGTTGCCTGCACGATTGTGTTCCAGTTGGATCGCGTGCCGAAGCCCTCGGCGCCTGCGACCAGGGCAAGGAGAACGATGAGAGCGATCAGGAATGCGAGAGGGGCCAGCACTCCCGAAAGGCGCGCCCATGACAGGCGGGGCCTCTGCGATGTATCGCGGCTTGTCATGGTGATGACAATCCCGTTCCCACGGCCAAATCCGAAGTGTCTGGGTCGCGATGATGTGGCGATCGGAAGGACATTTCGCAGAAAGTACCGTACAATAGTACTACGGCATTGTACCGCACAGGCCGGGCGGCTTAGCAGGACGAGGGCGTCGGCGAAGCGGCCGGGGCACGAGGCCCGCGGTGTGCGGACGAACGGCAGCCCAAATACGTCGAACTACGTATTGGGAGGCCGGCTGAGGTGCGGTTACGATGGTCTTATGTTGCACGAGACCTTCTTGCAGGCGTGGACCGCAGCGACGCCAGGCTTGCACGGGAACGTCGGGTACCGGCAACACAGTGTCGGACACAGACCATCGTCGCTTCTCGCGATGGGCGGTGCCGACAGTCGGCGGGTGGTCGGGCTTGCTCTGGCCATCGGCACGGCGTCACTCTATGAACGCGATCCGGTGAGGCGCGATGATTCAGGACGTTGACGAGACCCTAAAGCGTCTGCTGGCCGGTGAGATTTCCAAGCTCCCCGGCGCGTTGATCACAACTCCGAAGCAGATCACGTTCGATCCCCCGGCTGTCGCCGAGGCTGCTTCCGAGAAGTCGCCTCGCCTGAACCTGTATCTGCACGATGTCCGCGAGAACCTCCAACTGAGGGACGATTCGTGGGCTCTGGTCCGGAAGCAGAAGGAGGGCATTGCGGGCCGCAAGCGTCCGCCGGTCCGACTCGACCTATCGTATATTGTTACGGCCTATGCAGAAGGCGACGCTCAGAAAGAACATGCCCTTCTCTCCGACTGCCTGGCCGTGCTTCTCCGCGCACCGTTTGCTCCCGAAGACTGCCTCGTCGGTTCCCTGGAGGGACGCGGACCTGAGGGGGTCCTGATCCGCGTTGTTCAGCCGGACGATGTTGCCCACTCGGACCAACACAACCTCTGGCGTGTGCTAGGCGGTCATATCCGACCGGCGATCACCGTTGTGGTGACGACGGAGTTCGACCCATTCGAGACAAAGTGGACGCGCGTTGTGCGTGAGGCTGTACTCGGACTCGGGCAAGGGGTTCCTCCCCACGGACCACAGCGTCCGCTGGAGATGGGCGGGGTTCGAGTCAGCGCGGCCGGCATTACCACGAGTTCCGACGGCCAGAAGCCCATTCCGGGCGTGGCTGTTTCGGTGCAGGGACGCGAGGAACGAGCAACCTCCGACAGCCGCGGCTTTTGGTACATCCTCGATCTGCCGCCTGGTCCGCGCAAGCTCAGCTTCGAGAAGAGGGGCTATCGCACCGCTGAGGTCGAGACGGTCTGTCCTCCCCCCGGCAGGCCGGACCAACTCGAGCCAATGGTGGTCAGCCTGCAGCAGTTGACCGATGCGGACAGGGCGGTTGAGGAAGCCAGGCTGGTCGAGGAGCGCCTCAATGCAACCTCGCTGGTTGAGCAGGAACGCCGGTACTATGTCTCACTGTCGGGCAGGTTGCGCTTTCCCGACGGCCGTCCTGCCTCCTATGTTCCGTTGCGCGTCGGCCGACATCATACGACGAGCGACATAGAAGGCGTCTATACGTTCCAAGATCTGCCTGCCGGCGAACACCAGATATATGCGGATTTGCCCGGCGTGGGTGAGGTCGCTGTTGAGGCTTCCGATGGAGCGGGCTTGCTGGCGCTTCCTCAAGAGGCTCCTGCAAAGCGCGCGAAGAGGGAGGTGTGAAGGTGCGGCGGAAGACGGGGCGCTTCGGCACCGCCAATGGAGCCGCCGGCTCGTTTGTGCCGTACGCATTGAATGTCAGAGCCGCAGTTTCTGTAATCCGATGTTCCCGTGACCACATGCGTCGCTGCAATGTGATCAAGCAGGTCGGGCCATACCACAACCATGCGCAGTACGTCGCTGCGCGAATCGCACCAAGGAGGTCGTCATGCCAGAGTATCTAGCACCAGGCGTGTTCATCGAAGAGATTGACAGTGGCAGCAAGCCCATTGAGGGCGTTGGCACGAATACTGCAGCGTTTGTCGGATATGCCAAGAGCGGAGACTTCAATAAGCCGACGTTCATTGCCAACTGGACGCAGTTCTGCCAGTTGTTCGGCGAGGAAGAGAACGCGATCGTCAAGGCGTTGAGCGACGAGCTTGGCCTCACGGCGGCCGATGTGCTGGCTGCCAAGAAAGCCTCGCGGAAGGGTTGGATGGAGTTCGCGATGGTTGCTGTAACCACGGCCATCCGCGAGCGTCAGGCATCCGGCAAGTCGGACCCGTCGAAGTGCAAAACGTGGCCGGAGTTCCTGAAGAAGTATCAGATACCCCAGGGCTCGGGACCGTACCTCGAGGGAAGCTATCTTGCCCATGCGGTGCGGGGCTACTACGACAACGGCGGAAGCCGGGCATACATCGTGCGGATTGCGCGGCCGGAGGACGTCGAAGCGCTGTCGTACGTTCCGGCTGCTGCGGCTGCGGGCAAACCTGCGGCAGTGGCAACGACGACGATCGCGGGCATCACGTTCAAGGCTCTCAAGCCGGGTCCTGAGGGGAACGATATCAAGGTTGAGGTCGAGGCGGCAGAAGGCGACGAGTTCCGCGTCAAGGTGACGAAGGGAGCTGACACGGAGCAGTTCGGCTACGGCAAAGACAAACCCCTGACGGTTGGCACCCTGGCTGAGGCGCTCAAGAAGTCGAAACTGGTGGAGGCAGATGTAACAGCCACGGCTACGAAGCCCGCAGCAAAGGTATACACGCTCAGCGGAGGCGCCGAGGCGCTGGTCGCAGCCGGTCCCGGGACTGCCCTGACGCCGGCCGGTACGGCCCAAGCCGGAAGCCTCGCGAAGGTCACCCCGGCGGACTTCATCGGTGACGAAGCGCAGCGCACGGGCTTCAACGGACTCGCCACCATCGAAGACATCAACATGATCGCGGTGCCGGATCTCATGGCCGGCGTGTTCCAGCGAGCGAGCACGCCCGGAAGCGACGGTCCCGGAGAGGAAGTGCTGGTCATCAACGACGCCCGAAAGCAGGCTATCCTCGATGCCCAATGCGCTCTGGTCGCCTACTGCGAGCGGATGGCCGACCGCATGGCGATCCTCGACCCGATCCCCGGTCTCACTCCCCAGGAGATGCGGGACACGACGAACAACACTGCGTACAACTGCGACCACGGCCAGGCGGCGATCTACTATCCGTGGATCAAGATCGTTGACCCAACCCGCAAGGGCGCGCAGATGTTCTGCCCGCCGTCGGGTCACATCGCCGGCGTCTGGGCCCGCGTGGGCGTTGAGCGCGGCGTACACAAGGCTCCAGCCAACGAAGCGCTGCTGGGCGCGGTAGCTCTGGAGGCAAGCGTTACCAAGGCGGAGCAGGAAATCCTGAACCCGGACGGCATCAACGCGATCCGCGCGTTCCCGGGCACGGGCATCCGCATCTGGGGCGCTCGGACCCTGGCAACGGTCGGGAACCCGTCGTGGAAGTACGTCAACGTTCGGCGCCTGTTCAACTATCTCGAGAAGTCCATGGAGCGCGGCCTTCAGTGGGTCGTCTTCGAGCCGAACGATGCGGATCTCTGGGGGCGCGTGCGCCGCAACTTGTCGGCTTTCCTCTGGACCGAGTGGAAGGAAGGCAAGCTGTTCGGTTCGGTGCCTGAGGAAGCGTTCTACGTGAAGTGCGATGCCGAGACCAACCCGCAGGAGATGATTGACCTTGGTCGGCTTTATGTCGAGATCGGAGTCAACCCCGTGAAGCCCGCTGAGTTCGTCATCATCCGGATCGGACAGTGGTCCGGCGGCGGATCCATGGCGGAAAGCTAGCATGACCTGAGGGCGGAAGTTCAGTTGCCGCCCCTGGGTCCCGATAATGCCGGCGCGAGCTGTACGAGGGAATCTGACGTGAGACGGTCGGTTCGCGCCGGCCTGCTCAAGCACCGGGGGCGGGCACCGGATGGGCTCCCGCCCAATGTCCAAGAACAAGGGAGATACAACCATGGCTGAAGTAGTCGGCGCTCTTCGTTGGTACCTGGAAGTTGACGGTATCACTGAAGGCATCTTTAGGGAAGTGACCGGCCTCGACTCCGAGACCGAGGTGATCGAGCATCGTGTGACCGGCAAAGGCGGCAACATCGTCGTCCACAAGGTTCCGGGTGCGCTGAAGTGGCCCAACATCGTGCTTCGGCGTGGAATCACCGATGACAAGAGACTGCACGACTGGCGCAAGCAAATCGAGAACGGCGGGATCGAGGCCAACCGCAAGAACGGCGCAGTCACACTGTACGCCCCGGACGGCAAGGTCGTGTGCAAGTACACGTTCAAGAAGGCCTGGCCGTGCAAGTTCAAAGGTCCGGCGCTCGATTCCACAAAGAATGAGATCGCCATCGAGGAGCTCGAACTGGCTCACGAGGGACTCGAGCGACAGCAGTGATCGGCGAGGTTAGGCAATGAATAAGCCCGGCAAGAGCCCGCTGCAAACCGAGTTCGAGTTCACGTTGCCGCGAGGGTATGTCGGCCCGGATGGAACGCTCCATCGTAACGGCCGGATGAGACTTGCCACCGCGATGGACGAGATCGCGCCCTTGAGAGACCCAAGGGTTCGGGCAAATCAGGCGTATCTCGTCATCATCCTGCTCGCCAGGGTCATCACCAAGCTGGGAACCATCGAGGTGATAGACACCGGCGTGATCGAGAACCTGTTCTCGTCGGATCTGGCGTACTTGCAGGACTTCTATCGGAAGATCAACGAGCTTCCTGAAGATGAGACCGCCGAGGAGGAAACCTCGGAAGCGGGGGAATAGGCCGCTACCCCTCGGAGGCGCTATACGAGGAGGTAGCCTACATCGCGTACCACTTCCACTGGGCGCTCGAGGATATTCTGCAACTGGAACATCGCGAGCGCCACAAGTGGGTGAACGAGATCAGCAAAATCAATCAGCGATTGACCGGGGGCGACTGATCGCAGGAGATGTGCCTGTGTGATACCGCCCCCGCATCCTGTGGGAGCATCGGCTGCCGGCGAAAGCTCGATCCATCATGGCCACGGCGCAAGCAACATCGAGAACCGCAATGATCGGTAAAGCTGGGCGTAGCGCTCAGACCCTCGCGCGCGCTCTCGCCAAGGGCGGACATCAGGTGCCGAGCGTCCCCAGCTCGCAGTATCTTCATCGGCCCATGACTTACAGAGGTGCTCCGTCGGACGGCGATTTGACCGGGCCGTATTGTCCCATCGGTCGCTCCTGGCCTCTTTCACGATGGCCCGAAACCGCGTCGCAGGAGAAGAGCCTCGCCGAGGAGGTGCTGGCCCGCTACGACTCCGCCACCGTGTTCATCAACGGTATGAACACATCGCTGGCCGACCACCGCAGCCAGGCGCAGGCACTGGCCAATGCCCGAGGCGGGTTTGTCGTCGGGGTCTACAACGCGAGTTCGAACCCAACCATTGGGAAGGCACACCCATCGTACGCGCACCCCGCAGACCTGCGCCAGGCCATCAAGGACTCGCAGGGGTACGTGCACCACAATCCTGCGACGATTAAACTGGTGGAACTCATAGGCAAGTACGGCGACGCGAGAAAGCCCGACGGTGGGCTGCGTCTGTACGGCCACTCGCAGGGCTCCATGATCGCCGTGGCCGCCTTGCGCGAGGCCAAACTCAGCAAAGGTGCCGATCTGAGCAGTATTGATGTGAAGCTCGTGGGCAGCATGGTTCGCACCGGTCCCCGAGGCCCTCAGTATGATGTTTCGATCAATGTGAGCGACTGGATAGCGCTGGGTTCGCGTCTGGGTCTGGCGGTACTGGTGGATCCGATCGCGGCCGCAACGGGTCTGACAAAGGTGGGCTCCTCCGCCACAGATCAAAGCCTGCTGCCGTTCACTGCAATCCGGTTGCGTTTCGGCGGGCATGATCTCATCAAGTCCTATATTCCCGATGAATCCGGGGCAGAGGCCCTGCGTCGCCCGATGGCAGGCCCCCTGCGGGCCCTGTGGAACGCATTCCTTCTGTACGGCGGGCGTCTGCCTGTTGATCTGGCACAGCGTTTGACCTCCCATGTGAGCGCGATCCTGGCCTGGGTAAGGCGCACGGGCGGGCAGGCGTGGCAATGGACGAACAGCCGCGTTCGACGCCTGATTGAGGCGGTGACGGAAGGTGTTCATCGAGCCGCAGTAATGGCACGCAGCGTCGCGTCTTCCGCGTGGCACAGGGCTCGCAGCATGGCGCGACGCGCGTGGGAATCGGCTCAGACACGGGCTCAACGAGCCGTCGAGCGCGCACGGGCGATCGCCAGTGCGACAGCGCGACGAGCGCGGGCCATTGTGCAGCGGGTTCGCCGACAGGCCACACTCATGGTCCGGCGCGGCTGGATGGCGGCGCAGGAGCGCATCAGGCGTGCGACCGAGTCCGCCACACGAGCCGCTGAGGCCGCCTGGCGCTGGGCCCGCGGAACCGCTTCGAGGCTCTGGGAATGGGGCAACCGTCGCACCGGCGGCGCCCTCGACTGGGTTGCCGGGAGAGTTCGCAGTGTGTGGCTGAGAGCACGCTCACTGGCCGATGCCGCTCGGGATCGTGCGCGTCGCGTTAGGGATAGGGCGCTGGAGTTCGCCCGAGCGCGTGCTCGTGATCTCTGGCAATGGGCGAGCGATCGTGCAGCATCGGCATTCGAGTGGATGCAGACGATGGCCGGTCAGGCCTGGGATCGCGCGAAGGCAGTCGGCGCGTCAATGTGGGACAGGGCGCGGCGAGTGACATCGGCGGCGTGGCGTGGCGCGCGGTTGCTGACGCAGACGGCGCGTACATTCGCCCGGCGGACAGCGGCTCGCTGGCTGGGGCGCTTGCGCCTGGCCGGCCGGGCGATCTGGGATCTGGGTGAATCGGCGGCAGGCGGGATGTGGGGGCTGCTCCTGCGCGCTGTAAGCTCAGGCACGGCCTGGGGCCGCAACGCGTTGGCGCGCGTGCGGTCGGCTCTCGGTACCGTCACACAGCCCCTTTGGCGCTTTGCGAAGGATGCCGCAGGCAGGGCGGGCGGCTTCGTTGCGCGCCGCGGCTCGCAGGCATGGGGATGGTTGCGGAACGCGGCGGGACGGGCGTGGGACTTTGCCCACAGCCTTGCCGGCCGGGCATCGCGAGGGTTGGCCCGCGTAACGCGCCCGCTCGGTGCAGCCTGGCGATGGGGACAAAGAAAGCTGGGTCCGGCATACCGGTGGGCGTCGGCGCGCGCCCGGCGTGCGTTCCAGCGGGGTGCCAGTCTCGCACGACGTGTTGTGGGGATTGCCCGCGTGCTGGCCGGGCGCTTGGGGCGCGGCTTACGACGAGTGTTCGCGCCCCTGCGGGGTTTGCTTGGCAGGGCCGCTTCACGCGGCCGCGATCTCGCCGGCAGTGCCCTGAGCTGGGCCCGACGCCTGGGTGCCGCAGCCGTGCGTGGTGCGCGCCGTGCATGGACCGGCCTGACAAGCGGACTGAGGCAGCCGTTGCGCGCTCTGGGCATGGGCGCGCTCCGACTGGGTGCGTTCGTCCGCCGGACTCTGGAGCGTGCCCTTCGGAGAGTCACGCGCGGACTGGGTGCGCTCAGTGAGCGTGGCGGCGCATTCGTCGGCAGGCTGCTTCGGGCGGCTACACGTGGGGGCGGCATTCTGGGGCGAGCGGCGGGCACATTGCTTGGACGCATCGTGCAAAGGGTTCTTCTTGCGCCCGAGACCCTGAGGTCGCGGGCCGGGTCTTTGCTCGGCCGGATCTTTCGAGCGGCGCGCAGCGTTGCGGAGCGGCTCGACCGTGCCACCGGCGGCCTGCTGACAGGCGGCCTGGCGAGGTTGGCCAGGGGGGCCGGAAGCGCGGGCCAAATGCTCATTGGCGTGCTGCGCACAGTCGGAGGAGCCCTCATCCCAGGCGGAGGAGTGTTGGGAAGGTTTCTGGGCGGTCTTGTCCAGCGCGTGGTGGGCAGGGCGGTCGGCGGCGCTCGTGCGGTGCCGGGCGTTGTCGGATCGGCCCTTGGCCGCCTGTTTGGGGTCGGTCTGCTGGGTCTTCGCAGGGCGGACACGATGACTGGCGGCCTGCTCGGGCGGGCTCTTGGGACGGGGGCGAGGGGAGCCCGCATCGTTGGCCGGCTTCTCGGTCGGCTGACCGCTGCAACCCTCGGGAGAGCGACTCAGGGCGCCCAACTGCTTGGCGGGATGGCGCAGAGGCTGATGGGCCGCCTGCTTGGTCATGCAAGCCATGGTGCCGGGATCGTCAGTCGCGTTCTCGGGCGAACGGTCGGGAGATTGGCGGGCAGGGCTCGGCGAGGGCTGGGCGTCGTTGGCGGGTCCCTCGGCTATCTGGCCGGAAGGACGCTCGGCCTGCCGGCACGGGGCGTCGGCATGGCACGGTCGGTTGCGGGCGGGTTGCTGGGCCGTGCAGTCGGAACCGGTCTGCGCTCCGTCACGCGGCTCCGCACATTCCTGCGGGGCCGTTTGAGCGACGTTGCGCGGTCATATCGTCGGGTGCTTGTGGCCCAGCGTCCGCTGGCATCGCCCATCGGGCAAGCGCTCGCGGGTGTCGCGGTTCGCCTGGGCCGTCTGGCTGCCGGCACGACTGAACGGCTGACGGGCTACGCGCGGCGTGCGCTCGGCGCAGTCGGGGGTGTGGCACGAGCCGTTGGCGGAGCGGCAGGGCGGTTTTCCGGCCGTACGGGCGATTTTGTTGAGCGACAGGCAGGACGCGTCACACGCGCGATCGGAAGCGTCGCAAGCCCTGTCATAGGTCGTGTCAGTCGGACTCTTGGAGCGGTGGGGCGCGTGGTCCGGAGCACGGTCGGACGAGCCGGAGCGGTCGCCCGCAGGATCGGCGCACCGGCCGCAAGGGTGATTGGGCGCGTCGGCTCATTTGTTGGGGACACTGCCCGCAGAGGGTGGGGCCTGGTGTCGGGGACGCTCGAACGCCTCGTTGGCATCGCCCCTCGACGTGAGAGCATCCCTCGCATTCTGGCGGGACCGATCATGGCGCGACCGGTTGCGGCATTCGCGGGTCGAGCGACTTCGGCGCTGGCTGCCGCGATCCCAGCGCGGGTGACGCCAGGCTCCATGATTCGAAGTGTCGCCGACGCAGCAGTTCGGACTTCCGGGACGCTCGGCGGTGCGCTGAGGCGTGGCCTTGGCCTGTTCCGCGAAACCTTGCCGGGCCAGGCGATGGATGTGTCAGCGATTGACGCAACGGCGCTTCGCAATCGGTTGATCTCGGAGGGCAGCACGGGTTCGAGGCTCGACCCGAAGATACTGGCGAACATGCGGCAGCATCTGGGGCATGACTTCAGCAATGTCCGCGTCCATCGTGACCCCATGACGGCGACGGCGGCGGGCGCACTTCAGGCGCAAGCGTTCACCATCGGAAGCGACGTTTTCTTCGGCGCCAACCGGTTCGATCCCCACACGCCGGTTGGGCAGAGCCTGATCGCCCACGAACTGACGCACGTAGCCCAGCAATCAGGGGGCAGAACGGTCGGCGTGAAGCCCTACTCCCGTCAGGGCGGCGACACCCTTGAACAAGAGGCGCAGCTTGCCGGCAGGCACGTTCTGGCGAGGGTTGGCCGGCCTTCGGGCCTGATGGTTGAGGACTATGCCCGGACCTACGAGGCGGAAGACGATTCCGAGATCAGCGCCGCGGACCAGCGGCGGCTTGACGGCATATCCCTCATGGCGCTTCAGATGGCCGAGCGTTCCCTGGTGCGGCAGGGCTTCCGAGCAGACACCGAAGCGCCGTCGCTGGACATTGCCATCGAGATCAACCTTGGCGAGATGAGCGATCAGCAAGCGGCCATGGTCTGGGCCGAGGCGATCGTTGCCAAACTGATCGAGAAGCAGACGCAAGCGCGGATCGAGACGCCGCCGAGCGCTCCCGTTCGCGTCATGCGCGCACCGGATAAGCCCGAGACTCCTAGGCCCCGCGTGACGCTCACCGAGCAAGCCAAGAGCGAGATATCGAAGGACGTCGAGGCCATCACTGCCAACGTCCGCTCATGGTGGCGCAAGCCGACCGCAATGGTCGAGCCCATGCGCAAGTGGTACGAAGAGGACAAGAGGCTCTTCGGCGTCCAGGCGACGCCCCATCTGGACTGGCTGATCTTCCTCATGCACCAGCGGCTGTTCGACAAGGGCAAGATCACGACCCGGTTCACGAGCACCCTGGACGAGGTCGAACGATACCTTGCCGATCGGCCCGAGGGTGCGGCGTACAAGCTCTACAAGAGCTTCAGTCAGCGATGGAAGACGTACCAACCGGCGAAGGAGATGGAGAGCGCGCTCAGCTACGTGGGCAAGCGTGAGCTCTATGCCGGGTGGATGATCATCAAGGGTATGGGAACGGCTCTGACCGGCCTGGCCGATGTCGGCGTCTGGGCGTTCTGGAAGACGAGCGGATGGCCTCTGCGCAAGGTGCTTGAGAAGTTCGGCGTGAAGGCGGACAAGCTCTACCTGACCCCCTACATTGACAAGAAGTTCGATGAGACGGCGGATATCCTGCAGAAGGAACTCGGCATTGACGCCAACGAGAAGCTGATCGGCAATGTGAGCCTCAAGACGTTCTCCGAGACCGGAGGCAAAGTCGTCGGAGGTCTGATGACTGCCGGTGCGCTCGGACAGGTGGCGAAGGCGGGGCAGGCCGCTCAGGTCGCCGGAAACCTCGACAAGGCGCGGAAGATCCAGCTCGGTCTGCAGGCCGTCAACGTTGGTCAGGGCTTGCAGCAAGCCGAGCAGTTGGGCGAGCGCATCAAGCAACTGCGCGAGGGGCCGCCGCCGCAGTCGTGGTCCGACATCGTGAAGCGGCCCGATGTGTGGAGCCAGGTAGTCGGCATCATGGGCACCGCCGTCGGCGCCAAGATGAGTTGGTCTCAAGCCCAGGGCATGGTGTCGAAGACGGCAGAGCGGGTCGGTCTCGCCCTGAACGCGACGCAGACGGGGCTTCTTGCCGGCGCCTATGTCGCCGTTGACAGCGACCCGACGTTGAGTCCGGAGGACAAGCAGAAGGCCCGAGCGGACATCCTCGCCCAGATCGTGACGTCGGGCGCCCTGATGGCCGACTCGGTCTGGGGGGCGAAATACGAAGCGTGGAAGCAGAAACGCGCCGAGACCAGCCGGCAGCAGGCCGCGGCACAGCGACAGAAGAAGCTGGAGGCCGCCGAATCGCAGAAGGCTCTGCCGCCGCACGACGATAAGTCGGACGCGCAGAAAGTCGGCAAGCCATCTTTGGTCAGCCCTGACGAGCCCGCTCAGCCATCCAAGGTAAAGCCGAAGGCAAAGGCACGCGAGG
>DYKI01000009.1:0-46591 GCA_020722705.1 Chthonomonas calidirosea | reverse complement strand
AGGGGCAGGCGCAGGCGTCCGCGCAGGCGCTGGATGACATCCGACAGGCCGGCGACTGGGACACCCTCCTCAAGCGGCATGGGGCCGGGTCAAAGACCGCAAAGCAGGCTCACGCCGAACGAGACCGGATCATCCGGGAAATCAGCAAAGAGTACGGCGCAACGCCAACCGGCACTGCCGGACCTGCCTCCGACGTGGATGTGACGTTCCCGTCGGAGCGTGCCCTCCACGCGGCAAAGCGAGAGATGGAGCAGAGGTACGGCCAGCATTGGGAGAAGCTGTTCAAGGCCAGCTTCAACTCCGACGTGATGCGCGCGCATGCCCATCTGGACCCACGACTGAACCTGACGCCCGAGCAACGCGCCCAGATTGAGGCTCGCTTGTCCAAGACCAGTGAGCGCATGATCCTCGAACGGCTGAAGGCAGCCGGGGCCCACAGCGAGACCGCCAAGACCGCCTTCAAAGAGGAGGCAGCTCGGCTCGGCGTGCACAAGCGCGAGGTCGAGATACCCAGGCTGAGCAAGTCGGACGTGCGGTCGCTGGAGCTGCAGCAGGATGGCGCGATGCGCAACTACGAAAAGACGCTCAAGACGCTGGAGGCCGCGCGTGCCAGAGGCAACACTCCGCCGGACCAGCTTGCGGCCCTCCAGGAGAAGGCCATTCGCCAGAGTGTGGCGATCACTGAGCGCCAAATGCGCATCAACCAGGCGTACCCGGACCGCTACATGACACCGGGCGGGGTCAAGGGCGCCGTGTCAGGCGAGATGCTCAGCAAGTTCGACCGGACCGCGTACGCCAGGAAGGTTATGGAGCAACTGGCGAAACAGCGGGACCCGAAGACTCCGTCGGATCCGAAAGCGCTATGGGAAGAGGCCTATCGGCGGGCGAGGATCGAGGAAGCGCGGACGAAGCAGTGGCGCGAGAGCTTCAGGGACCTGACACCCCAGGAGGCATATCAACGGGCCCTGATGGAGCGCCTGGAGCTGGTCGAGCAGATGGCCAAGGCCGAGACCGAAGTGCGGCAGGAGCGTGGAGCAGGCGCGCGGGTCACGCGTGAGGAGGTCCTGCAGCGCGTATTCGAGCGCTATGAGTTCTCCAAGTACGCCGCGCGTGCGATGGAGACGGCCGCCAAACTCGGCATCGGCGGCTTCGACGACCTGGCTGCAGCCGCGAAGGGAATCTACAAGCCCTCGAAGCTTGTGGGTGGAACCGAAGCCCGCGGTGCGCAGGTCCAAAAAGAGGCCTCTCGCAAGATGTACTACCTGGACGAGCGAGGCCGCCGCGTGCTCCAGAGTAGGCCGGACATCCGCATGACCGTCTACGCCGGGCTGCTCGACCGCGTTCAGAAACAGATCATAGCCCGGTTGCACAATATCATCCAGGGGCAGATGGGCATTCCCGATCTGCCGTATGGCCAGACCCATGGACCCGTGGCCGGTGCGGGTGGAGCGCAGTCCGGCGTGGCGCCGAAGCAGTAGATCAAGGACGCGAACCGACACGAAGAAGACATAGCGAAATGGCGATCAAGATCGGCAGGCTGCACTGCCATGTGACAGTCAAGACAGGCGGCAAGAGCCGCGTCATGATGCACAAGGACGAGACGCGTCCGAGGCCGTCACTCGCATATGCAATGGCGACGCCTCAGCCGCGTCTGGAGTCGGCGAGTCAGGAGCCGAGCGCAGGAGGCTCCAAGGAGCGCGGTGCGGCGGCAGGCCGCAAGACGAAGCTTGACCCGCGCCGGGTGGATCCGAAGCTTGTGGCCGATCGTGTTTATGACTTGATGATGAAAGAGCTCACACTTGCCGCCCAACGCGGCGAGGTGCGCACTGGAGGGATACGACGATGAGGGCTGGTGGAGGGCAAGCCGGCGCCGAACGGGTACGGGGCCGAGACGAACATATCGGTCTCCGATTCTGGGTGCAGATTGATGGCGTCGAGGTTGCCGGCTTCTGCGAGTGCTCGCCGATCACAATCGAGACAGAGACGATGGATTACCCGGAAGGCGGGCTGAACACGATGGTGCATCGGCTTCCGGTACGGACGAAGTATGGGAACATCACCCTGAAGCGTGGCCTGGATCCCGGGCAGGACCTGTTTCGATGGTTCATGGCGACGCTGGATGGCGACACCCAACGAAAGAACGTGACCATCAGCGTGTACGGTCCACAGGGCTCGACTGCAGTCGAGGAATGGCACCTGCGCGCTGCATACCCCGTGAAGTGGACCGGGCCCGACCTGCGAACCGAGTCCGGCGCCGTCGCGGTTGAGACACTCGAGTTTGCCTACGAGAGTATCGTCAGCGACAACCTTGGCAGGTCCGGGAGCCCAGGGGCTCTCCAGGCCCGCTAGTGAGCCGGCTCGGCGGAGGCTCGCCCTTGCGAGCCCGCGACGCGTAGCAAGAGGGAACCCATGGCGATAAGCGAACAAAAGCTTCGAGAACTTGCGGCGATCGAGCCGCCCAAGTTCCTCGAGCGCATCGCGGACTTCCTTGCGGACCTCACGATGCGCACCTCTGCGGTTGCGGTGCTGGAACGCGCCCAGGCGGAGGAACCCATCGGTCATGCCGGGCGGAGTGCGCTGTCCCTTGGGCAGTCCATCGCGGGCAGAGCGACAGTGTCACGGGCCAATCGGTCTGTGGATTGGCTGTACGACCTTCTCAAGCCCTATCAGATTGGTCCCTACGAGTTGCGTCAGTTCTCCATGTGGCTCGTCCGGTGGCATGACAAACTAGCCGAGACGGAGGTGTTGCGAGAGAGGCCGGTCCCGGAGACGCAAGCCGCCAGTGACCTGTCGCGTCCTCCAGTCGCGCGTGCAGCCGCCGGCGCGTTGGCCGCCGGCGCCCAGGCCCGCGGAATGACTCGGGAGGGCGAGGCTCCATCGAGGCTCGGCGGACCTGCGCGGACGGGAGAGACCCGCGTGCGCCGGATCGCCCGATCGTCGGACGGCGGCGAAGTGATTGAGTACGTCGAAACGCCGTCCGGTCAGCGGCGGACCGTACGCATCGTAAGGCGCGAGGGACCTGCAACGCTTGACGCTCAAGCCCGGCTATCGGAAAGCCGGGCTGCCGGAGGAGCGACACGCGAGCCCGATGTGCTGTCGAGGGCCTGGCGCGCCGGGCACTCGGAGCGCACCTCCCTTTCCGAGGGCAGTCGGGGTGCGGTCTCGGCTGCGGATGCGGAGCTGGCTCCTGCAGGAACGCGCAAGGCCCTCACGAAGGCGCTGTGGTTGTCCAACCTCGCCATGGCCGGCACCGCCGCCGGGTTCATGATGGGCCGATCAGCCGGATCCGGAGCTATGGCCGCCAGGATAGCCGCGCCCGCGGTTCTGGGAGTCGCCGGTCCGTCAGCCACGGCAATGATGCAGCCGCCCGCGCTCTCGTTCCCACTGTCGCATCCACCAGTTTCCACCGCGAGCTGGCTCGGCGCGTCGCCGCCGGCTCCTGAAGCCGCTGCGTTCGTACCCATGCCGGGCGGACCATTGGCATCGCCGATGCTGCCGACGCTGCCTTCAACGGCGGCCATACCGCCCAGGGCTCCAATGCCGATGGTGATACCGGTCGCCGATCAGCCGCCTCTTCGCCCGGCCGGCGGCGCACTGGAGGCGCATCGGAGCGCCGTTGCCGCGGCGCTGTCGCCTGCAGCCGCCGAACAGCCGGTCGCGATCGTAATGCCTGATGGTTCGCTCAAGTCGCTCCCAGCCCACCCTAGTGCGGCCTCGCCGCGGCGCACCTCGCCCATACCGGGGCTGATCGCGGCGGGGCTGGCCGGATACGTCATCGGTCGGCTGACTGGCGGTACGGGCGGCGGAGGGTCGGCTTCGGAACGATGGTATGCCGAGCCGATCCTGGGAGCGGGGCCGCCGCGCGTGCGCGTCTACTCGCTTGATGGGCCGGGCACGCTCACCGCGATCCTCGGTAGCCCGGGAGCCGGTCCGGTGGGCACAGGAGCGGCTATGGTCGGAAGGGCGCCCTGGGCCGGAGTTCTCTTGCCTGGCGTCGGAATGCCGACGGCACGCGATGTGCTGATGCCGGGACGCGGAGGCAAGGGGATGCCCGCACCGCTGGGTGGATCAGCGCAGTTCGGCGGCGGACTGGACCCACGCCTCGGTGAGGTGACCGTCGTGTCGCCTCCGGTCACGGTTGCCAGTGAGCAAGCCGAGCGGCGCGGAGCCGCTGTGGCGTTCGATTGGCCGGTACTGGCTCGCAGCGCCGGACAGCTCGACGCTGCGGGACTCACGCGCCTCCGCGAGATACTGCCGCCCGGAGCCCAGGCGATCTATCCGGCGCTTCCCAGGGAGTCGCTGCCGACGAACGCTGTGAACCTGCGCCTTGCGCCGTCGCTGCTGAAGCCTCTGTTGGCGCAGGCGTACGGATCGGATGCAGTCGGCATCGCGGGCAGCGCCGCGGCCACGGCGTCGGCGTTCTCTGCGCCCGCGAACGTTCCGACCCTCGGGCGCATCGTGCCTGCACGCAGGCCGGCCGGCGAGGGAGCCGGGGTGATTGGTGCAGGAGCGCCGACCGTTGCGGGAGCTCTGGCTGAGGCGGGTGGAGGCCAGGCGCGACGCACGCCCATGCTGGACTTCCTTGGCATGCCGGTACGCCTGGCGCCAAGCCTTGGAGGGCGGGCCGAACTGCGCGACGAACTGGCGGCCCGAGGTGTGTCCGACCAGGGGACGCCCGTGACGGCGGTCAGACCGCATGTCTTCGGCACGTTGCGGCAGCATCTGTTTCCCGGGCTTCAGACGGTGCACGCCGAGCCGGACAAGTCGGCCTGGCGTAAGGCAGCCCCGCACTTCGGGATGCGCGACGCCGAGCCGACAACCGTTCTAGCGCCCGACTCGAGGCTCAAACCTCTCGGAGCGCACTCTCCCCGCCCGCAGCTTGGTGCCGTTGCCCCGAGTGGGATGGATGCTCCTGGCGGCCTGAGCAGCTTTGGCATCCTGGACCGTATGGGAGGTCGCATCGGCGGGAGATTCGGTCTCGCCCCAGCAGGCCCGGGATTTCGGGCAATCACACCGAGTGGACCCGGTCTCGGCTGGATGGGCGATACGGCGCGACCAGAAGGCGATCTCGGGGTCCCACGCTGGAGCTGGCCGACAGGCATGACGTCGGAGCCTGATCCGCAAGTTGGTCGCGTGGTGCCGTCCGCACCAATCGGCAGACCAGTTGGGCATGGCGGCTGGGCGATGGGAACGCGGGATGCCGGCCCTGAGGGCTTCGGAGGCAGGCTCGGCTCGGCGTGGGGGTTGCCCTCACGGGCTGTGATGGATAGTCGCGCAGATATCAGGCGGCCAATGGGGGTCGGCATGCCGCCATACGGCGTTGAGGCCCCCGTTCGGGACTCCGACCTGACGTCGGGTCTTGCGCAGGGCGCAATGCAGATTGGCGCCCCGCTCCTGTCGTCACCGGAGCTGCCGGGTATGCGCTTGCCGGCGATTGGACGTGCACGCATGGAACCGATGCCCGGGCCAAGCGCGTTTGGCATGGCGCTTCCCGGGCTCGTGGCAGGCGTTGCGACGCAAGGCACGCCGGGTCAGGCGTTCGGCCATTTGGGCTCGATTCGCGCGGCACGGGCGGTCTCCTCGTCGTACCCGGGTTTCGCCGGACTGGAGCGAATGGGGCTGCACGGGTTTCGCGCTGCACCGCCGGGATCACAACTGATCGGCAGTCCCGCTGTGATTGCGGCTCCCATTCCTGTGAGCGTGCGCGACCCGATGCCGGTACCGGTCGCGGCTCCGATCCTTGCCGGCGTCAGGCAAGGTCCGGGAGCGGAGGACGAAGGGAAACCGGGGAAGGGCAGAATGCTGAGGTCGCTCGATCATGTTCGTCCTTCGGTTGGCCCGCTCACGGTGCCGTTCCTGGCAGGTCCGACCATCGTGAGTCCCGTACCGATGGGCATCGGCATGCCGGTTCCCGTTCCGGTTCCTGATCGAGTCGGCGTCTCCGGTGGCCCATCGCACCTTATCGGTGAAATGGCCCTGCCGGGCCCGTCGGCTGCCCCTGAGGCACCGATCCCGCAGCGCGTGTCGAGCTCGGTGGTCACGCGAGCGCCGGAGCGCTTCTACGTTGCAGGTGACGCAGGACCCGCGTCGCGGCGGATCGTGGTCCAGCGGGCCTCGACGGCAACGGGAGGGGCAACAGGGGGACCGCATGTCCCATCGCCGAGCACGCAACGGGCCGAAAGGACCCCTGCCGACACCCAGCGTTCCTCGGTATTGGCATCGCGGGAAGACGGAATGACTGCGAACGAAGTTCACCTTCTGGCAAACGACGTCTGGTCTCTGCTGAGGCGCAGACTGGCTCTTGAGGCCGATCGGCGAGGCAAATGGTGAGGCTGATCGGCGGGCACGAACAAGGGGAGTGAGACGATGGGACTGACGAAGGCCAAGATCATCAACGAGGACACCCGCGACACTATTGAGTGTCTCTTCAACCCTACCGAGTATACGATAGCCAAGGCGAACTCATGGCAGCCGAAGCCTGTGGTGGGCAAGAATGTGCCAAAGCTCGACTTCACCGGAGGCGGATCTCGAACGCTCGACCTCGAGTTATTCTTCGACGTGTTTGAGAAGAAGGGCGCCGACGTTCGGACCTATATAGACAAGCTCTGGAAGCTCACGATGATTGACGAGTCGAAGAAACACCCGAAGACGCGTCGGTCAAGGCCGCCACTGTGCACGTTCCAGTGGGGGGGCAACTGGAGTTTCAAAGCGGCGATCACCAATCTGTCAGTCCGCTACACGCTGTTTCGCGATGATGGCAAGCCTGTGAGGGCAACGGCGCATGTAACGATGCAGGAGGCCGAGGACGACACCGAGCAGAAGAAGACCAACCCGACGTCGGGGTCGGAACCCGGCCGAAAGCGCCGCGAGGTCCGCCCGCACGATACTCTGGCCCTGATCGCCTTCGAGGAGTACGGGGATTCCAGCCACTGGCGCAAGATCGCCCTGGAGAACAAGATCGAGGACCCGCTCCATCTCAGGCCAGGCATGGTTCTGTCAATCCCGCCGTTGAGCTGACGCGATGACGAGTGCCGTGACTATCGTCTATTCGGCCCACCACGTGCCGGCTCAGGAGCATCACGCCGACAGGACCGGAGGAACCTCAGATGGCTGAAGAACATCATGTATCGCATTTCGCGATGCACATTGATGGTGCAGCGGCCTCCAAGGAGGTCATGGACCAGCTCCTCGACTGCGTGATCGAGAACAGCCTTCACCTGCCCGATGTCTGCACGATCAGGATCCACCACGGCGAAGCGGGCAAGCAGGGCATGTACGAGTTTATCGATTCGCAGACATTCGCCGTGGGCAAAGCGATCAAGATAACGGGCGGCGAAGGACCGAGCGGCGACTCGACGCTGTTCGAGGGCGAGATAACGGGCGTCGAGTTGGATCTGGCCGCACATGGAGTCCCGACCCTGGTCGTTCGGTGCTTCGATAAGAGCCATCGGCTTCACAGGGGCAGACATTCGAGGTCGTTCCAGCAGATGACCGATTCGGACATTGTCAAGAAGGTCGGGGCGGAGGTTGGCCTGAGCGTCGAGGCCGAAGCGACAACGGAGGTCCACGACTGGATCATGCAGAACAACCAGACGAACTGGGAGTTTCTGCAGGAACGAGCCGCGCGCAACGGTTTCCGTCTCTTCGTCCGCGACGGCGACAAGCTGTACTTCAAGAAGGTCACGGACGATGGGCGCACGAAGCACTCGATCGAGTGGGGCAAGGAGCTGCGCAGCTTCCGTCCGCGTGTGTCGGCTTCGCCGCAGGTGGACGAGGTCGAGGTTCGCGGCTGGGACCCGAAGCAGAAGCAAGTCATCATCGGAACCGCGAAGACGGCGGCCGGTGTGCCCAAAGTACAGCAGGATAAGCAGGGAGGACAGGTAGCTTCGAAGGCCTTCGGCAACGCGAAGATGGTCGTCGTTGACAGGCCCGTTCACTCGGAAGGCGAAGCGAAAGCGCTGGCGCAGTCGCTTTGCGATGAGGTCGGTGGGGCGTTTCTTGAGGCGGAGGGGCTATGTTACGGCGTTCCGCAGATGCGCGCGGAGGACATGGTCAAAGTAGACAACGTGGGCCAACGCTTCAGCGGCGAGTATCTTGTGACATCCTGCCAGCACACGTACACACCTGCGGAAGGCTATGCGACGGTCTTCTCGATCAGCGGGAAGAAACCGCAAACGCTGCTTTCAGTTCTGGAAGGCGATGAGCTATCGAGGCGTGCGCCGATCGGCGGCAATATCGTGGCAGCCGTGGTGACCGACAACAACGACCCGGACAACCTTGCACGAATCAAGGTCAAGTACCCATGGCTGACTGAGGAACACCAGAGCTTCTGGGCGCGCGTGGCGACGCCCATGTCAGGCCCCGATCGGGGGATGCTCTTCCTTCCAGAGGTCAATGATGAGGTCCTTGTGGCGTTCGAGCACGGAGACATCAGGCGGCCGTACATAATCGGATGCCTGTGGAACGGCAAGGACAAGCCTCCCAAAACCAGACAGGACAACTACGCAAGCTCCAAGTCGGTCAACGGCGGCAAGACAACGCGTCGGTGGATTCGAACGCGCATGGGTCACATTCTGGAGTTCTTTGACGACTGCGATGGCAAGATCGGCGCCACGCTCCGTACAGGGAAGGGCTACCGGCTGCAGCTTCGAGAGAACGACGAGCGGATCGAAGTCATCACCAAGAACAAGCACATGCTGCTGCTTGACGACAAGAACGATATCATTCGTGTTGTTGACAAGACCAACGAGAACCACATCAGAATCGCCACGAGCGACAACTCGATACTCGTAGAGTCCAAGGGTGACATTACCGTCAAGTCGAAGCAGGGCAACATTACGCTGGACGCGATGAAGAAGGTGATCATCACAGGGAAACAGGGAATAGAGGCAACGACGCCCCAGCAGGTGAAGATCGAAGGAACCGCCGGCTTCGCGATCAAGACCACGGCCTCCGGTTCCGTGGAAGCAAGCATGCTGGACCTCAAGGGGTCGGCAACGGGGACACTCGATGGCGGCGGCTTGCTCACCGTCAAGGGTGGTCTGGTCAGGATCAACTGAGAGGAGGGATGAGATGCCGCCTGCCGCTCGTCAGGGCGATCCAACAGTGCATGGGGGTGTGATTGCGATAGGCTTTCCAACGGTGCTGATCGGCGGAATGCCGGCAGCCAGAATGGGCGACATGCACACATGCCCGATGGTGACGCCGGGCACTCCGCCCGTTCCGCACGTGGGCGGTCCCATATTGCCTCCTTGCATGCCGACGGTGCTCATCGGCAACATGCCTGCCGCCCGAATGGGTGACATGGCGACCTGTGTGGGCCCACCGGACACCATAGCCATGGGCTGCCCCACGGTTCTGATAGGCGGATGAGAGTGAGCGGTCGAGGAGACGGGCATGCCCGATAGGACCAAGGACTTCCTCGGATCCGGCTGGAAGTTCCCGCCGCAGCTCGACTCGCGCGGGCGGATTGCGCTTGTCCATCAGGAGCAGGACGTCGAGGAGGCGATCCAGATGATCCTGCGGACGCAGAAAGGCGAAAGACCCATGAGGCCGCAGTTCGGCTCAGAACTGCATCTGCTGGCCTTCATGCCGAACGATGCCGCTACGCAAGGCATGGCGTGCAGGTATGTACGAGAGGCGCTTGCGTGGTGGGAACCCCGGATTGAAGTTCTCGACGTGACAGCCGATGCTGATCCGACAGACCCGGCATGCATGCGGATCAGCGTGAACTACCGGTTGTTGGCGACCAACTCGGAACGGAACCTGGTGTTTCCGTTCTACGTGATCCCTGGAGAGGAATAAGCCATGTCGTTGCCCTCACCCAACCTCGACGACCGGAAGTTCCAGGATATCGTTGATGACGTCAAACGCCAGATAGGACTCCGATGTCCCGATTGGACCGATCACAACGTGTCCGATCCGGGCGTTACGTTGATTGAGCTGTTCGCCTGGATGACGGAGATGACGCTGTACCGGTTGAACCAGGTCCCCGAGAAGAACTATCTGAAGTTCCTCGAGATGCTGGGCGTCACGCTCGAACCGCCGCAGCCCGCGCGTACCGATCTGCGGTTCCGCCTTTCTCGCCCCATCGAAGATGCCGACGGAGAAGAGGCGTTTGAGGTCACGCTCAAGCCGCGTGAGACCATTGCCGGTACCGTGCGAACCGAAACCGAAGAATCGATCGAGTTCGCCACCGACGCCGAGCTCAGGATGCTCAGACCGCGAGTGGCCTATGTGATCATGGCGCCGAAGGCTGACCTCGCTGAGGGTGAAGACGAACTGACACGCGGCATCATGGAGTTTCAGCCCGGTCATGGCCCGTTCGGCATCTTCAGCAGCGTGCCGCGGACAGGCGACGCCCTCTACATCGGCTTCGAGAACGACCTGTCGGGCAATCTGGTTCAACTGGACGTGGACTGCGTTCAGGCAGCGGCGACAGGGCTCAATGAGGACTACCCTGCGCAGGTCTGGGAGTGGTGGAACGGAGTGGCCAATCGCTGGGAGCGACTGGAGGTACCGTACGACGACACCCGGGGATGGAACCGAAGCGGCTACATCGAGCTGGCATTGCCGTCCCGGCTGCTCCCGCGTGTCCTTGGCGGCCGCAGGGCGTACTGGGTGCGGTGCAAATACACCGTGGACCCGGCAGAGGTGCCTCCCCGCGGGCCGGGCAACAAGGGACCCGACGAATACCAGAAGCCTCCGGAAATCCTGACCCTCGTCGCTCGCACTGTCGGCGGAACGGCGCCTGCCAGCCAGGCCACGACTCGCTTCCTCGAAGTGCTGGGTCAGAGCGATGGCACGCCCGGACAGGTGTTTCAGCTTCGCAACGCTCCAGTCATGCCTCGACGCCCCGGGGAAGTTCTCCTCGTCGGGCCGGATGGCGCAGATGCGGAGGATATGGAGCGCTGGACCGAAGTGTCGGACTTCTCGGAGAGCGGGCCTGATGACCGACACTACACGTGCGACTCGTTGACAGGCGAAGTGGCCTTCGGTCCCTCCATTCCGCAGCCCGACGGCTCAGCCCGCTCGTATGGAGCAATCCCTCCTAAGGGCATGATGATCGTGTTCTCGGCCTACCGATTCGGCGGAGGCACGGCGGGGAATGTGCGCGAGGGTCAAATCCGTGTGCTGAAGTCCTCGATCCCTTACATATCGGAGGTGACCAACCCGCGGCGGGCTGACGGTGGCCGGGACCTCGAGGATATCGAGAGGGCCAAGATGCGAGGGCGGTCCATCCTGAAGATACGCGACCGGGCGGTTACGGCTGAGGATTTCGAGCATCTGGCAGCCAGAGCCTCATCAGGGGTTGGACGTGCTCGCTGCATCATGCCTGCCCCCAGGCACGAGTGGACGGACGAGGCATCCATTCCTCCCGGCGTCGTTCGCCTGCTGATCGTGCCGGCGCTGTCGCGTGGGGTCACCACGCCGCGACCGACCGATCTGCAGGTACCCGAGCGCACCAAGCGAGATGTGGAGCGCTATCTCGATGAGCGACGGCTGCTCACAACGGTTCTTGAAGTTGCGGAACCGGACTACCTGTTCGTTTCGACGGATATCGTTCTTGTCGCCGATCCCCATGCCGATGCCGACAGCGTCGTTCGGGCAGTGCGCGATCGCCTCACGGAGTACCTGCACCCGCTCACCGGCGGACCTTCAGGGACCGGCTGGCCCTTCCGCCGCAGTTTCACGATCTCCGACCTCTACGCGCAGGTCGGAGCCGTGCCTGGTGTCGCGTTCCTCCTCGACGCCAAGATATTCGTCTCGCGTGTCGCGAACGCGGAAGAGGGTTTGCTCGGGCCCGAGCAGTTGGTGCCCAACACGGAGGGACTGCGCGTTGCGAGCCATGAGCTGCTCACGACACGGGAACACCGTGTGAGGGCGCGGTCCATCCATCAGGTGGGCGCTGAGGACAGCCCATTGCTGGCGGACGAGTTGTGATGGAGGCGACTGAAGTGACGGCAGGCGGCATGCCCGCAAATGCTCCCGCGCTCGAAGATGTGGATATCTCCATCTTCCCTGAAACGCTGGACATTGCGCTTCAGCCACGTCCGCATGGCGCCCCGCTGGAGCGGCTGAGGCCGCTCTGGCACGAGCCGCCCGTCCTGCCGCGGTTCGGAGTGACGGTGACGTCGCGGTCGGGTCGGCCAAGGATCGTGCGGATGCAGCTCCGAAGCGAGGCCGAACATTGGAATCCCGGCTGGGTGAAATGGAGCTTGCCCACACGCGTTGTGCCCGAGCTGCTTGGCGGCGATGCAGTATCGGCGCAGGACGTGCTGCTGGAAGGGGATACCCAACTGCATCTTCTGCTCTTGCCGGGAGAGACACGCGAAGTCCCGCTCGAGTTCCGCACGTTTCTGGACGGTCAATCCGTCCCGGGAGACTACCTGTTCGACCTCGTCGCGACCGACATCAGCGACGGGTCGAGGTGTGTGACGACCGCGATGGTTAAGCTCCGCCATCCTCTGAGCGACTATGAAGCTTACCTCCCGTCCATCTACAGCGATGAGTTGACCGCGCTTCAGGAGGCCTCGCCGGACGAACAGGGAGCTCCCTTCTTCCGACGGTACCTGCGTGGCTTCGATGACGCAGCGGTACCGATGCGTGAGACGCTCGACAACCTGCACCGGTTCTTCGATGCCTACCAGACGCCGCCCGACTTCCTGCCGTGGCTTGCGACGTGGGTCGGCATCGTGCTCGACGACAACTGGCCCGAGATGAAAAGGCGCAGACTCGTGCGTGAGGCAGTCGAGCTGTATCGGTGGCGGGGCACGCGCAGGGGATTGGCCCGGTACCTTGAAATCTACGCGGGCGTTCGACCGGAGATTAACGACAAGCCGTTTCGCGGCATGCGATTGGGACCTCAGACGCGTCTCGGGGTTGACCTGAGCGACCCGTCACGCCTGCACGAGAACACGGTTCTCGGTGATGTGCCCGATCACAGCTTCGTGGTCACGATCGCTGTGCCCGATCCGGCTGCGGTCAATGAGCAGACCATTCGTGACATCATAGAAGTGCAGAAGCCGGCGCATACAGCGTACGTTGCGCGCATAGTCCGTCGGGCGCCCGATGCGTTTGCACAGCCACAGACAGAAGATGCGTAATGCCGGACCAGAAGGAGACGACCAATGGCGCTTGAGGATCTGATTGCAAGTCCGATCACGGGCATCAGGCCGTTCAATGAACTGCCCATAGATGCCGAGATCTGGCGCGAGGCTCACGAACAGCATGCTCTGCATCGTCGGCTGCACAATGTCGCATCGCATCGGCCCGGCATTGTCTATGGGCTGGAGGTCGTAGTTTCACAGACGAAAGAGCGCACCGTTGTCGTCGCGCCCGGCGTAGCCGTAGACAGCGACGGCAACGTTGTGGTGTTGGGCGATCCGCCTGTTGCTTTCACGATGGAGGAGAAGGGGCAAATCTACATCACCCTCTCCTTCCTGCGCGCCACGGACCGCAAGTCGGCGATCACGGTCGGCACCGGGCAGCAGCACTATCGCATCGTCGAAGGCCGGGATGTTCGGGCGACGAAAGAGCTGCCGACGACGCCATACATCGAGTTGGCGCGGATCTGGCGCACCGGTATCGAGAAGCCGGTCAAGGACGCGGCCAATCCATTCGATCCGGGCAACGATGAGCTGAACCTGCTGAATCGCCCCATCGCGTTCCCGCACTGCTACGGAGAAGGCGCCATCGGTGAGCTCTCGTACGTGCCAACAGCGAATCCGACGGCATGGAAGCCAAACAGGGCGGGCCTGTGGCACCTCGTGCGTGAGGGCAACGGACGGGGCTTCCATCTGGACTTCATCGGGCCCATGAACCTGCGGCAGACCTCGGGGCGCGATCCCATCGTCCTCTACGTGGCAGGATCGGAGGCATTCCAACCGCTGGCCGATGCCGAGCTCAAGGGGCTTCAGGACTACCTTGGGCGTGGCGGCATGTTGTTTGGCGAAGCGAGCCATGGCAGCGAAGCGTTTGCAAAGGGCTTTGAGGAGCTCGCCGGACGTCTGGGAGCGAAGCTCGAGAAAGTTGCCAGAGGAAACCCGCTGCTGACGGCGCATCATGTGTTCTCGGTCCCTCCGATGGGCAGTCAGGAGAAGGGAGCCCTGACCGCTGATCTCGATACCGGCGTCATCTTCAGCACGTACGACTACGGCGGAGCCTGGCAGGGCGATCTGGCGAAGCCTGACGCACCGGACGCGCGTGAGCGGATCCGTCAGGCGCAGGAGTTCGGTCTGAACATCATCGCCTACGCAGCCCATCGCCTGCGAACGAGAGAGCTTCGGAACCTGGGGTAGGTTGCCCTCGGCGGCTTGGCGTGAGCCTCGCCCTCCCGCGGCGCTCGCTGTTGTCTCGCGAGCGTCGTTTTGCTATAATCCTACGACGCAGCCGCAGGCTGCGCACATACGTCCGCGTCGCTGTGGTGCGGATCGGAGGCGCCAGTGGCATCACCCGGCCAGTCCGGCCAAATCATGAACCCCGTTTCGGGCACCGTGCTAACGGTTGAGGCCGGTTCAGCAATAGGGATCGCGTTTGAGTTCACGAACGACGCACCGAATCCTCAGAGCTTTTACCTTGAGTTCGACGGATTGCCGGGACCTGAATGGACTTCCGGTGTTGGGCCCAACAGCTCGGTCGTAGCTGCCGCCCTTGGATGCGGGACACTCTCCGCCTCGATCGCCCCTCCTGTGCGAGCCCATGCCGGCGATTACCCGATCACGATGCGCGTGATTTGTGATGGGGCAATCGTCGAACCGCCCGGCGACATTGCCATGACGCTTCGCGTTGAGCCCGGACCCGAGCTGCCCGAGCCGGAGCCCGAGCCGGAGCCCGAGCCGGTTCCTGCTGAGATTCCGCCGCAAGTGGCCGTGGGCGGAGTCGAGCAGGCACCTGTTGAGACGTCGTCCGCCTCACCGCCGGAGACGGTGCCCGAGGTGGCTGCCCCTGCGCAAACGCCTGGGCCTGCGGAGACCGGATCCGGATCCGTTCAGACACAGGCGCCTAAGACGACGCCTCGCCGCGCAGCGCCGGCCAAACCATCTGTTCGGGAGGAGCCTGCATCTCCATCGAAGTCGGAGTTGGAGCCCCCAGGAGCCGGTACACTCCAGGCTCGGGACGAGCCTGCGCGACCGCCGGAGGCCCCACCGACACCGCGACCGGCCACACGACCGACGCCCGCGCCTCCCGTGCAGGGAGAGCCAGCAGCGCGTCCCGCATCGCCACGGGCAGCAGAGCCCGCGGCTGTGCAGAGCGCGCCGCCGACCCGCCCGATGCCGACATCTGCCCGACCCAAGCCCGCCGCGCCTCCTGCCGACGATCAGATGCCCGTCATTGATCTCGATGCCACACGGGCGCGAGGCGGTTCTGCGGCGGAAGAGGAAGAGGACGTTGAGCCCGACGTCGTTGAGCCGACCATTGTTGATCCTCGGGACGGCACCGTCGTGTCCCTCAAGCCTGGCGAGACCCAACTGCTCAAGTTCAGCTTCCGCAACGATCAGCGTGGCACTCGCACCTACGTCGTTGATGAGGATCGGTCGCTGGAAGCCGGCTGGATCGTGCTGGTTCAGGACCAGGTCAACATCAACGCGAACGGCACGGGCGAGGTTTCCGTCAGATTGTCGCCGCCCACCTCGGCGGCCCCCGGAACATATCCGTTCATGGTGCGCACGGGGCCGCTGGGCGCAACGCTGACGCCGTGTAACCTGTTGCTTGAGGTGCAGCCCACGCCGGCGGTCAAGCTGGCATCGAAGCAGCCGCTGGTGAAGTCCGGTCCCTTTGGACGGTCTGTGGACTTCGAGTTGACTGCCGAGAGCGCAGGCAATGCGGACACGAGCTTCCGCATCGCCGTTCGCGATGCCTCGGTCGAGACCGATGACCGGGGCATGCCCCGCGGTCCCGATGAAGTCTATGAGAGCGCGCAGTGGCGCTACCTGTTCGATAAAGAGTTCGAGACGCTCGAATCCAAAGCCGTGGGCAGGCCGCCGAACCCGATCTCGCTGAAGCTGCGGCTGTGGCGCAAAGGCATCTGGTGGTTCGGGTTCAAGGAAATCCACAAGGCACGGGTTAAGGCTGTGCCCGCAACGGATCCGTCGAACGGCGCGAAGTCGAGCAATGTCCTTGACCTGACGGCGGTGCGATGGCGCTTGCTGCCGATTCCCGGGTTCCTGGCCGGACCGCTGGCGGTTCTGCTGTTCCTGTTGTTGGCCTCCGGGGCGAGCGATCTGCGAGTGACGAACGCATATAGCGTCGGCCGTTCGTACTATGTGCTTCAGATGCGTGACGACACCTGGACGGAGGGTAAGCCCGTCGTGAACATGCAGGCACGCCTGCGCTGGAGCGCTCCATGGTATGCCCTGATCAAGCTCAAGGCAACGGAAGAGAATCGGACCGACACGCACATGTTCGTTCGTGGCGCCTACGATGACAACGTCTCGGTGGAGGAGTATGGCGATCGGCGGCGACGAGCATACGAGGTCAGTTCTATTGTGCGGCCCGGTGCCGATCCGGTGCTCGTTCGGTTCGTCCCGCTGCGTACGGACATGAAGCTGTTGATCACGACCGGACCTCGCATGGCGCCCGTTGACGAATATGAACGTGACGAGAAGATAGGCGACGAGAAGATACCGCTGAAGTCCAGAGAGGTCACCATAGACGTGCCTCTGGAAGGCTCAACGCGCGTCAACTTCTCGAACCTCACGGACGCGAATCGCGGACTCAAGATACTGATGTGGCCGGTAACGGTCCCGAGCAGCTTCAATATCGTGAACTTCAACCGCACGGATTCGACGCAGATTGATGCCGGAGCGACGCACACAGCGAAGATAACGTTCGTTGGCGAAGCTCCGCAGGATGGCTCCGCCGTCGAAGAGGACTGGCAGTTCGTGACGACCGATGCCACACATCAGGTGCTCCATGTGCGGCTCAGGCTCAAGGTGGAATAGCGGATGAGACTCCTGCACACCGAGATAGACATTGAGCCGGGGCGAAAGCCGCAGAAGCAGCCTCTTCCTGAGGGATGGGTTGGGCAAGGCTCGTGCGTCGTTCGAATCAAGAACAACACAAGCCAGGAAAATGCTTACACGGTCCGACTACGGTGCGAGAACCCGTACTGGCAGGACACATGGTACACCATGTCGGCGTTGGAGCCATCGGGCGGGGGCGACAACGCACCGCCGCCCGGAAAACCCGACCAGCTCGGCCCGAACAGCCGTTATGTGACGATATACGTCACCCGCGGCGGCGAGCGCGACGTGATGATCCTGTTCGACGTTCCGAAGTCATATGACGCTCGGGCAGGCCTGTACGACCTTGTGATCCAGGTCGAGACCCGCGTGATCGGGCAGTCGTCCGGCCTGCGCCGCAAGGAGCGTTTCACCGAGCTTCGGGCGGTGGCCATCGTGAGGCCGTTCTACGTGTGGAACTCGGAGGTGACTCCGGAAACGCGCAAGGTGGGCTTCTTCAAGCGTGGCGCCGACTTCGAACTGGTTCTGACGAACGAGGGCAACGACTGGCTCTACTGCGATCTTCGGATCCCGAAGCCCAAGGATGTGCTCGTCGAGACGCCGACGACCAGGGTTGCCGTCCCGCCTCCGGAACCGGGGCAGGAGCGCTCGGTCAGGACACTGCCGGTGCGTGGCGTGAGCCGTGTGCGGGCTTTCCGGGGCGAGCGGCAGCCCATGCCCTTGCCGATCACCGTTGCGCGAACGCACGTCCCCAGCGTGCCGCCGCTCCCGGATGTCGCCCTATCTGAACCTGCGAGCGCCAACTGCCATGCCGCCGTCGTCGAGGCCGACACGCAAGACCTGCGCCTTCCCCAGAATGACAAGGCGCTGATCAACTGCCCATTGTTCCCGGCCACGCTGAGCGGGTGCCTGGGGGCAATCGCCCAGAACGGCAAGGGCCTGATCATGACGCTCATCGGCCTGATCGTAGCCGCCAACCTTGCCGTTTTCATGTTCGAACAGCTATTCAGGAACAACATCGTAGCCGAACCTTACCGCACGCAGGTCGCTCCAGGCGGCATCCTGACCATCGGAGGCCGCTGGATCAAGGGGGCGCGCGTCTACATTGACAACGATACCCAGCCCGCTGAACTGGTGCAGCCCCCGGAGGAGAAGGGCGTTCGCAACTTCTTCGGCAATGTGCTTCGCGCCGTGCATCCGAGCCAGCTTCAACTGATAGGCATCCGGGTGCCAGAGGCGTATGACGGCAAGAAAATCCGCATCACGGTTCAGCGAGCCGGCGTCTTGCCGTTCCTGGGTCCCATGTTGCCCAAGCACAAGTGCGGCACGCCTGTGCAGGTCGGTTCACCGCCCAAAGCGCCGGCGCCGGCCAGGAAGTCGCTGGCTTTCGTGCCGCCTACGGTTGCGCCCGGGCAGCAGTTCACCATCAGGGGACAGAGTCTTGGCTCCGGCGGCCGGGTGATGTTCGGCAACGAGCCCGCAGCCATCAAGAAGTGGCAGTCGAACTACATCCTTGCCGTGCCGCCCGGCGGTATGCCGCTCAACGAGCCTATCGAGGTCAACGTGTGGCCCAACGATCGCGAAGAGCCCATATGGCGTGGTGCCATCAAGATCGTGGATCGTTCGGCACAGGCGCAGGCGGGTGGCGTTCAGCCGGGAGCGCCCGGCTCTGCCGGCGGCGCTCCGGCAGCCGGCGGCCCGGCACGCGGCGGGGCGAGTTCAGCCGGTAGCGCAAGGCCTGCGGTCGGCGGGAGCATGGCCGGCGGCAGCCGTCCCTCAACCGCAGGCGCGAGGCCGGCGGGCGGGAGTTCACCCACCGGAGGCGGTGCATACGCAGCGGTTCTCAACGGCGATGATGCGAAGGCGAACGCGCTGATCGGGCGGGCACTCGCAGCCAATCCAAGCGATCCGCTGTCGCTTGCCCTCAGAGGCTACATGCTGCTGCGCGACGAGAAGCCCGGTGATGCGCGCGGACCTATCAGCCAGGCGCTGCGCCTGACCGGCGGCAAGTCAGGCAGGGCTAGGGCTGTGGCGCTTGCGGCCTCAGGTTGGCTGTCGGAGATAAGCGGCGACCCTGTATCGGCGGAGCGTCAGTACCGCAGCGCCATCGAGGCTGACAAGAAGTGTGTGCTCGCATTCTACAGCTACGTTTATTTCCTCGCCGATTCCAATCGTCGGACTGAGGCCGTCGAACAGGTCAGAGCGGCGTTGCGCAACAGCCCACGCGAGGCGCGTGCGTCGGCGAAGTTCATGGATCTCGCGGGCAAGTTGGGGATACGGTAGAGGCCAAATGCGCACGCCGGTCCCTGAAGCGTTACCGGTCGTCACTTGCGCGTGCCGGCGGTCAGTCAGCCATAAGACGGAAGGCCCCGCAGGCATACGGGGCCTTCATCGTTTCGCTACCCGGCTCATGTGCGCCCGCACGAGAGCGAACGCCAGTCGTGATATGCTTGCTTGTTGCTCGAGCTGGATCGTGCCGGCGCTACTTCACCTTTGCCATCAGGCGCGATATCTCAGCCTTGTCGTCGGCTGTAAGTGACTTGAGCGCTCGAACCGACTTGAGCACTTCCCGCGCTTCGTCCATGTTGCCCTGGGAGCAGTAAAGCTCTGCGAGACGCAGGTAGGGTACTGCATAGTCAGGCGACATCTTGATGGCGTCGCGGTAGTTGGCTTCAGCGTTGGTAAAGTCCTGCTGACTGTAGGCGTCGTCGCCTTCCTGCTTCATCTTGATCGCCATGGCGCGCTTATCTTCAGCCGACATGGTCCCGGCGCCGCCCGATCCATCGGCCGCGCCTCGTCGGCCCAAGCTGATCTGTCTGGGCTGGAACGTCTGCTTGATGCCGCTGACAAGCTGCTTGGCCAAGCCTGACGGGCTGAGACCCCACTCGCGTGCGAACTTTGCGTCAGCCGTGATCACATAGGGCGACCCATCGGATGCCCTCGGTATGTCGCCGGCCTTCAGACCCCTGACGGTGACGACGACTGCCTTGTTGGCCTTGCCGACGCCCAAGCGCTGCCACCAGTTGGGGTCCGCTGCTTGAACCTTCCGCAAGCGCTCGGACACTGCCTGAGCCCGCTTGCCAACCGGCCAGCCCGGCATGGCGCTGACCACTTCAACGATGCGTGATCGTCGCCCTGCAACCATGATGTCAACAACACCGATGCGCTTCCCGCCCGGGGTAGCGATTTCGTACGCACGGAACTGGGGCTCGTCGGCGCGTGACCATGCAGTCATGCCGAGCAGTCCTGCCACCAGGCCCGCACCCAAGATGGCCCTGATCATGGAGCTTTCCTCCTTCGGCCGCAAGAGCGAAACGCGCCTTGCCGCCTGAATGTCAACTTCCGGAATGACCCTGCGTTCGCGCCGCCACCGACGGCGCGTCGCATGGGCCTGATACCAGACTAGACGGTACCCTATAAGCGATCGGTTCCCTTTCGCAGGCCGCTTTCGAGAGTATCGCGATGGAGCAACACTTCCAATACGTATTACTACGCATCTGTGCCATTGTCAACAGCACGTTCGGTCTCAGCGAGGCAAACCCGCCGGTCACTCGGCCTGTCCGCTGACCCACAGCGATCCGTCCGGTCCGACAGCGACGGCGTAGGGGCTTACGACGCTTTCGAGTGGTATCCTCCGCTCCATACGGCAGTCGGGCCCCAGCACCTTGATGTCGCACGTCGCCTGGCAAGGAACGTATGTTCGCCCCGTTCCATCAGTACAGATTTGGGCTGCCCTGATCCCGGGACCGGCATACATCCTCAGGGGCCGGCCATCCGGCGAGTAAACCTCAATGGCTCCACGTCCGCGCTCAACCCGATTGGCCACAATGCTCCCATCGGGCGAGACCGAGACACCCGAGTAGACCGCGTTTGGGCCAAGCGACGTCAGATCATTCTGGGACAGCCCATCGGAGGCAATGCTGACGATGCGGCCGCCCCGATGTTCGCTGGTTGCCGCAAGAACGTGACCTGTGTCGGTGACGGCGACTTGCTCGGCCCGAACGGAAGCGAAGCGCGAAACCCGTCTGCCGCCATCATCGAATGCGAGGATGGCGTCGGTAAGGGCTCCTGACGAGATCAGAAGGCGTCCAAGCTTGTCGAAAGCAATGGTGCCTGCATCGGTCAAGCGTGTTCCAACCGACACGGCGCCCGTGAAGGTGCGCATCGTTGGCGTGCCGCCGGCGCGATCCGGAACGAACTCGACAATCTCGGCGGTGTTCAGGCCGTGCTGCGACAGGGCTTCGTTGATGACATAGATTGCGGCTGGGTGGAAGCCGCGCGATGCCGCGTGCGCGGGTGCGACGGCCAGACCGCGAGCCTCACGCAGCCGATCGCCGCCGAACGCCGCCAACACACGCCCGTCAGGACTCAGTCTGCATACCACTCCGACCATGGGCTCGTCGGACACCGCGTCGCTGCTGATCGCCTCACCCGCTGACGCCGCCGCAAGCATCAGCAGCAAGCCGAACTGGGCGAGCTGGCGCAGTGAACGCCCACCGGGGATGGCCTCAACGCTCCGAACCTGGGCCAGGAAGCGATGGACAATGTTGAAGTCGCGGAGGTCGCGATTGGCTGCCGCGCGGACGAACCCGACGGCATCCAGGTCAAGGTAGCCGAGTGCCACGGCTTTGGCAACCGCCTGCATAGGCTTGTTGACGCCGAGCCGCCGGTAGATGCGCTCCATGTGGGTGCTGACGGTTCGGGGTGAGATCCCCAAGCGTGCCGCAATGTCGCTTTGCGGCAGGTCCTGGCCGGCTTCCCTGAGCATCTCAACCTGGCGTGGTGTGAGGATGGGCTTGCCGTCGGGATCGAGGCAGATCGGAGGCTTGCGTCCGGGGAGAAAACGTCCGAACAGGAGCGCGAGGGCCTCTCCGTCGCCGAGCGCGTCCGATATGCTGGAAGCGACCGATGGACGATCGGGTTTCTCCGCAAGGCGCATCGCGGCGTGCCGCGCAATGTCCACCAACCACCCGAAGTCGTTGCTGGCCGAAACCTCCGGATCGCTCCTGGCATGAGGCGCTCGCGACCTGAGCCGTTCCGGCTCACGGAAGGGTGAAGCAAGCTGCTCGCCGGCCAGCAGCAGGCCGGTGACGATGGCATCATCGTCCGGCACACCCTTCGCCATGCTGCGCTCGCCATCGCCGTCTGGTTCCGATCTCATAGCGTGCGGCCTCGTCGGATCAACGGGTCAGCGCAGACCTGATGTCGGTGTGTTCCCCGCGGGGCCGAAGGCCGAACTCCGTCCGGAATGCGCTTGGTCAAAGAGAGACGCGAACACGCGGCGGCCTGCAGAAAGAGCCGGTCCCTCGTATGGGCTGGTCAGGACGCCGCGGAGCCTCAGACCTACGTCCGAACGCTGGACCGGGTAGATGACGTAAATGGCATCCTCCCACCGCTTGAGATCGTCTCGCGGTCTCAGGCTTTGCCGTTCCGAGTATGGCTTACTCGCTCCTGAGGCGAGCCGGTTCTTCTCAGGCGTCTGCTGGACCAGCGTTGCGAGGACCGAGCCCGCCTTCTCGATGACGTCAGGGAGCCTTGGGCCGCTCTCGGGAAGCTCGTCCAGGCCCTTCAGCAGGGCGTAGGTGAAGAACCCGTTCTGAAAGACCTCGTTCTTATAGGCGACGGCGAGCTTCGGATCCGAAGTCATGTTCTCGTTCGCCTGCTCACCCTTCTGACACGAGAAGAGGGCAGACGCGACCACGGCACCGTCGTCGCTGCGAAGCTGGGGCGGCAGTGCGTCGAACACGGCGGCGGTACCGTTGCGGCATGCGTCGTAGATGCACATCACCGTTGCGGGGTTCTCCTTCGATCCCCAGGTAACGGATGCCTTGATGCGTTGAGGCCATGAATAGACGTAGATCTTGGCCGGGGCTGTCTTTTCGTCATCGGCCATGATCAGGTGGTCAGCATTGAGCGCGCCGCTGGTGCCCTGCAAGGCGGCGGGCACGTTGGTGCCGTGACCGGCGAAGTAGACCAGGGCATGAACAGCCTTCCGCAGCCTGAGCACGTTCAGGAAGCTCTCGAAAGCGGTGTCTACGTACTTCTTGCGCACGATGCCGTTCAGTTGACCGGTGCGCCGAGTTTCGGATAGATCGTTTGGCGTATCGCTCTTGGGGTTCTGCAGACCGTTCGTCTTGACTTCGGGGGTTCCGGTGTCGTTGCGACCGACAACATAGATGATGTTCTCGGGTGCGTAACCTTTCTCGATGAGCTTGGCACGAAGGGACATGGCATCATCGGCGGCATGCGCAAGGGAAGGCATTGCCGAGAGAGCCGGATAATAGTTGATGCCGACGATGAAAGCAACGGCGCGCGGGGCGACGCGTACGGCAACGTCCTGTACGCTTGGAGTCTGCGTGGCATCCGTGCTGTCCCAGAGCTGGACGCGCACAGTATACTTGCCGAGCTTGAGCTTTCCGGCCGGGATGGAGATGCCATCCAGCGGCGGCGCAAGCGGAGCGCGCTCCGAGCCCTCAACTTTGTTGCCCTTTGAGTCCAGCACCGTCCAAGCCATGAGCTTCGCCTGCGGGCTGTCGTATTCAATGAGGATGTCGTCGTTGCGGCCTGTTGCGTTGGCGCTATAGACAAGCGACCGCTTCCCCGTTCCATCGTCGCAGTAGACGAAATCCGGCCTGACGAGGTTGAAGGCAACGGACGCGGCCGGCAGCTCGAGCTGTATGTCCTGCTCGTCACGAGCCGTGGTCCCTTCCGGTCCGGTAACCTCTGCCACAACCTTGAGAGTGCCCTGTTTGCCTGGGAAGCCGGCCAGGGAGAACCTCCACTCACCGCCGCTTCTCGCCCCTTTCAGCGTGCGGTCTCCGGCTTTGACGATGACGTCATCAGCCCAGCTCCGGACTCTGACGGCAGCGCCCTCAGATAGGATGAACCCTTGCGGCTTCTTGACAAGGGATACCCCTTCTACGGAGAGCTTCGGGGCGATCAATGCGGTGAGTGCGGCCTTCGCCGCAGCGGCATCAGGCGTTTCGGAACCGGTGGACGCCTTCACAGCCTCGGCATATTCCACCGCTCGCGCCACGGCCTGATGGGCAGTGGTCACCGCGTCTGCCGCGCGTTTGTCCTTCTGCATGGCCGCGACGGAGGATTTTGCAGCGGCGGCCAACTGGCCGGCGCGCCTGATGGCCATCGTGCGCAGCCATTGCGGGAGCGGCGCCCCATCATGCTTGCCTGTCCTGAGATAAGCTGCGTAGCCCTGAAGCTTTTCCGAGACCTGATCGAGCGCTCCCGGCTTCAAGTCCACCGAAGCGCTGATCGGAACCTGACCGGCACCCGGATACGAGACAACGGCAGTCACACGGATCGAACCTGACGCAGCGGGCGGGACGGTGATACACTCGACGGTGGCTGACTCCGGTGCAGCATCGCCGCCCGGGGTTACGAACGCATCGAGAGGTGCGCCCATCTCGATGTCGTCAAGCCGGATGCTGTGCACTGTGCGCCCAAGGACGAGGCCCGAAACGGCCAGGCGCATCCACAGGAGGCCATCCTGAGCGCTGTAGGCAGACCGGACGACCTTGAGTTCGACGGGCGTTTTCTGTTTGCGCGCGGCCTCCTCGGCGGCTTCCCTGGCTTTCTGGGCTTCTCGGGCCTTGCGTTCGGCTTCCTCTCGTTCCTTTTGCTCTTTGGCTCGCTGAGCCGCTTCGCGAGCCGCACGCTCGGCCTCCGCTCTGCGCCGGCGTTCCTGCTCCGCCTCGATTTGAGCCTGAACCTGGCCGATCCGGGAGTCCAGATCGTCAGCGCGCTGCACGGCCTTGGCGAGGATGCGGAGGTTGTTCAAGTAGGTTATGGTATCGTCGCCGACGCCCTCCGGAGCACGCTTGAGCCGGTAATCGTAGAGGTCGCTCAGAATCACTGACGCCTCACGCGCATGCTGGGGGTCCGTCAATACGGCGAGATAGGCGCGCTGACCGGCGTCCAGGTCGCCTTTGGCCAGCTCACGCTGATAGTCGGTGATCTTGTCAAGCCTGGGATCGTCCTTTGCTATCGCAGTCGGGGCTGCGGGCCAGGGGACCGTCACGTCTTGAGCTTCACGGACTGTGCGGGCACCGATCGTCACGCCCTCGCCGACTCCGGTCCAGGGAACGAGGAACACAAAACGTGCCGGTGTCTCGGGGCCGACCGGGTCCACCTGAACCGGGACAACCGAAGGTGGGAACGGAATGCCGTTCAGCGACAGGCCTGTCACCTTGTCGGCGTAGTCGCGAACCTCGATCTCGACCAGCGAGACGAGGTCGTTGACGCTCAGGATGCGTCCGGACACCGTCGGCGTCGTCTGCGAAACGATGCGGATTTCCTCAGACGGCAGAACCGACTTGCCGCGAGTGATCGTGATCCGAAGGGGTGTTTCGGCGTTGGGCTGTACCCTGAACCGTGGAACCGACACCGTCCGGTCACCGGCCGCGGCGATCGTTTCCTCATGGACACTCCTTGTTCCGGTGGCCTCAACGGCCTCGACCTTAACGATATCGCCCGGACGCGCCCGCTGCACCGCGAAACTCAGGTCGGTCACGAATATGTCCGAGACGTTGCGTGTCCGTGAGGCAACCGCGATGGTGGGTTGAGGGATGTTCCACAGGACGATTGGCGTTGCGAACGTGATCGACTCTTTGGTAAGCGGGTCATCCAGGACAAGCTTGACGGTAGAGGGTTCAGGCTTTTCCTCGAGGTCAACGCGAATGTCAAAGGGGCCGATCACGTGATTCTGGACGGCATTGGGCAGGGGCTGACCGGAGGCGGCATCTACGACGCGCACCGTTACGGGCGTTAGCGACTCGATGGAGCCGGCAATGACCTTGGTTCGGCCTTCCGCCTGCCAGTCGGCCCTTTCGGTGACCAGGCGGAAAGCTGGTTTCGATCGTGCCAGTTCGGCGTCGAGCACCGCCTGAACGCTCTTGCCAAGGATCTCCAGATAGCCGGCTTTGCCTACGATGTCTTCAACATCGGCACGCTGGTCCATTCGCTCAAACGCTGCGGGAGGCAGCTTCCGAAGCCGCTGAAGGTCAAGCATCTCGGAAGCAACGCTCAGTCCGGCAGCGTCCGCTTCGCCCGCAGCTCTGGCCTGTTCGAGGGCAATCCGACGCCGGGAAAGAGCAGCCGCGATCGCCATGCGACGTACGAAAGGCGTATCGTATACGGCGCTGAGCTGGCGGGACTGTCGCTTGGGCTCGCGCGCGCCGTCGGCCTCGGCGACCCCATGCCAGAGCGACTCATGGACGGCAGAGTAGTAAGCGTACTTGCGGTTCGGGTCCTTGGTACGTTCGGCGGCCATCCAGGAGCAGTACGCTCGCGCGAGGTTGGGGAAATAACCCCCGATGAGCGCGTCGCCGGTGATCGTTCCTCCGGGGGGCAGCACTTTGCCGCTTGCGGGTTCGTCGTAGCTCTGTATGAGGAGATGTGCTGTTTCTGCGTGAGCGGCGAAGCGGCGCTCGGCCTCCTCTTCGGTGATTTGGGCACGATTGTCGCTGTTGCGGGTGGCAACCATGGCCTGCCGGAGGGCCTGCCATGCCTCCTTGACCTGCCCGGGCGTTGGGTGACCGGACTGCTGCGCCGGCGCTTGCCGACCGAAGACGCGGCCACCGGAACACAGACAGAGGGCGACGAGAAACGTGACCCAATGTCGCATGCGTGACGCCGAAGGATGGATCATGTTGGCAGACTCCACACGGATACCCGAAAGCCCATCGCCGGCTGGTGGGCCGGCGATGGAGTGTGCCCTACCTTTCGACTGCACGGGCTAAGGATTGGTTTCCGATGCGCCCCGCCCGCCCGAGGACGGGCGATCAGCGCCACCGGACGTGCGTACAACGGCGTCGAGCGCCATCTGGAACGTGAGGTTGGCGAACCAGACCTTCGACTTCGTGAAGTACTCAAAGGTAGGCTCGATCGTCAGCACCTTGGCATCGTTTTCGCCCTTGCGGATGAATGCAATGCCTCCCGAAAGAACATTCTCACTGAATGCGTATCGGACGGCCGACTCGTTCGTCCTGAAGCCCAGTCGGATCGGGGTTTCGTAGCGTCGCTCCTTGGGTATGGCGAAGAGCGGCTTTGCCGGTATCCACTCGATGCCCAGGTGAACGTTGGTGACCTCAGTCCGGTAATCCGTCTGTGCAGGGCTGTTCGCGCTGCCGAACCTCTGGACTTCACCGGCGATGACAACGCGGTCGCGCTCGCCGCCGGACCCCGATTTCTGCGGGAGGAAGCTGTTGTAGGCCACGCCGAGAGACATACGATCAGGGATTTCCGACACTGTACTTGCGCCGAACCCCATACCGTCAAGAGTAGCTCCGGACCGGTAGCATGCTGCGAAGGACCATGTTGTTGAGCTGACCGAGAGCGGCCGGCCATCCGGGCCGGGAGGTGCATCGGCCAGGCCTGACTGCGAAGGGATGCCGGTTTGATAGTACACGCCGACGACGACGCCGTCACCGTTGCCGCGATCTATGCGCTGGGTGTCGGTGATGGACGTAACCTGCTGATTCAGCGTCTGGTCCCAGGTCGTCGTGTTGGTCTGGTGCTCGCTCTGGAAGTCGGCGGTGACTCGGTAGTAGGCGATGCCTGCGCCGAGCGTACCGACGCGGTTGCGCAGGGGCGACCACTGGTGGCCATAGGCAACGGTCAGGTACGAGTTGCGCATCAGTTGAAAGTCATGGTCCCTGGTCTGAGAAAACGTGGTGAGATCACTTGGTGAGCCCACGGTGCGAATGCGCGTCGAGTCGAGATTGAAGTACCCGCCGAGTGTATAACTCACACCGATCGTGCCCGCGCTGCCCGAGCGTTGATCGGTCAGAGGATAGACGAAACTGGCGAACGTGGGTTGCAGACCACCGGCTTTCCGGTCGAGGGACTGGGTGAAGGACTCCGGGCCGGACAGTGACGGGCGGAACCAGTTCACATTGCTGGTGGTCTCAAGACCGGGCCGGAAGTGCAGCATCATCTGGCGCCGTCCCAGCACGCCGAGACGGCCCGGATTCCAGAACGTGGCGCTTGGGTCATCAGCGATCGCCGAATAGGCGTTGCCCATGGCGACGGACCGGGACCCCACGCCCAGCGTCTGGAGCAGGTCAGGACCGACGGTGCCGAACTCCTCGGTCGTGTCGGCCAGTCCCGGTAAGGGCGCGCTCACCACCAGCGCGGCTGCCACGCCAACCCAAATGCATCGGATCAGCCCTGAGGATCGGTTTTTCATAGATGGTGTCTCCTTGATTCTTGCCGCTGCGTCTCGGGGGGCGCTATTGGAGCACGCCCCCCTCAGTGCATTACCGGGTGAGCGATACCCGGAACTTGATCTGGTCGTTTGTTCCCGTGTTGCCGATGACATCGCTGGCGCCGGTCAACCGGATCGTGTACTCCTTACCGTAGGAGTAGCCTGTTCGAAGAATGGGGAGCTGCCAGATCACCATGTACCCATCATCAGCGCTTCCGGACACCGTGGCCGAGCCGTGAAGCTGGTCCACGAGGTTCGGTTTGGTCAAGGCGTCGGCCAGCGAGAGCGGGAACGAGCCGGACGGTCCCTGCACCGAGACGGTCACGGCCGGAGCGTTGAGATCGCCTCCCGAGCTCGGCAGCTTGGTCAGTGGCGCGCGGCCGCCGGACGGCTCGATTGCGGCGTGGTCAACGCGGAAGATGAGCGTGAGGATCGAGCCCATCGCGACCGAAGGCGGAAGCGTAGTGCCGGGAATGGGCGACGTGATCTTGATCACCGGCCCGGTGTTGTCCGCGATCACGGTCTTGTTGACCGTTGTGGTGTGGAGGATGCGATCTCGCGCTGTGAGCTGCAAATCAACGGGCCCGACCAGAGTGGTTGTGTCCCAGGGCACGGAAACAGCGCCTGCGGTTGTGCCTGTCGCGATCTGGGTGCCCTGGGCGTGCAGCGTCCAATCTTTGAAGAAGGTGTCGGCAACGTTCCCGACGACCGTGACCGGGCCCCGAACGTAAACGCGGGAACCGACGGTGATGCTCGGGGTGGGATCGCCCAGAGCGGCGGTCGGACGGACGTTGTCGGCGAGCACCGTCACCGTCTTCTCATCCGTAAAGCCGACCTTGTCTGTCGCCTTCAGGCGGAAGGTATGCTGTCCCTCGCCGGTGGTCGTGTAGGGCTCGGACACGCCGCCGGACTGCGTCCCGCTCAGATTGAGCGTCGGATCGTTGTCGTCCGTGAGCTGCCAGTTGAGCAGGTTCGATTCGACGATGGTGCCCACAAGACGGATCACGCCCTCAACGAACGAGTCCGCGCCGTCCTGAACCTTGGGCAATGCGTCAATGGTCACAGTCGGCGGAGTGTTGTCAACCGTCACGGTGACGACGGCCTCGCCCGTGTTGCCCGCCAGATCGGTGACAACGAGTTTGAGCACGTGCGCGCCGTCATTGGTGGGGCTCCAGGCAGACGAGATCGGCGAAGCCGATGAGCCGGATGCGAAGAGCACACCGTTATCGAACCACTCCCACTTGAGCAGGTTCAGTTCATCGAAGGCAGCGCCGGCGGTTGTCGGTGCCTTCACGATGGCGCCGTTGCCCGGCGATGTGATGGTCACGACAGGCGGGGTGTTGTCAACGGTCACGGAAACACCGTCGGCTGCCGCGGCGTTGTCATTCAGCGCTTTGTCCGTTGCGAGGACCTTGATCAGGTGGGAGCCATCGGCAACCCCGACAGTGTCCCATCCAAACGCGACCGTGCTGCCCGATCGAACGCCAGGCGGAGTCATCAGAGCGCCGTCGAGGTTGATCTGGTACTTGTCCGGGTTGACGTCGGTGATGGTGGCGTTGATCGGCACACGCCCGCGAACGAATGCCGCGGCTTCCGGCGACGTCACCTCGACGGTCGGCGGCGTGTTGTCCACAATGACGATGCGCGTGGCGTCAACCGTCTGGCCGAGGGTGTTCTTTGCCGTGAGCTTGAGGGTATGTCGGCCATCCTTGCCGGTGGTATCCCAATCGAAATCGAAGGACCCGTTGGTAACGCCGTCGGTGAGCTTGGTTGGCACGGAGTCAAGATCGTGCAGCTCCCACTTATCGAGCGCATCCACAGCAACGGTGAACTTGATCTTGTGCGTACCCCTGAGGTACGCGCCGTCTGTCGGGTCGGTGATGGCAACGGAGCCGGTCTTGACAACCGTTACCGTGATGGTGTCGGCTGTTGCTGCGTTGGTGAGGCCGGCCTTGTCGGTCGCAATGATCTTGAGCGTACAGACTGTGGAGGCGGGGATGGGATTGGTGTCCCAGATCGCCGAGACCTCCGTGGTCGTGCCTGTCGCGCCGGGAATGTCAACGAAGCCGCTCCCGGTGTCCACCTGGACTTTCCAGCTATCGAGGTTGCACTCGGATACTGCTCCGGTGATCTGCACCAGACCGGTGACAAAGTCGCCGTTGACGGGCTTCGTGAACGCAACCGTCGGGAGAGTGTTGTCCACGGTAACCGCCACGGTGTTCTCGCCTTCGTTGTGCTGTGTGTCCGAAGCGACAACCTTCAGCGTGTGAAGACCGTCCGCGGTCAGCGTGGTGTCCCAGGTGTAACTGAACGTCGCGCCCGAGCCGGAGGCAACAAACGTTCCGTTGTCAAACAGGCTCCACGTGTCGGGGGCCGCATCGGTGATGGTTCCGGCTACGGATACGCTCGAACCGGTCACGTATGCTGATGGGCTTGGCGATGTGAAAGCCGGGACCGGAGGCGTCCTGTCCGTTGCCACGGCAAAGACGCCGGTTTCCGGATCGCGTCGCTCGTTTCCGGCATTGTCGCGGGCCTTGACGACGACATTCATCGTGCCTTCGATGGCCGTCTCGTACTCGGCGTACCAGGTGACATCGTTGTAGTAATCCGCTCCATATGTCAGCGATGCAGGGACTACGACCGTGGATCCGCCGCCTGGAGGGGTGATTTCGACCACAACGCTCTCGATACCGGATGTGACATCCGAGAACTTGCCCGTCAGGGCAACCACATTCTTGCGGGGGAAGCCGGCGGAAACGGCCTGCTTGCGGACCGGCGGGGTCGGATCAACGATGATGCGCCGCTGGAAGATGTTCGACTTGAGTCCTCCGGGTGCTGACCGATACGTGACCCCAATGGCCTCAATCCGCTCGCGGAGCCCTGGTCCGCCGGGGTCATTCCCCAGCACGAACAAGGCAGGAATGGCGGTGCCCGGAACGGTGTGTACGTTGAACTTTTCAAGCGTGACAGGGTTGTAGACCTGGTTGACGCTGGTCGGCGAGGAGAGAGTGATCTCATCAATGACCTTGCCGGCCCCGGCATCACCACGCACGAGAACCGCCAGCACGAGCGGCTGTGTTGGATCGCCCAGCACTGCTCCCTTGCCGGCGAACAGGCCGGCGATGACCGAGCTGGGCAGGACGTCAATGGAGCCGCCGGGCAGTGCGGTCCGGACTTTGACGATCGCCTGCTGAGGCGTTCCGGCCACTCCGGCCAGATATGGAGTGGCCACGATTTTGACGCTGTCACTGGGAGCCACGGACGACAGGTCGAAGAGCCACTCCCAGGCAGCGCCCTTGACGGTGGCGGGCGATTCGGGGCCGTCATTGATCGAAACGCCCACGGCATCGGCCTGATGGCAGGTTCCGTTGATCAAGTACACCTGCGGCGAAACGTTGGTGTTGATGATCGCCCCGTCGAACGGGTTCACCAGCCGCAGAGCCGGCGCGGCTGTTGCGACACTGGGCGACAAGACGAACAAGGCGAGAGCCAGGAGTGGAACCAGTGCGCGTGTCGAATGACCTTGTGATCTGGCACGCGGCAAACTGCAGGCAAGCATTTGTGCCCCCCTTTCGGTTGCTGGTGCGCCGACAGTGGACGCTCCGACAATACGGCGACCCTTGCAGCATCCGAGCGAACTGTCTGCGCCAACTAGTGGTGCGGCCCATCACGGGATAGCCGGAGCGAGGCTCTTCCATGAAGCGTTCGAGCTGTCGCTTACGCTGGGCCGATGCGGTCCGCGATACGAGTGCATATTACGTTGTCCGGCACCGTTATTCCTCCTTCTTGGCGAAGGATTTTGCGACGGTTATGTGGAATCCGGTTGTTGCCGCTTGCGTAATGCCGACTGGAGTCCTGCAACAGGTGACGTTTCGGAGGAGATGGCGATGCCGAACAATGCGTCTGTCCCTGCTCAGATGTGGGCCGTGAAATGCCACGGACCTCGAGACTACCGCCTGGAAAGAACGGCGGTGCCGGTTCCGGGTCCGGGTGAGGCGCTGGTGCACATCGAGGCGTGTGGCGTGTGCGCGTCGGACGTCAAGTGCTTTGTCGGTGCGCCGCTGTTCTGGGGCGATGCGACCCGTCCAGCCTATGTGGAGCCTCCCGTCACTCCCGGCCATGAGTTTGTCGGGTGGGTGGCGGCTTTGGGCGAAGTCGCCGGCGACCGATGGGGCATCTCCGAGGGCGATCGGGTCATCTCCGAGCAAATCGTGCCGTGCCATGAATGTCGCCATTGCAGGCGCGGCGACTATCATCTGTGCCGTGAGAACCTCGTCTACGGATTCCGGCAGGCGGTTCAGGGGGCGATGGCCGAGTACATGGTGTTCCCTGCCAATGCCCTGGTCCACTCCGTTCCCGAGTCTCTGTCGGTTGATGAGGCGGCCCTCATAGAGCCGCTGGCATGCTCGATGCATGCGGTGGAGCGCTCCGGCATGGCTTTGGGCGATATCGTTGTCATCGCCGGAGCGGGCACGCTGGGCCTTGGGATGGCAGCCGCCGCCCGGTTGCGAAACCCGGCGCGGTTGATCGTCCTTGATCGCTTCGATCATCGGCTGTCGGTCGCCAGGGGGTTGGGCGCCGATGTTGTCATCAACGTCGGAACGACCGATCCGTGGTCCGTCATCGGCCCGATGACGGACGGCTACGGCTGCGATGTGTACATTGAGGCGACAGGCCACCCTGACGCCGTCAACAGCGGACTCCGCTGGCTCAGGAAGGGAGGGACCTTTGTCGAGTTCTCGGTGATGGCTCGCGAGACCTCGACCGACTGGACGATCATAGGCGATGCCAAGGAGCTGAATATCCACGGCGCACACCTCGGCCCGGGGTGCTACCAAAAGGTGATTCACTATCTGGCCGCGGGATTGCTCGCAACCACCGGGATCGTCACGCATCGCCTCCCGCTCGGGGACTTTGCGCAAGCCTTTGAGCTCGTTCACGATGGGCGCAGCTCGATCAAGGTTCTTCTGCTTCCCTAGCGTGATGGTCTACGACTTACTGGTGGTCGGGGCGGGACCGGCCGGATGCGCAGCCGCAGCGACAGCGGCCCGTCGTGGGCTTCGTGTGGCCCTTGTAGAGCGCCACCGAATACCTCGACACAAAACGTGCGGCGGCGGCGTTCCGGCAACGGTACAGCGCTACTTCGATGGCCTTGACATTGCGCGCCTCGCGGACGTGGAAGTCAGGCAAGTGCGGCATACATGGCGCCACTCGGAAGGGCTCACTGCCCCGCTGGGACCGCAGAACGAGCCGCCGAAGCTGCTCTGTGTTCGCAGGGATCGTTTCGACGCCGGGCTTGCCGAGTTTGCGGCGAGTTGCGGCGCCAACCTGATGGACGGAGTGACGGTCCGCGAGGTCGAGATCGCCGACGGTCGCATCGAAGCGAGAGGGGACATGCGCGCGGGGAGCGGCGAATGGCGGGCGGCTGCGGACTTCCTGATCGGTGCCGACGGGGCGACGGGGCCTGTCGCGCGCAAGGTCGGGCTCGCGATCAGGCGCGCGTCGGCGATGGCCATGGAGGTCGAAGTGCCGTATGACTGGTCGCGTTGCTCCGGCGAAGTGGAAGCGAGCACCATTTACCTCGAGTACGGCACCGTGCGGCATGGCTATGCCTGGGCGTTCCCCAAGAGCGACCATCTGAACATTGGGGCCGGCCTGTTCAGGGAGGCCATCGGAGCTCGCGGAAGCGACCTGAGCGCCATGCTGTCCGAAGCGGTTGCCGACATCGGATCGGCGCTTGGAGTGCCGACCGATACGGGCGATCCCTGCAAGCATTTCCATCCAGTGCCGCTGTGGAACGGAAGATGCCGTCTCCATGATCGGAGCGGCCGGGTGCTGCTTGCAGGAGATGCCGCGGCACTGGTCAATCCGCTATTCGGCGACGGGATCCTGAACGCGGTTCATGCCGGCGTTCTGGCTGCCGAAGCCGTGGCGGCCGGTCGGACGCTCCACTATTCGAACGATGTCTATGCTGAGATCGGGCGTGACCTCGATGCGGCCGGCCGGATCGCGCGGCTCTTCTATGCGGTGCCCGAGCTATGCTTCCGCATCGGCGTCATGCGTCCCACAGCCTCGCTGACAGCCGGCAAACTGCTTTGCGGTGAGATGCGCTATCGAGACGTCTCGTCCCGCGCGCTGCGTCGGATAGGTGCAGCCATGCGAACCGCTCTGACCGCGCCGGGCTCAGTCAGGGCTTCCAGTCAGCGGTGAAGATATCCGTGTGCCGGCTTGGTCCATTGCGGTTCGAGCACCAGACAAGCTTGCGGCCATCCCTGCTGAACATGGGGAAGCAGTCGAACTCGTTGCCATAGGTGATGCGCTCGAGCCCGGTCCCGTCGAGCTTGATGGTGTACAGCTCGAACTTACGCTTCCCGTGGTCGTGGTGATTGCTCGAGAAGATGATCGCCTTCCCGTCGGGCGTGAAGTATGGCGCGAATGCCGCGCCGCCGAGTTTCGTGACCTGTCGAGGATTGGTACCGTCAGATCGCGCGACCCATATCTCCATGCGACTGGGCTTGACCAACTCCTGTGCGAGCAGGGCTCGATACTCGTTGCGCTCGGAGACGGTCTGGGGGTACCACGCCCGCCAGGCGATCATGGAGCCGTCCGGCGAGAAGACCGGGCCGCCGTCGTAGCCAAGGCGTGATGTAAGGCGGCGCACATCACTGCCGTCAGGCTTCATGGAGTAGATCTCGAGGTCACCGTCGAGCGTCGCAGTGAACAGAATCCGCTTGCCGTCCGCCGAGACGGTCGCCTCCGCATAGTACGCCGTCTCACGACCCGGCTCCACACGCTTCGGGATGATGGGATGCGCCCCTGTCCCGTCGGTCCGAGCGCGATAGATGGCATATCGGTTCCAGACCGGCCAGACATACCCCTTCGACCGGTCCGGTGGGTTCGGAGGAATAGGGGAATGGCCGTGCGTTGACGCGTACAGTATCTCCTTGTCGCCTTTGAGGAAGAATCCGCAGGTGCAACGGCCGGCGCCGGTGGATACCTGGCGCTCATCGGTTCCGTCGGCGTTCAGCACGAACATCTGGTCTGCGGGCATGTCTCCGCGCCGCGCCTGGCAGATCAGACGACGCCCATCGAAGCTCCAATATGCTTCAGCGTAGCCGCCGCGAGCCGTAATCTGTCTGACGTTTGTCAGGTGTATTTCGCGCGGATCGTGAATCGCTTGGAGCGGACCGGAAGGCCCGCCCTGGCCAAGCGCGATACAGGCGGCAAGGGCCAGGGCAACAGACGCCGTGCGCCCCGACGTCACAAGCAGCTCCATCGAATGGGCCTCGACTGTCTACCGGCGGGCTTCGGCGAGAGTGAGCGTAACGGTCACTTCCTTTCCATTCCGTTTGACGGTGACAGCCACCGTTTCGCCGGGCTTCCTGTCCGCGAGAGCCGCCATGTACTCCTCGATGTTCCTGATGCTCTTGTCGGCAATCTTGACGATGACGTCTCCAGCTTTGATGCCGGCCTTCTCTGCAGGTCCGCCGGCGCGCAGGCCTCCGACGGGAACGCCGGCCACGTCATCGGCATACTCGGGCATGATGCCCAACGACACCTGAAGTGCCGTGCGCCTTGGGCCGGACGGAGCCCTGGCGCTCTGCAGCGCGGTGAATGCCGGGCGCTCGGGAGCAGCGGCGATCCGATCCGTCAACTCGGCCACAAACTGAACGATCCGCGTCTCGTCCCAGAGTGCGATCTTCTCGAATGTGTCGCTCGGCCGGTGATAGTCGGGATGCAGTCCGGTGAAGAAGAAAAGCACGGGCACGTTGACGCGGGCGAACGACTGATGGTCGCTGCCGCCGAATCCCGAGTTGGTCTTGGTCATGTTGAATGACGCTCGTTCGTTCAGTTCATCCAGAAGAGGGGGCCAGGCTGGGGAAGTGCCGACGCCGATGACGCTCAGGCGGTTGTCGGACATCCGTCCTATCATGTCCATATTCAGCATGGCCACGGTGTTCTCGATGGGGATGATCGGGTTCTTGACGTAGTGCGCCGACCCGAGGAGACCCATCTCCTCACCTGAGAAACACATGAAGATGACGCTGCGCTTTGGACGTTGAGGCCGCCTGGCAAAATGCTCGGCCAGGGCCAGGACGCCGGCGGTGCCCGATGCATTGTCGTCGGCTCCGTAGTGGATTGCGGGTTCGCGGCTCGGGTTCAGCGAACCGGGGCCGCCCATGCCGAGATGATCCATGTGCGCCCCGAGGACGATGTACTCCTTGGAGAGCTCAGGGTCGGAACCGGGCAGTACGCCGATGATATTGGCCGTCGGCTTCTCAAGCTTGTCAACGTCGGCGCTGACCGAGACCTGTATGCCCGTCGCAAACGCCTGCGGAGCGTCGGCAAGCGCCTTCTCGATATCGGGAAGCGACCTTCCCGCGGCCTTGAGCCACGCTGCGGCAAGGCTCTTGCGGACTGTCAGGACCGGCAGCCCGGAATCGCCGGGGCGTGCGCTCGTGTTCAGGGTAGGCTTGTCGTCGTCTCCGGCGAGGGAGATAAGCACAGCGGCGGCGCCTTGGTCTCGGGCGGCTTGCACCTTCCGCTGGACCTCGAAACCGGCGAAACGCCGCCCTTGTGGCGGCTCGCGGCTCGACAGGACGAGAACGATCTTGCCCCTGACGTCCACGCCTGCATAGTCGTTCCGGACGGAGTTCTGCGTGCCGTAACCGGCGAACACCAACTCACCGCCGGCCGTCCCGTCGGAGGTGGCGACAGACGGCTCGAACTCGACTCCGACATGATAGCGGACCCGCTTTCCCCCGAGCGTAGCCTCCAATGCGTTGTTCCTGCCGCGCGTGCTTCCCGCCACAAAGGTCCAGGGCTGGAAGTACCCGGTGCCGTTGAGCTTGGCATGAACGTCGCGCTGCTTCGATGTGCCCACGGGCTCGAGGCCGAACTGCCGGAACTGATCGGCGATGTACCGTGCCGCAATCTCGTTGCCCTTTTCGCCAGTTCTCCTGCCTGCAGTCTCATCGCTCGCAAGAAACCGTAGGTGCGAGCCAATGACCTCCGCGCTGATGGCGACGCGCTCGCGCGGGGCGGCATGGGCAGCCGCCGCGACGACGCAGGCCATTGCCAGCAGGACAAATGACGCTTTCGTTCTATGCATTTGGTGAACTCCCTTCGTTTGGTCCAGTGCGCTCCGCCGGGAACCACGACTCGATGAGCGGCATCATCGCGCGGGCCGTCATGTCAATCTCGATCGGCGTTACACTGATGAGGCCGGCGCGGACCGCACTGATGTCGGAGCCGTTCTCACGGGGATCGTCTTTCAGCTCGCCCGATATCCAGTAATATGGACGATCTCTTGGGTCTGTTCGCGTTACCGTACGATCCGTATACTCGCGTCGGCCCTGGTAGGTAACGCGGACGCCTTTGATCGCCGTCGTTTCGAGGTTGGGAACGTTGATGTTGACGAGCGCGAACCCGGTCGAGCCGCGTTCCGCGAGCTTCGTCGCGACCGATCGGGCCACCTCGCCGGCCGGCTCGTACGTCCGCACCGCGGCGCCGTCGGTCGCGACGGAGACCGCCAGCGCAGGAACGCCCAGTATGGCGGCCTCAAGTGCGGCCATGACCGTACCGCTGTACGTGATGTCCCACCCGAGGTTGGCGCCATCGTTGATCCCGGCGACGGCAACGTCGGCTCGTTGGTCCATGAGCACATCATACGCAAGTGTCACGCAGTCGGTGGGCGTGCCGTTGGATGCCCATGCTCGAGTGCCGTCGGCCAGTTTGACCTCATCTATGCGGAGAGGCTTGTGCAGGGTTACGGCGTGACCCGTGGCGCTGCGAGGGCGCTCGGGAGCGAGCACGAATACGTCACCCAGCGGCTCAAGCGCCTGCTTCAGAGCAAGCAGCCCGGGGGCATGGATGCCGTCATCATTCGTGACAAGTATCCTGAGGCGTTTCACGTGTGTTGAGTCCTGTGCCTCCGATAGGGCGCTGCATAGCGGCGGGAGGTGAGCACCATTATACCGGGCGGTCTGCTGGTTGGCCGGAAGGATGGGCGATTTGGCGGCGAAAGTCTCGCATGGAGACAAGTTGCAGCACGACCCCGCAAAGCATGATGACGCCGGCGACGCAGAAGGCGCTGCGAGCGCCAAGGGCATGCATCAGCGGTATGGCAAGGGGTGGCGCGATGGTGCCGCGGATGCCGAAGAAGCTGGAGTGCAGGGCCTGATACTGGGCAGCGCGACCGGGCTCGGCGAACAACAGGGTGGTGTTCAGATATCCGAGCTCGATCCCCGACATGGCCAACCCCCCGGCCGCCGCAGCGATTCTAAGGAACTCCACCCTCGGCGCGAGTGCATAGGTGATCGGCATGGTGCACACGATCCCAATGGCGATCAGAACAGACAGCAGAGGCCCGCGACGATCCATGAACCAGCCCCAGAAGAAGAAGCCAAGGATCGTCGTGCCGGCCGCGACATTCTGAAGGTTCGCCACCTCCGTGTTGGTGATGGCGAACCGGTCAACCTGGTAGATCGGGTAGATCGTGCTCGCCACCAGGTTGCCGAACCCGTAGACGAACACGGACGCAGTGAACCACCGATATCCAGGGTTGCGGCGCAGAATATCGAGTGTGTCTCGAAAGAATGCGGCGGTTGATGGCAATCGGCTCGCCGTATCCTGCGGGGCCGGCACGCGGATGCGGCTGAACGTCCATGCACTGGCGGCGCCGAACGCTCCGCCGACGAGAAAGGCCGTGCGCCAGTCCAAACCGTGGTCGAGCAGCCTTCCGGTCAGCAGTGCCGTGCCCAACGTCACCGCATTGAGCACGATGCGGACGACGCTCATGAGGCGGCCACGAAGTTCATCGGGGTAGATGTCGCGCATGATGGCCGTATAGGCGGGCGAGGAGACCGAGAAGATGATCGGCGTTGCGCAGACGAGGGTGACGAACTGCTCGCGCGTTCGAATAAACGGTGCTGTCATGAAGAGCCCGCGAGCGGCCAGCCAGGTCCAGTAGACGAACGGCAACTTCGACTTGCCTTCCATCTGCTGTGCCCAGATGGTCGCGAATACGTAGCCGATGGCAGGCGCGGCCGCCATCCATCCCATCTGTGTGGCTGTGGCGGCAAGCTCCGCTCGCGCGATGCGAGCGACAAAGGTCCAGACCGACCCGAGGTAGACACCTGCACACGCGCCTGTCGCTATGTCCCATAGCCAGGCTTGGCGTGTCGCGGGCGGCAACGCAGCCAGTAGAGCGCGGACGGCGCCGCGGATTTCCAGTGAACGCAAGTCGGAGAGGTCCCGGAGGCTCTTGATGCCCCTCGTTAGTTTACTCCACGAAACCCAGGAGGTTTGACCCCGCAGGATTCTAGTGTCCAAGGCCGAACAACCGAGTAGACTATAGGCTGGAATGATGACCGGGTCCCGCCGTGTGGTCGGCGGGCGCACAACGGCACGGTGACAACGGATTAGGATTACGGAGGGGGTGGAATGCAAGAGACGCTTGACGAGTTCGGGCCGAAGCCAACGGATGAGGCCTCACCCGATGACCTGGATCAAGACAGCAGTGCAGCGCAGGGCCCGGCGATGAAGGTGATCTGCGCGCGGAAAGACCTTGCGGAAGGCGTCGGTCTGGTGGCTCATGCGGTGTCGGAGCGCAATCCGCTGGCTATCCTGACCCACGTACTGATGCGGGCCGATGCTGCAGGCCTGCACCTTAGCGCCAGCGACCTGGAGCTCGGCATCTCCATGACGATCCCGGCCGACGTTGTTGAAGCCGGATCGGTGACGGCGCCTGCGAGGCTGCTGACCGACCTGCTCGGTTCCATGCCCGAGGGCGAGGTGCACATTTCGGCCGATCGGAGCCATGCGTCGCGCGTCTTCTGTCCCGGATCGGATTACCGCATCGTAGGCCTGCCGCCGGAGGAGTACCCGAGTCTGCCTGATGTGGACGCGGAGAACAGTTTCCACGTGCCCCAGGCGATGCTCCGGAATGCGATCCGGCAGACGGCGTTCGCCGTTTCGTCCGAGGATAAGGGGCGGCCGATTCTGACGGGCGTTCTGCTCGATTACGAAGGCCAGACTGTTACGCTGGTTGCCACGGACACAACACGCTTGGCCCTTCGTTCAATCTCCGTCACCGAAGGAAGCGGGTCTTTGCAGGCCATCGTTCCGGTCCGCGCACTCAATGAGGTCCTTCGATCCCTCACCGACGAGCCCGGCGACGTCGAAGTACGGCTCTCGGCGAAACAGGCGCAGTTCATCACACCGCGCGGGGTCATCGTTACGACGCGACTGATCGAAGGGCAGTATCCCGCCTACCGCCGCGTGATCCCCAGTATCTGCAATATCCGTTTGACCATGCAGACGGACGCAGCATTGCAGGCCGTACGACGCGTTTCGTTGGTGGCCAAGAACTGTGCCTATCGCGTCGAGTGCCGGACGTTCGAGGATCGCCTGGTGATGCATGTTGAGACGAGCACAGAGGGCTCGGCCCACGAGGAGATCGAGCTGATTCGCGAAGGAGATGACATCCAGGTCGGCCTCAACAGCCGGTACTTGCTCGATGTCCTTTCGGCGATGGAACACGACGGGTTCGTCATCGAGTTCTCGGATCCGTTGAGGCCCTGTGTGGTCAGGCCAAAGTACGAGGAGGGGGACGCAACGAGCGGCGAGTACCTTTGCGTGCTGATGCCCATGCAGTTGAGCTGAGAACCGAGAGCCGCAAGGCGAGCCGCGACAATCCGGCCTTTGGGATGGCAGGCGCGACATCAGGCGGCCGCGAAGCGACCGCCTCCAAACTGGAGGGGCGTAACGTGAAGAACCACGCACTCACGAACGTGCTGCTCGGTATGATCGCCGGTCTGCTTGCGCTCAACCTGGCCATCACATGGATAACGGCTACGTCGCGTCCGGCCATGGCTCAGGCGCAGGGGCCGCGTGTGGTGGGCGTGACGATGGACCAGAAGTATGTCTATCGGATGTGGAGCAACGGCACTCTTGAAGCGGTGTACTGCCGGTGGGTCGGCGACCAGGACCCCGCAAGCCGGCCAAATCAGTGGGTGAACGCGACGCCGAAGAACACGAAGTAGGGGCCGAAGGCTGAAGGGTGAGGCGCGACGGCGCATGTTGCGTGCGTCGTCGCGCCTCCGTGCCTACGGCATCACTCGATGGCGTAGAGCCATCGTCCCGAGATGTCCTGGCCGACCTCGAACTTCAGGCGGCCCTCTTCGACAACGCACGCCACCTCAATACCCCGTGATCCGGGGGTTGGCCCTTCTGCCACAATCCGGGTCGGGCGCAGCCCGGGTGCGATGGGGATGCTGAGCTTCCCCGTTCCGTAGACCATCATCTGTATGACGGCTCCGCCGGCGACGCGGCGGTCCTGAGGGACGGGCGCCCACGCCAGTTGTCCGATAGGACGATCGGCAAAGACCGTCTCCACGCCGTCCACCGTGATCCGATCGCAGTTCGAGCCTGCAAAGGCCGCAAGCGCCCCGTCGAGGAATCGGAACGTCATCGCCCACGTACCTTTGAACGTAACCTTGTGGCCGTTGACGGGCTGTTCGGTGAGTTGGATGGCCTCCGAAGGCAGCGTAACGCCCTTCATCACCTCGGCGTCGCGTTCAGGATTGCGCGCGAACCCGCCCTCCCATGCTTCGGCTACGGTGCGCAAGTGAGGACAGACGGCGACGGCGCCGTTGGGAAACCGGCAGAACAGGTACGGGGTGGTCCGAGAAAGCACCTCGGTGTTGTCGTTGATGCCCGCCGGGCCGGCTGCGCCGCCATAGGCTCCGAGCGCATGCAGTATCTCAAACCAGGTGCGCATCTCGTAGCCCAGGCTCTGGGACTGGTCGTCCCGCGGTCGGAAGCCGAGGACCACAGCCTGCGCGCCGTTCTCGCTGCGATACTCCGTCCCCACAATGCCTGCCTGGGTCACGGCGATGGGCAAGGAACCCTTACGCGGAGTGATGGGGTAGACGTGGTCCACCAGGAAATCGGTGAGGATCGTTTGGGGCGGCACGTCTTTGAGAGCTCCCTGGAACATGACCGTACGACCGGGCGCCATCCGACCCTCCATTGCGCCTGGGGTGTAGTCTGCGTTGAAGAGGTCGCACCATTCGGCAAGTACCGGCTCCCCCTCACGGCTGAGGACCGGCGGCGGTCCTGACCAGATAACTCGACCGCCTTCATGGAGCATCTGGCGCAGCAGCGCGATCAGCGCTCGTTTGGGAAAGGGTTCGAATGTGGCAACGAGCGTGGTGAATCGGCGCCCGCCTAACTCGATCGCGCCGTCCTTCACTTTGCCCATCTCCACGAGTTTGTCCTGGCTGATAAGGTTGGCGTAGCCGTACTGCGTCATCCAACTGCCGAAGCGCTCCTCAACGGCGACGAGGTCGAGGGGATAGAGCATCAGAACATCCACGTGACGGTGCTGCATGTCCTGGACCATGCCATAGAGCGGCGATCCTGAAGCGCCGTAGGTGGAGGCCAGGGCTACACGCCGGTGGGCAACGGCATTGGGCATGCCCCAGTGGGCGGCATAGGAGTAGGGAACCTCGTTGATGATGCCGGTCGAGCAGGCAAGCGCAAGACCCCAGTAGTTGCGGTCGAGCCACCCGCATTCGGCATGGTCATTGCCGTTGCCGGTGAGAAAGTCGCCCCACTTGAAGTAGTCCGAGCATGCTGAGGCGGACTGGTGAACCGTATTGGACCAGCGGAAGTTGCTCGTGTATTCATACGCATGGCGGAACATGTTGTCGCCGTCGGTGCGCCACTGATCTATGGTTGGGCTCTCGGCCCAGGTTGCGTGCGCGCGGGATTCCAGACGGTGGCCCATGACGCGCTCCGCGTGCTTCTTGGCATCGGCGAACAGGTCGGTGACACCGTCTTGGAGCAGCCGGTAGTATCGTGCTCTGAACAATGCTGTCCGACGTATCTCCTCCGGCGACGCGCCCATGGTGTGCATCGTGCCGTCCTTCGCGCCGGTGTCGTGGGACCAGTCCTCCTGACCGTAGGCGAAATAGACCATGCAGCGAGCAAAATCCGAGTATTCCTGTCCGTACAGTGTCGCGTAGCGCTTGGCCAGGCCCGGACTGACATAACGCATGGCGAACTCGCCATTCTCGTGATGGGAAAAGTAGCTCCAGTCCTGCTGGATGTGCATCTCGTCCGCGTACAGCCCGTGGAGTTTCACCGATGCTTTGGCGTACTTGTCCACGAGCGCCTTGAGGTAGGGGAGCGCGTTCGGGCTGAAGTAGTCCATCTCGGGCGTCGTGTACTGCTGAACGACGAGGACGCGGTTATGGCGGGTAAGCTCGGTGTGACCCTTTCCGTGCACGACAATCCGATTCATCGCTCGGTCAGGCCGGGCATCATCGAGCGCTTCCACCTGAGCCGAATCCGTGATCTCGACGATGTCTTCAGGCTTGACGACGCGGTATGGGGTGCCGGAGATGGCCTTCTCGGCAAACGCGAACACCCGGACACCGGCATCTTCGATCTGAACGACCCCTTTGTTGTGTGCCCATTGGCGCTGCCTCCAAAGCTGAACGCTGTAGGCGCCTGTCGCCGTATCCCTGTAGCCCTTCCGGTAGTGCATCCACAAGCCTGACTCTCCGGTCTGCTTGGCGTAGGCGGGACCCACTTCCAGCGGGCTTAGGAGACTGAGCTCCAGGCCCAGCCCGTACTGCTGTGCGAACTTGCTGATTTGGGCGATTCGCTCGATATACTCGTCCATATCCGGGGTAAGCTCACGCGGTTTGTGCTGTCCGGGGCGGTACTGACTGAAGAAGTGATCGAAGGCCAGGATGAGCGTTCTCTGGCCCGCGGCTTTGGCCTTCTCGCACAACTGACGGAGGCTTGCCTCGTGCTTGTCGAACGTCAGAGACAGATCGAGGACTTTGTCGGGATTGGACAGGTCTTTGAGTTCCTGATCGCTGACGAGGATGATATGGGCGCGTCCAATCTGGAATGCCCAGGGACCGGGATAGGATATCAGCTCGCCCTTGTACGTGAGTTCGGGTACTGAATCTTGCACTTCGTGGTACTCCTCCAATGGTGGTGGTGCGGCGACGGTCGGGCCGGCAAGCGCCCATTGTGCGATTGCGGACATGCAAAGGACGGCCGTGTTGAACGTTACAAGCGGAAAGCCCAAAAGCGATGAGTGCAGTTTCATGGCTCGCTGATCTCCGGTGCCGTGGTATGTTTGTGGTCACGGTGCACCGAGGCTAGTGTTCATCTTCATCGTGTGCGAGTCCTTTGGGGGAACGGCCGCCCATTGGCGGTCAAGAGAATCATGCAAGTTCTCGATGCCGCGTGTACAATGGGCTGACTGGAGGAAGACGATGCTCATTAGGGTATTTACGGCGGCATGGGTTGCCGCCTTGGCGACAGTTGCGCTGGGGCAGGCGGCCACGACCGGCCCTCTTGCCGGCGAAGAGTCCTCACAGGGTTGGATTGCGCTTTTCGATGGAAAGTCGGCCTACGGCTGGGCGCCGCGGGGCGACGCGCGCTGGACAGTCTCGGGCGACACCATCCAGGTCGCGTCAGGCGGAGTCGGGGCGCTGGCCACGACGACGCACTTTGCGAACTTCGCATTGCGCTTCGAGGTTCAGGCAGATGAAGATGCCTCGGCTGGCGTGGCGCTTCGATGCCCTGCCGAAGGACCCATCCTGGATACCAATGCCTATGTGGTCAGGATCGGCGACAAGCATCCCAAGTGGCCAACCGGCAGCATCGCGGGTCTGGTTACTGGCCGGGTGCGTCGGGCCACGGCCGGAAGGTGGGCGGCGTTCGAGGTGCGATGCGAAGGCAACCGAACGACCGTTCAAGTTGACGGACGACAGGCCGCGCACGTGTCGAATCCGGCGTTCATCAAGGGACCGATCGCACTGATGTACCACGGAAGCGGAACCGTGAAGTTCCGGCGCATTCGTCTGCTTCCGCTGGGCACCCGCCCTCTGTTCAACGGGAAGGACCTTGCCGGCTGGAAGACTGTCGAGGGTTCGCAGGCGCAGGTGGCGGTCTCGCCGCAGGGCTGGCTCACGGTTCGGGCAGGTCGCGGCGACCTGCAGACCACCGAGGAGTTCGGCGACTTCATCCTCCAGATGGATGCCAGGGTGAACGGTGAGCATCTGAACAGCGGCATCTTCTTCAGAGCCAATGCCGGCGGCTTCTGGAGCGGGTATGAGGTGCAGATCAGGAACCAGTGGAACGGGGACAACCGCTCCGACCCGATGGACTACGGCACCGGAGGCATCTACAACCGGCAACCGGCGCGGATGGTCGTTTCCAATGACCGGGAGTGGTTCACGCTTACGTTGGCGGCCCACGGCCGACACATGGCGACATGGGTCAACGGCATTCAGGTTACCGATTTCACCGACACTCGTCCAGCCGACGAGACCAACGCCCGCAAGGGGAGCCGCACACGCGCAGGCGTGATCAGCATTCAGGGGCATGATGCGGGTACGGACCTGAGCTTCAGGAACATCAGAGTATCGGTTTTCCCTGAGCCCCCGCCGGCCAAGCGATAGGGTGATGCTCCGTCGGTCAACTCAAGCGGCATCGGGTTCCCGGTGGCGTTGCACCCTGAGCTTCGCCTTTGCTGCGTCAGCCGTGGCCGCATACGCCTTGTCCGTTTCCCCAGTTAGGGCCGCGCCACAGCCTGCCGCACCGAGGCAAATCTCGCTCGCCGGACAATGGCGGTTCCTTCTCGATCAGCGGGACAGAGGGGTGGTTGACCGACTCTGGCAGACAAGGCTTCCCGACCGAATCCAACTGCCGGGCTCGACGGATCGAGCACGCTACGGGGTACCTGGCCGACCGGCACCTCCGTTCCAGCGGCTTGCGCGCGTTTTCGAGTATGTCGGCCCTGCCTGGTACCAGCGCGACATTGACATTCCCTACGCCTGGCGACGAAGGCGTATCACCCTTTTCCTGGAGCGTTGTCATTGGGAGACGCGCCTATGGGTAGATGGGCGCGAGCTCGGCTCGCGCGACAGCCTGAGCGTTCCGCACGTCTACGATATCACGTCGGCCGCCGCGCCGGGGCGTCACAGCGTAACCATCCGCGTGGACAACCGGATCAAGCACGATGTCGGGCGATGGGCTACTGCCGTATCGGAGGAGTCTCAGACGAACTGGAACGGCATTGTGGGCCGCATCGAGCTCCGCGCAACGGCGCGGGTATGGATCGAGGAGGTCAGGACCTACCCCGACCTCATTGGGGGCACGGTCAAGGTACGGGCGCGTGTCGGGAACATCACCGGACGCGGCGTCCGCGTGACGCTGACACACACGCTGCGTCATGCTCGGCAGTGCGTCGTTACCCCCGCACCCTCCGGCGGGCGGGGGCAAGGGGGAGGGGACGTCTCGAAGAGCGGGATCGCCATGTCGTCGGCTCGGCAGGAGCCTCGCCCTCCCACGGCTCGGCGGGAGCCTCGCCCTC
>DYKI01000056.1 GCA_020722705.1 Chthonomonas calidirosea | reverse complement strand
CCTTCAGCCTTCGTCCTTCAGCCTTCGGAAAGCAGGACCGGTTTGTATCCACCCTTCGACTTGAAGTACCCCATCAGCAGCAGGTAGGCGACGAGCATGATGGCAGGGAAGATGGCGACGGCTTTGAGCGCCTCTTTCTTGCCGGCGTCGCTCAAGCTCTTGACAGTGTTTTTGTCCGTCTGCTCGGTCAGCTTCTCCACCTTTGACGGGTCAACGGCCTCGTACTTCCCGAAGAGCCAGGTCTTCTCGGCACGAACCTGCTGGTGGATCGCGGCGTTCTCGGCTTTCAGCTTGCTGTTGACCGAGCTGTCCTGGATATAGCCCAGGAATACCGCGCCGACGGTGCCGACTGCCAGCATGCCAAGGCCGCTGACGCCGTTGATGGTCAGGGCACCGCCCCTGGGGAACTGCTCGGAGACGACGCCCAGCATGGCCGGCCAGAAGAACGTCTTGCCGATGCCGTAGACCGTCGCTGCAACGAGGATGGCTGCGCCGACCGCCGACGACAGGAAGAACAGGCCACACGTGGCCAGCGCTGCGGCGATGGAGAGCAGGCCAAGCGGCGAAAGCCGATGGACGATGCTGCCGGCGAGGAAGCGCAGGATCATCATGATCAGCGAGGTGTAGACGAGGATCCATCCGGCCTGGACGCCCAGCTTCTCCATCTCGGGTCCCATCAGGTCGGTGACCCAGGTGTCCGTGCCCAACTCCGTCGTTGCCAGCGGCATCATGATGAGCACCAGGATGATGAACAGCCCCCGTCCCGGGGCGAATCCCGTTGCAGCGCCGTACGCCAGCGTGGCCACCACGATCAGGGTCCACGTCAGCCAATCGGGGAAGCTGAACACGCGCCCGATTTCCTTGAAGACGAGGAACGACGCGATCAGCGCGACGATCACGCCAAACTCACGCAGCATGTCACGGTAGGAAACGCCGGCGGCGACGCGCTCGTGGATCGGGAACTTCCGTCCGAGCATGAAGATGCCGTAGATCACGGTCGGGATGAAGATCAGACCGATCTTGATCTTCCAGTTGGTGTCGCCCAGGCCCAGAGCCAGAATGCCGCCAAGCACGAGCCCGCCCGGCCATCCGGCGTGGAGGATGCTCAGCCACTTGACCTTCTCACGCGGGAACAGGGTTGCGACGACCGGATTGATGACCGCCTCGACGGTGCCCGCAGCGAGCGCGCCCAGCAGCGAACCGACGTAGAACGCCGTGTAGACGGCCTGGTCCGAGCCCATGCCGGGCGCCATGATCGTCACGGCGGCGAAAAGGATGTGGCACAGAAACGCGAATACCATCGCCGTGCCGTAGCCTATGCGGTCCACCACCAGACTGAAGAGGATGATGCTGATCGAGAAGGGCCACAGACCGACGCCGAGGATCTGCCCCTTCTGCGTCTCATTCCACCCGAACTCCGTACCCCATGTGCTGATCAGCATGGAGCGGGTTACGAAACAGAACGATGTGGCGACCAGCGCCGCAAAGCACGCCCAGAAGAGCAGTTTTCGCTGCCCCTCCGGCAGTTCGTTCGTGGCGGTGGCCGCGGCGGTGCTGCCTTCACTCATATGCGTCTCGCCTCCTCTTGCCCCTGTCGTTCAGGCTCATGCGGACGCGTCCTCAATGCCCGGACGATCCGCAAGGCCACAGGTAAGGGCTTATTTGGCCACGGCCAGCGGCGATTCCTTCAGGCGCGGCATATAACCTGCAGCCGGTTTTCCGAGGGCGCTGCCGGAGGCCTAGCCTCGCTTGCCCAGGGTGTCGCCGATGAGGTCGCGCGTCGGATGCGGGTGGCCCCGATGCTGCCGAAACGCCTCGGCGTACGCAACACCGATCTCCTGTCCCCGCCGGGCACACCATCGTTTCATGGCGCCGATATAGTCGTCGAGGCCGTGCTGCTTCAGAAGCCATGCGCGCTGGCTCGCATGGCACGCCAGGGCGGCTGATTTGCGCTCGATCTGCTCTGTGACATCAACGAAGCAGGTCGGCACGATCCGCTCGCCGAACATGCCGACCCCTTCCATGGTGTCGGTGTAGTAGAGGTACGGCACGGATGAAGTCGGCGTCTGGCCTTCGCGCGTCGCGTAGTTCGGCATCGGGGCGTTGAAACACGCGTCTCGAACCAACTGGGAGGTGATGATGTGGTCGAACATGTAGTCGTCGGGCGAGGTCGTGATGACCAGCGACGGGTTGACCGTGCGCAGCATCCCCGCCACGCGGACCCGTGCGTCGTTGTCGAAGACGATCCGGACATCGTCGAACTCCAGGCACGTGTAACTCGCCGCCCCGATGCTCAGTGCGCCTTCACGGGCCTCCCTCCGGCGGATGGCTGCGATTTCCTCACGGGGCTTGTCGGGTGAGCCCTGGTCGCCCGGGGTCATGGTGGCCACATGGACCTCCCAGCCTGCCTCGATCAGCCGGATCAGCGTGCCCGCGCAGAGGATTTCCATATCGTCGGGATGCGGCATCAGCGCCAGAGCGCGCCGCTCCATAGATGTCAGTTCGCTCGGTTCGTTTCCCATTCGTCCCATTTGTCCCATTCGTCCCATTCGTCCGATCCGCTCTCGATCTCGCCGAGGAAGCCGCTCAGCGGCTCGGCCAGCTTCTCCTGCTCGTCAAGGAACGCGTCGTGTCCAGAGTCGGATTCCATTTCCCAGTAGCGGGCATCCACTCCTGCCGCGCGCATGGCTTCCGCCAGCTCCCGCACTTGCTGGGGCGGAAATAGGAAATCGCTGCTGATGCCGATCAGGAGGCACCGCGCCCGGATGCGGCCGAGGGCCTCCGTCATGCTGCCGCGGCCCCGGCTCACGTCGTGGAGGTCTATGGCGCGGCTGACCCACACGTACGTGTTGGCGTCGAACCGGTGGACGAGCTTGCGGCCCTCTTCATCGAGGTACTCCTCGATCTCGTACCGCACGTAATCGTCCCGCTCAGGCTGCGGCCAAGGATGGCGCTCGCGCATTTCGAACTCCCGATCCAGGCGCGATTCGCACAGGTACGTGATGTGGCCGATCATCCGCGCAAGGGCCAGACCGGACCTGGGCGGGTCGCCGTCGTAGTAGTCGCCGCCGCGCCAGTTCGGGTCCATCATGATCGCCCGCCGCATGCAATGGTTGAAAGCGACAGCCTGCGCCGTCTGTTTGGCGTTCGAGCCGACGAGGCAGAGCCCGTCCACCATATCGGGGTAGGTGATGGCCCACTCGATGGCCTGCATTCCGCCCATCGAGGCGCCGATCACCATGCGGATTCGCCTTACGCCGATCGCGTCGAGCCATGGGCGCTGCGCCCTGACCATGTCGCGGATGGTGATCGCCGGGAATCGCGAGCCGTAGGGCTTGCCTGTGCGAGGGTCGGCGCTTGAGGGGCCGGTACTGCCTCGGCACCCGCCGAGCGCGTTCGGCGCGATGACGCAATACCGGTCCGTGTCCAGCGCTCGGCCTGAACCGATGAGCGCGTCCCAATATCCGGCGTACTTGCTGTCGGGTTGAAACCGCCCGGCAGCGTGAGAACTGCCCGTGATGCCGTGCTCGATCAGGATGACGTTGTCGCCTGCATCATTGAGCTCGCCATACATCTCGTAGCACGTGGTCACTTCCGGCAGCTCGGAGCCGTTCTCAAGCCGGAATGGCGAGTCGGGGTTGGCAAAGGTGTGGTAGCGGCGCTCGACGATTCCGACGGAGCCGACGAGGTCGTGTGCGGGCATCTCCTCAGCCATGGGTGTGGCGGTCAGTCCTCCGTTGCGATAGGCTTCACTGGCCCAGACAAGCGGCTTCGCGAAGCGCTAACTCGCGCGTCAGCCGGTGCTGTGCATAAGGCACGCAGGCCCGCACGCACCTAACTCGGGCGCCAGAGAAATGTGCGCAGGCGACAGTATTCCACATAACCCAACCGACGGTACATATCTGCGCTCAACGGCGTTCCGTGGAGCACACAGACGCGGTACCCGCCGGCCGCGGCCACGCGCGTCACGTGGGCGACAAGCGCCGACCCGAAGCCCCGATTGCGTGCGAACGGCCTCGTAGCGACATAATGCAGCGCGGCCACATCGGCGCTCTCGAACAGGACGGCGGAGGACACGGGCAGACCGTCCGCCCGAGCGACGAAAAAGCGAAGCGGTCCGCGGCTGGTGACGGCATTGCGCAGGGGGGCCAGCAGCGCCATGCACTCATGGCCCATGTGGAATGTCTCGCCGAACGGCACGAGCCAATCCGCGATGTCCTCATCGTCAGCGGCCTCGGTGATCTCGCACTCTGCGCGCACGGGACCCGGAAGCGACGCTTGAAGGTCCGCGGCCATGCCATGAAGCGTCTCGGTCTGCTGAAGACCCGCCGCGATCAGATGGCTCGCCATATCCACCGGCTTGGAGCCCGGGCCCAGCCACCAGAGCATGGGCAAACCGAGCCTCTTGAAGTCGGCCATGACCTCGCGGACGCGCTGAGGAGCGCCGGCATGGTGGAATCGAGCGCCCAGCACGGCGTTGCACGCGGGATGGCGGGCGGGACTGACGATGCGCGTATGATCAGCCTCGTCGGTAACGACGGCCTGGGGTATGTACGACGCAAGCGTCCGGTACCAGTTGAGCGTGTTGCGTTCGATCGCTTCGATAACGCTCAGCGGGTCGAGGGCAGCATGCAGTTCGGCCGCGGCTTGTGTCACGTCAGGGACGGGCGCTATGGCGCTCGACAAACAGGAGCGCCGACCTGCACAGCGTCTCTATGCCGGCAGGTATGGCGCGGTCATCGAAATCGAACCCGGCGTTGTGCCCGGGCGCGCCATCGCCGATGCCGAGGCGATACATGGCTCCGGGAGCCTCCCGGAGCATATATGCGAAATCCTCGGCGCCCATCGAAGGACGCAGCAAGTCGGTGACGGCGTCGGGTCCCACCGAGAGCACGCCGGCCTCGCGGACCAGCTCCACAATGGCCGGATCGTTGACAACCGGCGGCGAACCGCGATGATAGACGACCTCGCCGGTGGCCCCTGCCGCCACACACTCGCCCTCGACGATCCGTCGCATGGCGGCCTCGATGCGATCGGCCACGTCGCGCGACAGCGTCCGCACCGTCCCGGCCAGATGCGCCGTGTCGGGGATGATGTTGTAGGCGGTACCACCCGAGATGCGCGCGACGGTGAGCACTGCCGGATCGAGCGGGTCCATCTCCCGGCTGACCACGGTCTGCAGCGCGGTTACGATGCGGGCTGCCGTCACGATCGGATCGGAGCTCTGGTGCGGGTAGGCGGCATGGGCTCCGTGTCCCCGCACGGTGATGTCGAACACATCGGCGCCGGCCATGCTCGGCCCCGCCATGACACCGATATGCCCCACCGGCAGGTGCCGCCAGCCGTGCAGGGCAATGACAGTTTGCACGCCTTTGAGGGCGCCGTCGGCGATCATCCTCGGCGCGCCTCCGACGGTCTCCTCGGCAGGCTGGAAGAGCAGGCGAACCGTTCCGGCTCGGGTTCGCATCTCCTCGCTGAGTATCTCGGCGACGGCGAGCATCATCGCCGTGTGGCCGTCATGGCCGCAGGCATGCATGACGCCCGGATTGACGGACGCGTACGGGAGGCCCGTCTCTTCCTGGATCGGCAGTGCGTCCATATCGGCACGGAGGGCGATGGTCGGTCCCGGAGCGCGTCCGGCGATGTCGGCGACGACGCCATGGCCGCCGATGCCCGTTCGAGGCTCCAAGCCGAGTTCCCTTAGCCGCCGAGCCACCAGCGCAGCCGTTTCACTTTCGTGGTCGCTCAGTTCCGGATGCATGTGCAGGTGCCGGCGGGTCTCAATCGTCCGGGGCAGCAGTTGCCGGATACGTTCCTTGAGTTGATCGCTCAATCTGACCGAGCCTCCTCGCCGTGATCCGCTGCCGACCATTCCTGTTCAAACGCCTGCAGCGTCCGCTCATCTATGAGGCATATACGCACTTCGCGAAGCGCATGATCCTGATGCTCGCGGAAGTAGTCCCTGATGGCGGCAAGCATGACGCTCGCACACCTCTTCTTCGGGAAGCCATAGATCCCGCTGCTGATCGCCGGAAGCGAGAGGGTGGCGGCGCCGAGGCTGTCGGCCAGATCGAGGGCTGACTGGACTGCACTCCGAAGCATGGCATCCTCGTTGCCGGTGCCCCAGATCGGCCCGACGGCATGGATGACATGCTTGCACGGGAGGTTGCCCGCTGAGGTGACGGCTGCCGAACCCGTGGGGACATACCCGATGGCGTTGCTTTCGCGCTGAATGGCGGGACCGCCTCGACGGGCAATGGCTCCGGCCACCCCGCCGCCGTGCTGGAGGTGGGTGTTGGCGGCGTTGACAATGGCGTCAACGGCCTCGACGGTGATGTCGCCCCGAACGAGGACCAGATCACAACTGCCGCCAAGATCGGCGCGCCTGACCTCGGTGTTCACCTTGCGGTGGACGAGCTGCGAGCATCAGGCGTCGAAGCTACGACCATCCAGAACAGGCCGACGACCCGCATGGCCTCAACGAAACGCTCGAACTCGACGGGCTTCACAATGTAGCTGTTGGCGCCCGCTTCGTAGCACTCGGCCACGTCCCGATCCTCCTGGCTGGACGTCAGCATGACCACCGGTATGCGGCGCGTTCGGGAATCCGCTTTGAGGCGCCGCAGCACGTCAAGGCCGGAGAGCCGCGGCAGTTTGAGGTCCAGCAGGATCACCTTCGGAGGCGGCGACATCGGCGTGTTGCCGTCTGCGCCGAACAATAGCTGGATGGCCTCGGCGCCGTCGCGAGCCACCCGGACCTCGTTGGCCAGGTGATGGCACTTGAGCGCCCGAAGGGTCAGCTCGAGGTCGTTAGGATCATCTTCGACAACCAGAACGTCAGCTTGCTGTTCGCTCATTGTTGACGGTTCCATCACGGCGGACCTGCGGTCGTCTCAGGACCGCTATCCTCCACGGTAACCGCAGAGGCGCTAGGTCGCAGGGTCGGCATAGCGTAACGGACAGGGCTCCCGCACAATCCCATGGGCAACGCACAACTCGACAAAGCGCGTCATCGCCGCGCGCTCTTTCATGTCCAAATCGTACCGCATAATGCCCATCAGATACTCGGTCGCGAGCCGCTCGGGCATACCAGTTTTGGCCGACCATTGCGCAGCAATGGCATGTCGGTGAGCCACGCCCCAGTCCTTGGCTCTCGTCAGAACCTCGGCCGCGGCCGATGCCACGCTTGCTTCAACGATCATCCACATGGCGTAGACGAACGGAAGCCCTGTCTGTTCCCGCCAGGCTTCGCCGAGGTCCATGACGAACCTCGCGTCGAATCCCATCAGGGCTCGATCGCCGATCAGCAGGGCAGCATCGCAATCGTCGAGCATGCGCGCAGGGTCCGGCTGCATGGCCATACAGTTCGGTGCGATGCCGTACCTCTCCTGCAGCAGTATCCGGGCAAGCGCAGCCGAGGTCAGGGAGCTGCTGTCCGTCGCCAGGGTCCTGATCGAAGCGAATGGGACATTCGAGAACACCTTGACGCTCCAAACGGGACCGTCTGCTGAGATGGAAATGCCGGGCAGGACCAGGATGCGCGGGTTTCGGAACGCTTCGATGCTCGACACCATCGCGACATCGAGCTCTCCATGGTCCAAAAGGACCGCCAAACGGCTCGGCACGTCGGTTACCAGCTCGACGCTGTCGTGGCACTCCGGCTGCGCAAACCACGCCGTCAATGGCCGGCCGTTGAGGAACGGCACGGCTCCAATCCGCAGTGGGGCGCTCACAGGAACCAGCAGTCGGCGGCCAGGAACATGAACAGGCCGACGCTGACCCAGCCGTTCAGCGTGAAGAAGGCGGTGTTGATCCGGCTCAGGTCACGCGGATGGACGATGGCATGCTCATACGCCAGCAATGCCGCACCCAGAGTGAGGCCGGCATAGTACCAGGCCCCAAGCTGCGCAAGGACGCCCACGAGGCCGAGCGTGCCAAGCATCACGGCGTGCATCGCGCGTGCGATGCGCAGCGCCGGACTCGGACCCAGAAGGGCCGGAAGGGAATGCAAGCCCTGTCGGCGGTCCACCTCGATGTCCTGGAGGGCGTAGATGATATCGAAGCCGGCGATCCACAGCCCGACGGCGATGGCCAGCAGGATCGGGATGACGTCCATTCGGCCCGTAACGGCAATCCATGCGCCGACCGGCGCCGCGCCGATTCCCAGGCCAAGGACCAGGTGGCTCCACGCCGTGAATCGCTTGGTGTAGGAGTACCCCAGGATCCATGCCAGCGCAAGCGGCGACAGGATCAGGCAGAGGGTGTTCAGCATTGCCGCCGCGAGAAACAGCAGCAGTGCCGAACCCACCGTGAGTGTCCACGCCTGTTTCGGCGACACGGTGCCGATCGGGATAGCCCGGTTCGCCGTGCGGGGGTTCTCCGCGTCGAAACGGGCATCCACAATCCTGTTGAATGCCATGGCAGCGCTGCGCGCCCCGAACATCGCCACCAGTATCCATCCGAGCGTGGGCACCGAAGGCCAGCACCTCGGCAATCCCATGGCGCGGCCCGCAAGGAGCGCGCCGAACAGGGCGAACGGAAGCGCGAACACCGTGTGCTCGAAGCGGATCATCTCCAGCAGCGTGGCCAGCCGCTTCATCCTTCACCCTTCACCGTTTGATCTTCGGCCCGCCATTCCCGGGCGCCGGGGACATCCGCTCCAAGATGCTGCAGGGCGCGATGAACCACGGTGTCCACCGCCTCCTCGATGGTCCGGGGGTGATGGTAGAAAGCGGGGCAGGCCGGCATCACGGTCGCGCCCGCCTCTGCCAGGGTCGTGAGGTTCCTCAGATGGACAACGCTCAGGGGCGTTTCGCGCACGATGAGCACCAGCGGACGCCGCTCCTTCAGGCAAACATCGCCGGCGCGGGCGATGAGGCCATCGCTGACGCCCGAGGCGATGCGCCCGGCCGTTCCCATCGAGCAGGGCGCGATGGCCATGCCCGAGTGCCGGAATGATCCGCTTGCGGGCGGCGAAAACATGTCGTCGGGGTCTGCGAGGATCAGCTCGCCTCTTGACGGTCCTGCATCACGCAGTCGGCGGGTCATCTCGGCGACGTCGAGCCCCATCTCGGTCTCCAGCACCTGTCGTCCGAGCGCAGATACGCACAGATAGACCTCGTCGAAGTGCTCCAGCGCCAACGAAACCAGCCGAACGCCGTAGATCGCGCCGCTGGCGCCCGTGATGCCGATGACCACCCGATGACGCATGTTACGCTTCAGCCTTCCGCCCTCGCCACTTCGCCGCAACAAGGGCAACGACTCCACCCACGCTGCCGAATGCCGCGCCGCCGATCACGTCGAGCGGCCAGTGGTCGGCCATGTAGACTCGTGACACGCCGATCGCCGCCACCAGAAGCCAGGACGCTGCGACGGCTGCCCCATACCCACGGCGTCGCGGCAGACGGACGGTCAACACGAGCGCGATGGCGGTGGATGTGGCAGTGTGACCCGACGGGAATCCGTTGACGCGAAGCGGACGCCGCCCCGATATGGTACGCACCTCGACGTGGGGATCTCGTCCCGAGCGCCTCTGGTTGACGTAGTACCAGCTCGGGCGCTGGCGGTGCATGCGCTTTGGGATCTGGACGGCCATGCCCGTCAGCGTCAGCGCGACGATCGCGGGCACGATCCACCTGCGGCGGTTTACGATCGCCTCGACAACACCCTTCAACAGCGTGCGCCCTCGAAACTCCCCTCTCAGCGCGCCGATCAGGCATGCCGCCAGAAGGAGCCCACCGACCTGCACATGGCCAAGGCCCAGATCCGTGATGAGCGGCATGATGACGTCGAGGACGGGACACCCGAGACCCTCGTTGACTGCATGGAACGCCGACCGATCCCATGCAGTGATGGATTGGCGCAATCCGGCCAGCAGGCCGAGAACGACGGTCATCGTCCTACAACCCCAGGCGCGGCCAGAGCGCATCCACGCGCTGCCGGACCTCTGCGGTCATCTCGATAGCCTCGGGCCACACGCGGTGGTGCCCCTCGGATGGGAGCTTCCGCGTGCAGTCGAAACCGACTTTGGACCCGAATCCGGTTTCCCGAGACGCATGATCGAGAACGTCAACCGGCCCGCGCGTCACGAGCATGTCGCGCTCAGGATCGAGGTTGTTGCTCATCCGCCAGACGCACTCGGCGACATTCTGAACATCCACGTCGGCATCGAACACGAAGATCATCTTGGTGAACATGAGCTGGCCCAAGCCCCAGATGGCGTTCATCACCTTGAACGCATGGCCGGGGTACCGCTTGCGAATGCTCACGAGCGCGATGTTGTGAAAGCACGCCTCGACAGGGAGGTTCATGTCCACGAGCTCGGGGATCATGAGGCGCACCATGGGCAGGAAGATGCGCTCCACCGCCTTGCCGATCCATGCGTCTTCCATCGGCGGCTTTCCGACGATGGTGGCCGGGTAGACCGGGGCGCGGCGCGAGGTGATGGCGGTGACATGGAGCACCGGGTAGGGCTCGATGGGCGTGTAGAAACCGGTGTGGTCGCCGAATGGGCCTTCGTCGCGGCGCTCGTCGGGGTCAACGTGCCCCTCGATGACGATCTCGCAATCGGCCGGCACATCCACATCTACGGTTTTGCATCGCACCATCGGCACGGCCTTCCGGCGGAGGAAACCCGCGAACAGCATCTCGTCAATGCTCGGCGGCAAAGGCGCAGCGGCGCAGAAGGCGTACACCGGATCACCCCCGAGCGCGATTGCGGCTTCGATGGGTCTGCCGGCCTCTTCGCTCTTCCGATGATGCTCGGCGCCGACCTTGTGAATCTGCCAGTGCATGCCCGCCGTCCGTGCGTCGTGTATCTGGATGCGGTACATGCCCACGTTGCGTTTGCCGGTGGCCGGATCGTAGGTGAACACCATCGGGAGGGTGATGAACGGACCGCCGTCATCGGGCCAGCAGTGCAGGACGGGCAACGCGGTCAGGTCGGCCTCGGTATCCGTTCGGACGATCTCCTGACACATGCCTGAAGCCACGCGCTTGGGAGGCGAGGCTGCCATGCGGCGCAAGGGACCCAGGAAGCGCAACTTGTCGGCAAGACTCGCCGGAGGCTCAGCCTTGAGCAGGGCAGCGATCTCGGCCCCGATCTCCTCGTAGTCCTCGACCCCGAGTGCCCACGACATGCGCCTGCGCGAGCCGTAGACATTGATGGCCACCGGCATCGCATGACTGCCGGGCTTTTCGAAGAGCAGCGCAGGACCGCCGCCCGAGCGCTTCATCACGCGGTCGGCGACCTCGGTGATCTCCAGGTACGGGCTGACCGGCTCGCCGATGCGGCGAAGCTCGCCCGCATCCTCGAGGCGGCGGAGGAATGATTGAAAGCATGCGTAAGCCATGGGCAGTCCGATGTCGGCCTATCGCCGACAGGGGAGCAGTATACTGCGCGCCCTCCGGCAGGTCAACGCGCCCGACCCCGATGGGTGAGTGGGAAGCGTGCCGAACCCCCGCGTGCTGGACAGGCCCGCCGGTGATTGAGTGTCGGCTTGCGCACCCGCCGGGGCAAGTCCTCTCTGCGGAGCGATCCGCTGCCGACCTTCTCCTGTCGCTACGGTATCGTCTGCGGGTCACCGTACCGGCGGAAGAGATCGCCCCAGGGGGTTTTCATCATCTCGGCGACCCGCTTCTTGCCGACGAACGGGAACCAATAGCCGTCGTGGAAGGCTCTGGATGCGAGGTACGACCAGGGCACGATCCAGGTTCGAAGCAGAAGGTGCTCCAACGGCTTCAGGGGACCCCAGTAGATGAGCTTCTGGCCACGGCTCGCAAGGGTCTCCTGCTTCTCGTGGAAATGCCAGTTGACGCGGGAGATGTCGTCACCGACGATCTCGATCTCCCTGGGGTCACCGACACCGAGCCCCGCCTCATGAGCCAGACGGATGAACTTGAACGACATGGGGTCGAAGCCCATGAGCTTGGCTTCGATTGCGTCAATAGCGACCTGGTCGGCGCTCGCGAGGATCGTATTCTTGACGTGGGGAACCATGGCCCTCGGACCGGGTCCATCGCCCGCTATCGTGCCGTCCATGACCGCGAAGAGGCCGGGATGGATTTCCTTCTGGATGGCGAGCAGGTCCACGAGTGTTTCGTGGATCACCGAATGTGTCCAGTGCCTGTTGTCGCGCAGCAAGCCACCGAAAGCGTTCTTCATGGATCCCGTGATGCCCGTGAAGACGTGGGTCTTGGTGGTGGGCAGATGCACGGCGTTCTTGCCGACGAACATGGCCGGAATCAAGATGCCCTCGGGAAAGACCTGATCGAGAACCAGCATTTTGGCCTTGGGCTCGTACTTGATCCACTCGATGCCGGGCTCATACAGGTAGGTGAACTCCATGCCGTGCTTCTTGACCACCGGCTCAAGGTGGTTCCGAACCGCCCCGAGCTTCGGGTCCACAACCACGGTTCGGTTCTGCGCCGGAATGAGGTTGTCATAGCCCTCGGCTCGGAGCTTGCGGATGACCGCGTCGAACTGCCAAGCCGTTGTCGAGCAGCCGGGAAAGTAATGGTGCCACGAGATGTTGATCTTCAGCAGCGTGTCAAGCCCGCGAGGCAGGGCCTCGGTGATCCCTGCCAGGTCCATCAGCCGCCCGTAATCCGCGATTACGGTCTCGGGTGATGTGGTAAGAACGGCAACTCTTGATCGCGGCATAGCCTGACTGCCTCCTATAGCCGATACGGTGAAAGATCGTTTGTGCGTTAACAATACCTCCACGCGCGCCTGCAGCGGCCATTGGCGGCGGAAGCAGCCAGTATACTGTGATGTCGGCGCCCGTGGAGAGAACATGTCGGCTCGCCCGTCCGTAGAAGGTAGGTGGCATGCTCACGGCGAATGTGCTGACGCGTGCCGATGCCGCTGCGCGCAATGAATCGAAGGAGATATTTGGCGATGGAGACTCTCGAAAGCCTGCTGGCCGAGAACCCGATGTTTCATGACCTGGACCCGGAGACGCTGAAAGCGATCCAGGGTTGCGTCTCGGACGTCCGCTTCGATGCCGGCCAGTTGATTTTCAAAGAAGGCGATGATGCCCAACGCTTCTACGTTATTCGTGAAGGCACCGTGGCAGTCGAGGTCTTCCATCTGGATCGTGGAGCGATCCCCCTGCAGCATTTGGAGGCCGGCGACATCCTCGGGTGGTCGTGGCTGGTCCCGCCGTTCAAGTGGAGGTTTGATGCTCGGGCGGTAACCCGCGTGCGTGCGTTTGCTTTCGATGGGGCGTGCTTGCGCGGGAAATGCAATGAGGACCCGCGCCTGGGCTATGAGCTTCTCAAGCGAGTCGCGCGCGTCCTGGAGAGCCGGCTCCAGGCCACACGCAGACAGCTTGTCGAGGCGCACGCCAGGACCATCTAGGCCCAGGGCATGCGCCTCGCCGATCGGTCATCACCGCGTGAGGCCGGATGGACTGGATGGACCGGCGCGATCCGGGCTGACTAGCCGCCCGGGCCTCTTCTGCCTCCCGGACGCCCGCCGGCTCCCGGTCGCCCCGGACCGCCAGGTGCGCCCATCCGTCCGCCGGGTCCTCCGAACCGCAACCGCGGGTGGTCTTTCTCCCATTTCGCGACGGCGGCCTTCTGCTGGGCGGTCAGCACGGTCATAGCCTTCTTGCGAGCGGCGTCACGCAACTGTCCATACTGCTGCATTGCGGCTCCCGGATTGCCCTGTCCCGCACTCGCGAACAGCTTGCGCATCTTCTCGCTGCGCTCTCTGGACACGGCCTGGAGCTTGGTCAGTTGGGCCGGAGTCAGCTTCAGAGACCCGGCAAGCGACATGGGCAGTCCGGTCCCGCGAAGCGCATGCATTTCCTTCAGCATGGCCGGAGCCTTCTGCTTCTGCGCCGGCGTCAGCACCTTCATGATGTCGGCATCGGCCTTCTTCATGCGCGCTTCGAGTTTGGGCATCGCGGCTTCGATGGCCTTCTGGTCGGGGCCCTGTCCGCGCTCCATCCGCGGGAACATCCCGCGCATGTCCTGACCGGCCTTCTCCATGATCGCCCCGATCTTCTTCGCCTGGTCATCGGACAGCTTCAACACCGTCTTGAGCGTCGGCAACGGCGTTGACGACAGCGTCAGCGGACGGTCCATCATGCGCATGCCCGGCATCCGCATGCCGCCCGGCCGACGGCCTCCCGGTTGCCCTGGGCCTCCCGGGCGTCCCGGCTGCGCCAGAGCGGTCCCGGCGATGGCAAGCACGGCGCATGCCGTCAGGAGTTTCCTCATGGTCGTGGTTTCCTTCCTTGGTGATCCGGCGCATCCGTGGATCGCGGCTGCGCCGTGTTGTCATGGGTTAGACAGGCTTCCTCGGTCGGCGGGAACACCGAGCCTCATCGCCTCGTGCAGACCTCCTTCAACCGGCGCATATGGTACACGTAGTTGGGCCACGAGATGTCGGGCGGGCACGAGTGGTCGGCCATGGGTATGTAGCCGCCCTCCTCGATCAGGGGCTTGACCCGCGCCAGTTCAGCCTCGATGGCGTCCCGATCCTCGGCCATGGCGCGCTTATCCACACCTCCCCATATGCGCAGATCACGCCCGAACTCGCGGCGGACCCGGTTCACGTCCATGCCCGCCTGCACCTCGAAGGGGTAGAGGAAGTTCAGCCCCGCGTCGAGCCAGACGGGTATGAGCGCGTCTATGCGACCGTCACTGTCGAGGCCGATCCATTGCACGCCGCGTCCTCGCAGGAACTCGACCACCCTCTTGTAGCGCGGCAGCATGAACCGGCGCGCGAGTTTCGGGGTCAGGAGCGGCCCGGTCTTGTAGCCCATATCCTCCCAGAACGCGAATGCATCAATGGGTCCGGCATCGAGAATACGGTCCATCATGGCGATGATGAAGTCGGCGTCGGCATCCATCATCTCCTCGATGAAACCGGGATCGTCGTAGAAGAGCGTGCAGAGCGACTCGACGCCCACAAGATTGCGCAGGGGCCCGAAGAAGCCTCCCCAGCGGTCCGAGATGATGACGATCGGGACGTTCGACGCTCGAAGCGCCGCCAGTTGCTCGCGCCAATCGGGTCCGATGCGTTCTTCCGGTCTGGGCTGCATCCGCTCCTTCCAGAAGGCGCGGAACTCCTCACGCGTCGTCACAGGGAACTTCACGAACTGGGGCATGGAGCTGTACGGGTTGTTCTTCATCTCGCGCATGAGGATGCCCTCGTGGTTGACGTAGAGCACGTGCTCGTCGTCCTCCTCGATCACCTGATGCTCGAAGGGCGGGTTCGGGAAGAACCAGTGGCCGATCCAGTGGACCGGGCTTGCGCCCTGACGCACGTCGTCCTTCTCCGGATCGTAGCCCTCGGTGAGCCACCGCTCTATCGTTTCGGGCCAGCCGCCCCAGGTCCAGTGCGGGGTCACATCAACGGGCCGGTAGTTCATGCACGCGTGGAAGCGCTCGCGCTCGGTCATGTTGTATAGTGTTCCTTGTTCGGTTGTCTTGTCTCACGGGTCATGGCGTTGGTGTTTGACGGCGGCGACCCGGACTCCTGCGTGACTTCCCGCGGGAAGCCTGGGGCCACTGGGAGGGCAAGGATGAACAGCAAGCGCATCTGGCTTCGGGTGCTGATCGTGATCGCGGCGATTGTCCTGGTGGCGGTCGTCGTAGTCGGCATCTGGGTGGCTCGATTGGGGTTCGGCGCCATCGGCGACCTCATGAGCGGCGCGCGATCACTGAAGGGAGAGCTGGCTGCGGCCCGCCGTGAGGGGCTGCCGCTGGAGGCGTCCGACCTCCGGCCTGACCCGCCGGTGCCCGCCCATCGCAACGCCGCTCCGTTCCTGAAGGAGATGGCCAAGCTCTACTGGGCGCAGTCGGAGACGGAGCGGAACGGAACAGGCGATATCACCACGGCGCTGGGATCGGCAAGCCGGTCCGATGCCGACCGTGAGATGGCTCGCGAATGGCTGCAGAGGCGCGCGAAGTTCGTCGAGCTCGCCGAGAAGGCGGCCGGCCGGCCCGACTGCGACATGGAGAAGCCCTATGAACTGGGGCCTTACGTACAGTTCCGGGAGTTCCCCGCTGCGCGCGAGGCGGCCAGGCTTCTGTCCATTCGGGCGACGCTCGCATCGGATGCAGGCCGATATCGCCAGGCGTTCCGGGACGTAGCCCTCGGCGCGCGGATCGGACACCATGTGGGCCGTGAACCGATCATCATCGCCCTGCTCGTTCGTGTCGCGATTGACGCCATCATGGACCGCGCGTTTGTGAACACCCTCCTTGATCACATACGCAAGCCCGATGCCGTGCGCATAGCCCGCGAGACGCTTCGCTCCTTCGGGAGGGCGCCCGACATTGAGCACGGCTGTCGCGGTGAGGCCGTGATGAGCCGGGTTGCCGTTGACATCGTGCGCAGCGGCAAGGACATCGCGTCACTCACGGGTTCCGAGCCGCCGCCGACAGTGTCGCGAGCCCTGTCCAGCCGTGGCGCTGCGCGTCTCTTCTGCGACGCCAGCGAGGCGCGCATCGTGTCCTACTGGCGGCGCGCATTCTCCCGCCTCCGACAGCATCGCGGCGACTATATGGCCCAGGGTGCGGCCTTCGACGACCTGGATCGCGAGATGCAGGCTCATGCCCAGGCCAAGGCGTCCTCGTACATCCTCCTGGCCATCCTGACGCCGGTCTTCAGCCGGATGGCCGACAAGGTGGCCCTGAACGACGCTCAGCGCAGGATGCGCGAGGGTCTTGTCCGCATCGCCGAGTACCGCCTGCGTGTGGGCCGCTTACCTGAAACGCTTGCCGAAGTGGGCGGCACACCCCTGCTCGATCCCTTTTCGGGCAAGCCCCTCATGTATCAGCGCACCGCCCGTGGCTTCGTCCTCTACAGCGTCGGCGAGAACCGCAAAGACGACGGCGGAAACGGCCGGCGCCCGCCGGCGGGTGGTTCGGCGCCTGACATCGTGATCGAATATCCTAAGCCGGCCTCGGCCATCGGCACTGGCCGCCGTTAGCTTCAGACCGGCAGTGCCGCACGAGGAGTAGCAGTGCTCGCGCACGACTGTCGCCATCGTGCGAGCCGTCGTCGGTGTTGCGGATGTAGGCATCCACGATGGCGCTGGTCGTGCGAATGACCGCTACGGTGATGATGAGACCCCAACCGATCGCGGCCGCCTGGTTGATCAGACCTGAAAGGTCGGCGCGGCCGGAACCTGAAGCCCAAGCGGATGCTGCGGAATGCGCCCCTGCCAGGATTAGGCCCCTACCACCAGGTCACGAACCGGAATCAGCGCCTTGGCTCCGAGGAGTGGCGCGTAGCGGCCGGCCGCCCGGGTCACGAACCAACCCCAAATCAGGCGGACAACGATGGCCGCTAAGAGGGCAAATCCCAGGACAACAGCGCGACCCCCAGGTCGTTCTGACGCATCCAGGCGATCATGTTCGATCCCCCGCTGACGTGTCCAATACCGCCATGCGCCGCGCCTCGGATGCGGCCTCCGCCGCACGAACGGCAGCAGGTACCGCCTTGCCGTCAGAGCCAATCACCACCACCGAGCCGTCGGCCATGGCGGTCCGGCGCCGGATCGCCTCCGGAAACTCGTCGCGGCAGTTCCAGAGGTCGGGAGTCGGCAGGAAGCCCGCACGGTAGATGGTGTGAAAACCCCCGGGCGTGTAGGGGGCCGGGATCGCTTCCTCGATGGCGGTCAGCACGGTCCGGGCATCGCCAATCAATGACTGAGTGCGCGCTTTGACCTCGGGATGCGCCCCCATGTCGTCCACGTCGCCTTTGCGCCGCAGCTTTCGGTACTCGTCGAGCGCGGCTCGAGTGATGCGTATGCTTTCGTCCACCTCCGGCGGCGTCGCGAGGCTGACAGCTTCGCAGTAGCTCACCACATGGATGATCTGGGGACTGGCTGCGTCGGCGGGTTCGATGTCGTCCATCAGCGCCGTTGAAGCAGCAAGCTGGGCGCGCGCCGTCTCGAGGTCCGTCGAGAAGTAATCGAGGCCGGCGCGCGGCTGGAGCGTGATCCGCATGCCGTCCAGACGCGGATCGTCCAGGAGGGCCAGGATCGCCCGCGCACGGGCCAGATCGGCAAGGCCGCTGGTGCGTCGGGGAGTGTTCAGCATCGTCTGCAGGACAAGGTGCCGGATGCCGCACGCGTGAGCGGCCCGGGCTGCAAGAACGGCCGAAACGACGTAGGTGACATCGTCGGCGCCCCTGAACATGAAGTGGTGAGGCACGTTGGGCTCGAACGGCTTGTTGGTGTGCGCGATGTAGCGCATAGTCTCGAAGTGCTCGCGCAGGTTCGACGCCAGGTCGTTGTCTCCGCGGCCGTCGAGGCGACAGAACCACCAGAGCGAGAGGGCATGCCACGCGATCTCGAGGTGTTCCTCGTGGATGCGCGCCATGGCAGGCACGTTTCGGGTGCCCGAGTAGGTCCGCACAAGCATCGGCCGCGCAGCTTCGCGAAGCATCCGGTACTCGTCGGGCGTGCGCACCGGAACGCCGCCGCCGTTGGCCAGGCCTTCCCAGTCTTCGTTGAAGCGTGATTGTGTCAGTTGCGACGTGCCCAGCGACAGCACATCGAGGTAACCCGAGGCGGCCAGCATCCGGCACCAATCGCGCATCTGGCGGACGGCATCTTCGCGATGGTCCGAATAGGGCCCGACATGGGCGCGCATCAGCGGCAACGCGCCTCGTTCGGTCGCGTGGCGGAGCCGCAGATCGAGAGTGTCGTGGCGAGTGCCGAACTCGCGGTACCGGGGCCTTGCGGCAGGTCGGATGCCGTGGTGCAGTCCGCGGCGGATCAGGTCGCGGCCAAAGGCCATGCGAGCGTCGTCATACGCGCCGGTCTCCCTGATGCGCGCAGGGATGCGCCCCGCAGGAACGCCGAGTCGGAGCAGCGTCTCGTGGTCGGCATCCTCGCCCGAGAACACGGTCACGAGACTGCCATGGCGCTCGTAAGCAAGACGGCATGCATCGGGAAGCCCCGCGAAATAGAGGCTCCGAATCGGGCCTCCCTGATCGGCCATCAGCCCGCGCATGCCCAGCGCCCAGATGAGCTGGTCGAGCTTCTCGACTCCGGACTGCGGATCGAGCCGATAGCTGACACCGATGCGGGTGATCCGATTGGACCGCACCCACCGCTCGATCTGCTCGGCACCCTCGGCGTTGATCGTTGTGTCCAGGAGCCCGTTGATCGCCGGGTCGGCCTCGATGGCGCGATAGCCGCACTCGGCAAGCAGGCGCGTCACCGATACAAGGCCAAGGGTGTGGGCGTCAACGGCAGGTTTGAACAGGCCGATGACATCGTCGGCGTCGAGTGCGGGAACGCGCTCGGATCGGTGGGGATTGCCGGCCACAGGCCGCCTCCTTGACGCCGGGTCGCTCTCGTCCCGACGCCCCGGCTAACCCCTTATACGCGTTTCTAAGGGCTGTATGGCGTCCAATCAGGACTCTCGGCCCCGATCATCTCGTAGACCTTCGCCCGCACCAGCTTCTCGCAATCCGGCGTATACATGAGGCTGTTGTAGTACTTGTGCGCGTGCTCGATCTCATAGCCGCCCAGCGGGAAGTCGGCTGCCGTCGGCAAGTAGTTCAGCGCCCCATTTGTGCATCCGAGCGGGAACACCGGCTGGTCAATCTGCACATCGAAGTCGAGGGCGTACTGAACGAACGTCTCTGCGGGCAGTCCGATGAACCGAGCGCCGCCAATCGTGAGCACCTGGATGTGGAACGGGGCCGTATACGGGCCGCCCTTCGCGGCTTGCTCCCGTTCGTAGCGGTGATAGGCCACCATCCCCTCTGCGTGGAGGATCGCGCCCATGTTGCCGCCGGCCTTCTCGTGCTGGAGCTTGGCCTCCCACTCGGCGATGGAGGCGTCGCATTGCTCCACGCTCGGCGGGTCCTGCAGGGGCAGGTCAATGGTGCTCTCGGCGAAAGCGAGCACTTCGTCGTCATAGAGCGGCGATGCATTGCGCCATGCCGACATGGCGGCCTGACCGAGCATGCGCCCATTGTGGGCCGCCGAGATATAGGTGCCGCGCCGGAACGGGTTGATATTGCCGCTGCACCCCTGCAGGAAGAGCGGTGTCACGACCCCGTCGGTCTCGCGCCGCACATGGTCCGCCGCATAGCCGCAGAAATCTGCCGTGACCCGCAGATTATCGCCCCCCAGCGTCGTGCCGTGGCATGCATGACTGAAGAGGATGGCAAAGGTGCCGCCCGAAGGCTCCGCGACGCCCAGAACGTCCACGTAAGGCGCAACCGGCCCCGAGTAGTTCTGGCCCAGGACCGTCTGGCCGTTCGGACCATTCGTCTGCCTGCGGTTGATTCCGATCTGCACGGGCGCGCGGCCATAGGTCAGCACCGCCGGCTTCATCGTGTCGGCCGCCTGCCGCGTCATGCCGACCAGCTTGCGCACCAGCACATCCACATACGCGGGATCGCGCGAGCCCATGGCGTTGTAGACGCCCAGGTTCGGCCCGCCATGGGTGTGGCTGCAGTTCAGCATCACCGCCTCGGGTCTCAGACCGACGCTTTGGGCAATACCTTCGCGGATCTGCGTCACCAGGTCCCTGGGAAGGGCGATGAGGTCCATGGCGAGGATGGCCACAGCCGCGTTGCCGTCGTTGAACACGACCGCGCGGGCGTGCAGCTCATCGTGGACCAGCGTGCATCCGGATGGGCGAAACGCATAGCCTGCCATCCAAACGCCGAGAGGTGGCGTGATGTTTGTCTCGCAAACGCCAGCATACAGGGGCATACGAGTCTCCTGGCCGCAAACCGGCAGCTTCGGCAACGCCGCTGCCTGCGCGCGGCATCGTGCGCAGATTGTACCCCACGTCAATCCGAGCGCATGCGCATCCGGGGAATGCGGCTCCGCGGGAGGGCGAGGCTCCGTGGGAGGGCGAGGCTCC
>DYKI01000055.1:8955-20884 GCA_020722705.1 Chthonomonas calidirosea | reverse complement strand
GAGTCACTAGAATGGCCTGTAAGTTAGCGCATATGCCCCCTTGCCCCCGCCCGCCGGAGGGGGCGGGGGTAACGGCCTTGCTGCCGAGCCGTGGGATGGCGTGCTGCGGGAGGGCGAGGCTCCTGCCGGGCCGCTATCGAACGGCTCGCTTCGCGACGTTATCCAGACGTTCACGACCGCGTCATCGTCAACGGGACCGCCCTTGAAATCGCCATGGAGGGCCACAACCTTGAGCCCCGCCTCTGCCAGTTCGGCTCGCATTTGCTCGGTCTCGACCCAGCAGGACGTATAGCGCCGATACCGACGCCGCACCACGACGCCATCACGATCCAGCTCGTCCGTCCAGGCCACGACCCTGATCTGCTGTTCCTCGAGGTCGTACATCCCGCAGGTCCAGAAGATGACTTCTCGCCCCGTGTCCGGATCGGTGTACTCGGCCTCGATGTGCGGCACATTGTCGTAGCGCATGGCGAGGTCGGCATCGAACACGAAGTGGTCGAATACGAACAGGCCCTGAGGGGAGAGATTCTGAGCGATGCGGGCGAGAATGGCCCGGCGATCGGATGCCTCCCCGATGTCGCATATGGTGTGGAACGGCATGGCGATGAGTTGGGCCGGTCTGTCGAGTTTGAGCTCCCTGAAGTCGGCTTGGACGAGCTGAATCCGCCCGGAGACACCCGCCTCGTGAGCCCGTTTCCGACAGGTCTCCAGCATGCGGGGCGAGTTGTCAATGCCAATCACGGACTGCCCGCGTTTGGCCGCCTCGATGGCGATGCGCCCGGTCCCGACGCCCAGTTCGACGACGGGTCCCCTGGCCTTCAGGTACAGGCTCACGTAGAACGGCAGGTTTTGCCTCGCCAACTCGGAATCTTCGAGGGACTGCTCGTAAACATCCGCGAAATCGTCGTACTGTGGCTGCATCGCGTTTCCTTTCCCGGCGCGTGCTGGCGGCCAGGTTCACCTCGCAGGAGCGGCGGGCTAACGCTCCATGAGCACGACATCATGCAGCGCGGCCCCGTCGGGCAGATCGAGTGCGAGGCCGGTCACTCCGCCATCATAGCCGGCGCGGCCCGCCAGCCGAACCGTGACCCACTGCCGGGCGCCTGGACGGACCTTGACTTCCGCCGAGCGGGTCTCATCCCACCACGCGTTGCGCCATCTTGCCCATTCGCTGGGCCTGGTCGAGGCGGCCGGATGGGGTGTGCCGCGCCAATACACTCGAATCGTGGTCGGCGCATTGACCGAGACGCGCAGCCGCACACCGGGAGCATCGGCGGCGCGCCAGAACGTGAGCGGACCGATGACCCTGACGGTCTGCCCAGGCGCATCCGCCTTCACTGTGAGACCTCTTCCACCGATCGGCCATCCCGCGTCGCGCCCGTTGGCATAGTGCCAGCCCTGTCGGGCCTTGTCGAAGCTCCATGCGGGCAAGGACTTCGGCGCTCTGCGCTGTGCCTCAGCTCGGATGGCTTCAAGCTTGCCGACAACGAATGTGCAGGTGTACTCATAGACGATGTTGTGGTCGAGTATCTCGGTGGCAATCGGCGACATGTAGCCGGTCGGTCCGTCCTTTTCGCCTCCGACGCCTCGTTTGCCAGCGAAACCGCCATGGAACTCCATCGGTCTCGGCACGATGACGCCGATGCCGGAACCCTGCTCGTTGATGAGGGCCGCCCATCCTTCCGTCGGCAGGTAGTTGACCCACGGCCAGCCTTCCCGGTGATCGTTGCGGACCTCGGTCAGGGGTTCGCCCGTGAACGGCTTGTCTCCAAGGTAGGTCATGAGCCTGTGCCACGGGCCGTTCGTGTAGATTGCAGGCACTTCCTGGCTGCTGCCCCGGTACTGGGTGGTGTCGCTTCGGGAGTTGGTCAGGCGCGCCCGATAGGCAAAGCTCGGCCTATCGGGATCGAGGGTGATCCAGGTTTCCATGATGCATTCGGCCGGGTCATTGTTCATCGGCCAGAGCATGGGGATGGTCTTGACGTAAAGCCGACCGTCGCCTACCCGGTGTTCGAGCACTTTGGAGCCATTATGGAACGCGTCACCGGTCTGGATCGGGTTCCACGGGAATGAGGCCCAATGGGCGCTCTTCTCCTTGCCCTCGCGTCGGTAGTTGGGCGGCCCCGAATAGTAGGACTGCTGGATCTGCCTGCCGAGGTCGTGGGAGTTGATGATGTTCGGTCCGTCGGGCGTGGAGACGTGTGTGATGGCCCCGCCCCATTTCAGGTTGACGCCAACGCGGATGTGCCTGTTCTCGACGAAGGTGTCGGCAGCAGGCTGACCGACGCATCCGACGGCAAAGGTAAGGAGCACGACGCATGCGCCCAGGATGAGTCCCGGCAATGGTTCCCTCCGTGGCTCGATCTCAGCGGAATGCAAGCCGATCCCAGTATACACCGCCGGGGTGCCGGGGTCTCCGATGCTCCGCGCATTCGACCGCTGGACCTCGGGTTGTCACTGGGCCGGATGTGGCGAAAGGCGCGTGGTACAGGAACGGGACCGCACCGGCGGGTGCGGTCCCGTTCACGATGGGGCAGAATGCCTGAGTGGGCCGATGGGTGTTGCCCGTCAGGGGCGAGTGTCCGTGATTTCGAACACGCGCACATCACCTCGAATGACCGCTCCGCCGAACTGAAACTCCTCGCCGCCGTTGGCAGGTACGAAATGGACGCCGACAAGGTCGGGAGGATTGTTCGGTCCCGGGCGGCCATTGTCGGCGACGCGCCAGGCAAGCACTCCGGGGATCCGCCTCACGCTGCCCAGCGTTCGGACATGCATCATGGCCGGACCGGAGAACTCGGCCGAGCGCTTATCGTCGCCCAGAACAAAGCGGGTCACCCTCTTGCAGTTGATCTCGACGAGGGCATGATCCGGCAAGACGGTGCTGAACGCGGCTATTCCGCCGACGCGGACCACTTCGTGGCCCTGAATGTTGCCGATAGCCTTGTAGGCCTTGAACTGGAAATGGCCGACCTGGCCGGTCTCTGTTTGAACGAGGCCGTTGCCGACAGCTCCCTGACCGATGCCGGCTGCAGCGCGGACGCCTGAGCTGATGAGAAGCGCTGCACAGGCGGCCAACCCGATGAGCGTGTTGCGGTTCATCTTCATCCTCCTTTGGCTTTCGCGCATCTGACCTCGACCGTCACGGGTTTCGGTATGCCTAACGCTCGCCTACCGAACCTGCACAGGATGCGCGTGTACTTATAGGACGCGTCCGGACCGCGAAAGTTCAATGGTCACCGGCGGTTTTCTTGAGGGGCGAGGTTCATCAGCACCGCCGCCAGGATCAGTCCGCCGCGGACGACATGCTGCCAGTACTCGCTCACGTTCATGAGCGTCATCCCGTTGACAAGCACGCCCAGGAAGACCACGCCCACCAGGGTTCCTCGTGCCGTTCCGGCGCCTCCCATGAGGCTGGCTCCGCCGATGATGACTGCCGAGATCACATCAAGCTCCCATCCCTGTGCCGTCGTGGCGCTGCCCGACATGATCTGTGAAGCCTGCATGATGCCGCTCAGGGCCGCAAGCAAACCGACGATAGCCAGAACGCGCATTTTCACGGATCCGACCGGGATGCCGCTGAGCCGGGCAGCCTCGACGTTGCCCCCGACAGCGTAGATGGCGCGCCCGAACGCCGTGCGGTGCATCGTCACATGGACGATCGCGAACACAGCGAGGAAGACGAGAGCCGGGAACGGGATACCCTTGATGTGCCCGCCGCCGATGAAGTTGAACCATTCCGGGAAAGGCGTCAGCGGAAAGCCGTTGGTGATCAGCTCCGCCACACCTTTCAGCACGGTCAGCCACGCGAGAGTCGAGATGAATGTGGGGACCCTGAACCGGACTCGGAGCCACCCGGTCATGGCTCCAACCAGACTGCCTGCGGCCAGGCTGACGGGGATCGCCGCCGCAACGGAAGCCTCCGGCGAGAGCCCGCGACCCGTGAGGAACTCGACCGACCACGCACAGAGGCACCCGGAGAAGGCGACCGCGGAACCCACGCTCAGGTCTATTTCGCCCGCGATGATCACCATCGTCATGCCGAAGGCGATGATGCCCTGCATGGACACAGCGCGCAGAACGTTGAGGATGTTGTCACGCGTCAGGAATCCCCTGGCCTCAACCGTCAGGAATACGCACAGGCCGATCAGCACGATCTCCATGACGAACTGACGCACGTGCGGCAGACGGATTCCCCGGGCGCGTTTGGCTCCTGTTTCCACGGCCAATACGTTCGCCGTCGTCGGCCTCGATCCTGCATGCCCAGGGACGGCAATCCGACATCCCACGAGGAGCTGCCCGGCTCGCAGCTTCCGACTGACCCGACAGTACGGCCCTCCCCATGTAGGACAAACACCTTGACAATGTAGGATGCAAGGTCCATACTAGCGAACAGCAAGCGTTCAATGCGCATGCATGTGGAAACACAACAATCGTGTCAGGCCGGACCATGTCGGCAGCGAACAATCAACAAGGTGAGAAGCCGCCGCAAGGGGAGTTGAGCGCTGTTCGCGGCAGATATCCTCGCACTTTCGGCTCGCACCCTCGCGCACAACAGAATCCGGAAATCCCTCTATGCCAGACGGCATATCCTCGTAGGCAAGCCGGCCGTGGAGCAGTTCAAGGAAAGCCAAGGCAATCGCACCGTCAAATGCCTTCGCGTCAACTACGACATGGCAAGCTCCACCTGTTGAATGACGACGACCCACATCCACGTCAGCAGGAGCAAGCCACGCGGTGTCGCCCCCGGTCGGTTCCCGTTCAAGCACGTGGGTCTGGACAATGTCAAGGCAGACGATTAAGACACAGCGCTGTCGCAACTGCTTTGCGGCAACCAGCACTTGCGGGGGTGGGTCAATGAGGGGCCAGGAAAACGACACCAAGCGAAAGTACGAGCGCAAACAAAAAGGAAACCTAAGAAGATGGTTGACGAAATCGGCCAGGAAAACAACACCAAGCAAAAGTACGAGCGCCCTACAGTTAGGGTTGTCAGGCTTGCGCCGGAAGAGCGCCTGCTCTCATGTGGCAAGACGGAAGAATGGTGGCGGCCTTGCGGTAGCCTATCTAGATCGTAGGCGTGCTCTGAGCGCTCGAGGCTTGGGTGTGGCAAGGTGCGCGGCGAGCTGCAATGTGCCGCAATCGAGAACAACAGCTTGACTCGGCGAGAGTTGTTGCGAGCCACTGAACGTAGCACATTGGTTTCCTTCCTCGCGTCTTGTCGGGACCCTTCCCTGCCATTGACTTCGGCATCCAACAAAGGTGGACCGTCCGGCACGCACGACCGCCGCCTTCGCTGTTCCGATACCCTTTCAGTGCCGCGCTGTCAATCGGGTCCGTCGCGATCCGTGCGTTGGGACTGCGAAGAAGCTGCTTCGCCTCGCCGGGAGGCTACAGCAACTTCGTTCTCCCAATAGCACGATCAAATGCTGCAGTCTCGATCCTGCACCGGCCCGTAGGTTCCAGAGCCCATGCGGCTTCGGGCGGCACGACCGTTGCCCGAAGCGCACGCCGGGATTGACCGAGCTGCGCGGCGGAAGTGATCGGCACGAGAGGACTTCGGCTCGGACCCGGCGAACCAGCGCTCCAATCCAAGTTCCGAGGTTCAACGTGCGATACCGTCCCGTTCCGAACCGCGCGCCGCTCCAGAGAGACGCGTTTATCCCCCTGCCGCTCGGCAGCGTGCGTCCTCTCGGATGGCTGCTGCGGCAGTGCCAGGTCCAGGCCCACGGCCTGACCGGTCACCTGGAAACCGCCTGGCCCGATCTGGGCCCCGACAATATGTGGCTCGACGGCAAGACCGAGGGCTGGGAGCGGGGTCCCTACTATCTGGATGGCCTCGTTCCGCTGGCGCACGTGCTGGGGGACCGCGTGCTCCTTTCCCGAGCGCAGCGCTGGGTGGACTCGATCCTGACCATGCAGGACGACGACGGATGGATCGGGCCGGTTCAGGCTCCCGGGCGCGCACCCTACGATCAGTGGCCCGTGTTCATCGTCCTGAAGGCCCTGACCCAACATCACGAAGCGAGTGGCGACGATCGGGTCATCCCGTTCATCACCCGATTCTTCCGCTGCCTGCATCGGACACTCGACGAGCGGCCCCTGCGCGACTGGGGGAAGCACCGATGGGCCGACGCCGTGCTCAGCATCCACTGGCTCTACAACCGCACGGGCGAGGAGTGGCTGCTGGATGTTGCGGGCAAACTCGCGCTGCAGGGCCATGACTGGCGCATGCATTTCGAGGACTTCCGCCATACGGGTAAGACGCCGCGCGAAGGCTGCGTGCTCCATACCCACGTCGTGAACAACGCCATGGCGGTCAAGACCTGCGGCGTCTGGTGGCGTCAAAGCGGCGATAAGGATGACCTCAAGGCCGTCTACCGGACCATCGAGATGCTGGAGAAGTACCACGGGCAGGCCACGGGCATCTTCACCGGCGATGAGCATTACGCGGGCCTCGATCCCACGCAGGGCACGGAGCTCTGCGCCGTCGTGGAGTACATGTTCTCGCTGGAGGAGCTGATCGCCATCATGGGCGACGCGGCCTTCGCCGATCGGCTGGAGCGGATAGCCTACAACGCCCTGCCTGGCACGTTCACCGCAGACATGTGGGCGCATCAGTACGATCAGCAGGCCAATCAGGTCCTGTGCACGGTGGCTCCACGGAACTGGACCAACAACAACGACGACTCCAACGTGTTCGGCCTCGAGCCGAACTTCGGGTGCTGCACGGCCAACTGCCATCAGGGCTGGCCCAAGCTCGTGAAAAGCCTCTGGATGGCGACGCCGGACGGAGGCCTTGCAGCAACGGCGTACGGTCCATCCGAGGTCCGGACCGACATCGCCGGCGTGCCGATTGCCATCCGGGAAGTCACCGACTATCCGTTCGCTCAGCGCGTGCGCTTTGAGGTCGAATGCGACCGGCCCGTTGAGTTTCCGCTCGTCCTGCGGCGTCCGCAATGGACCGAGTGGGCCACCGCGGCGGTCCTGACGCCCGATGCCGGTGAGCAGATCTCGTTCCATCTGGCCGAGCCGTGGACGGCCGTTCGCAGAACCTGGCGCCCCGGCGACGCTGTGGAACTGATCCTCCCCATGGCCGTGCGTCGCGAACGCCGTCACCATAACGCGCTGACCCTGCATCGTGGCCCGCTGGTACTGTCGCTTCGCATCGGGGAGGAGCGACGGCTCATCGCCGGCAAGGCACGTCCTGCACCTGGCGAGCGCAGCCCAGACTGGGAGATCCTGCCCGCTACGCCGTGGAACTACGCGCTCTGCGAGAACGGCCCTCTGCGCGTCGTCGAGATGCCGCCGTCGGATATGCCGTTCGCCGCCGAGTGCGCGCCCGTTGTCGTGAAAGCCGCCGCAAGGCGCGTGCCCGAATGGACACTCGCGGACAACTCCGCGGGACCGACGCCGGAGTCTCCCGTGGTGTCCGACGAGCCGCTTGAGGACATCGAGCTCATCCCCTACGGCTGCGCGAACCTGCGCATCACCGAGTTCCCGACATGCGAGGAGCCATCGTGACGATCCCGACCGTGCCCACACTTGAGCTGAAACCCGATCTCGCCGAAGCCACCGAACGCTGGCTTGCCTTCTGGAACCACGAGATCATTGACCGACCGGTGTGCGTCATCCGAGCGCCGCTGGACGAGAAGGCTCCTGGGCCAAACTGGCCACCGTATATGGCAGGCGCCCACGGCGATATGCGCGCCGTGGCCGAGCAGGTGCTGGAGGCGAGCTCGAAGCTCTGGTACGGGGGCGAAGCCGTTCCCAGTTACACGCCCAGCTTCGGCCCCGACATGATGGCGGCCTGGCTTGGCGCGAAGCTCGAGTTCCCGAAGGACAACTACGGTACAAGCTGGGCCGTGCCGTGCATTGACGACTGGGAGGCCGCCCTGCCGATCAAGCTCGATCCCAACAACGCATGGTGGCAGCGGATGCTGGAGTTCTGCCGCATTCTGGCCGACACCTTTCGCGGGAACATGGCCGTGGCTCACCTCGACCTCCACAGCAACATGGACACCCTGCTGGCCATGCGGGGCGGCGACCGGCTCTGCATGGACCTGGTGGACACGCCGGAGATCATTGACCGCGCCATGGCCGATGTGCGCGCTCTCTATGTGCCCATCTACGATGCGCTCTACGACGCGGGCAATATGGCCGCGACGGGCACGACCGGCTGGGTGCATGCCTACCATCCGGTTCGCACCAACACGATCCAGTGCGACTTTGCGGCGCTCATCGGGCCGCGTCAGTTCCGCAAGTGGGCCATGCCTGCGCTCGAGGAGGAGGCCGCCCATCTCGGCCACTGCGTGTACCATCTGGACGGGCCGGAGTGCCTCGTGCATGTGCCCGACCTGTGCACCATTCCAGGGCTCGACTGCATCCAGTGGGTCCACGGCGCGCGGAACAAGGCGTTCATCGCGTGGATGGACCTGCTCAAGGACATCCAGTCGCGCGGCGTTGCCGTCTGGATCCCATGCACGCTGGAGGAGATACCCGTCTACCACCGGGAGCTCAAGCCGGAGCTGCTCTACTACGAAACCTGGGCGCCAACCAGGAACGCCGCCGAGGATACGCTCCGCTGGTTGCGGGACAATACCTGAACGCCCCGGCTCGCTCGAGGAGATCACGTCCATGAACCGATCGGGAGGACCCGGTTCTTACTGGAGCCGTGTGGTCATCATCGCCGTCGTGTGCGCTCTGACGCTGAACGTATCCGGCGCATCTCGCCTGGCAGAGACGCCGAAGCGCTACTATGCGCACCAAGCCATAGAGGACCGCGACGGCATCATTGCCCCATGGTACCGCGGGCAGAACGGCCAGCTCGATTGGCGCATCCGCATCGCGGCGGAGACGCTCAAGCGGTACCCCTGGTCGGACAAACCGTCTGCCGCGCCGCACTACGTTTTCAACGGAACCTGGGCAATCGCTCCGGATGGCACCATCTCCATACCCCAACTACGGGACTGGGACAACGGCGATCTGGGGCAGCGTGCAGCCTACGTGCTGTCTGGGCTCGTTGACTACTATCGGTACTCAGGCGACCCCGCGGCGATCGGGCACGTTTGGCTGACGGTTGAAGCCCTGCGGAAACACTCATTGACCGACAGCAGGCATCCATGGCCCGGGATCCTGATCAGCGTGCCCACGAAGGGTGCGCCCTATGGGCAGGCCAATCCAAAGGGGATGATTCAGCTCGACATCGTCGCCGAGGTTGGCATCGGTCTCGTGCGGGCCTATCAGATGGTCGGCAAGCGTGAGTGGTGGGACATGGCGAAGCGCTGGGCCGATCTGTTCGCCAAGCGCCGTGGAAGCGACCCAAGCGTGTCGCCCTGGGCGCGCTACGCCAACCCCGAGGATGCCGTCTGGGAGGATCTGCAGACAGGCGGCGTCGCCTTCATCCTGGAGTTCCTGGATGAGGTGATCCGCCTTGGCTACACGGGGCGCAACGGCGAGATCGTCGCTGCGCGCGATGCCGGCAGGCGCTACCTGCGAGACGTGCTCTTGCCGAGGTGGACCGAGAACGATGCCTGGGGACGCAACTACTGGGACTGGAACGACCCGGTACAGGCTGAGAACGTTACCGAGTTCGTATGTCGGTATCTGATGGCCCATCCCGGCGTGTTTCCGAACTGGCGCAACGACGTCCGAAACATCCTGACCCTTTTCTTGAACCGCACGTCGGTGGACGCAGGATCGGGCGGAGGCGTTTTCAGCGGCGCATGGGCATATCCGGAATCCTCGGGCTGCTGTGGGCGCTCGCTCTGGTATGGGCCGATGGAGCTCGCGCCGGTCTATGCCGAGTTGGGGCATCGCACGCGCGATGCACGGATGCTTGAGATGGCGCGCCGGATGATGCTCCTCGCCACTTACGACGGACATGAGACGGGTGTCGTCGAGGACAACATTGACGGCGGGCAGATCGTTGCAGGAGGCTGGTTCAAGATAGCCCATCCCATGGCGCTGAAGCATGCTCTGAATGCGATCGGGTGGCAGCCCGAGGAGTTCGGTGCGCCACGCGAGAACCACATCGTTCGGACGACGCATGTCGTGCGCGATGTGCAGTACGCCGACGGTTCGGTCCGTTACTCCACCTATCCCGCCCTGGGGCCAAACGTGGACGTTCTGCGTCTCTCGTTTCGCCCGACGCGCGTTATGGCGGACGGGAAGCCGCTGACCCTGCGCACATTGCCGGCTGGGGCACGCGCGGACCGTTTGGGCACGGGTTCAGCGACGATCCGTCAGCTTCCACATGGCGACTGCCTTGTCAGCATCCGGCGTGACGGCACACAGAGCGTCGTCGTGTCGGGTGATGACCCGCAAACGGAACATGGAATCGGCGCCCGAGCCGGTGATCTAGCGTTTGTGGGCAATCAGGTGCGCATTGTCGGCGATGTCGGACCCGACGGCGGCCTGGCCGAAGTGAGCCTCGATGGCGTCATGCAGCGTGTACCGGTGGACTGCTGGTCGCCGGTGCGGCGGGCGAACCAGGTGCTTTACTATCGGAACGGACTTGAGAACGGCAAGCACAGCGTACAGTTGCGACCTCTCGGCAGAGGCAACCCGGTATCGAAGGGCTCGCGCGTCACGTTGCGATCGGTGCTGTCGTCGAGAGCTGCCGGACAGTCACTTCAGGAGCGCAAGTATCTGAAGCCCGAGGCGCAGCGGGTCATCTTCGGTTACGCCGGCCGTTCCGATTGGCGCGCCTCCGATGGAAGTCTATGGCGACCCGCTACCGAGTGGATCGTCCGCTCCGGCGTCAATGCTGACTCGGTTGTCGCGCACTGGCACACCCGGCCCACCCGTGCGACGATTCTGGGCACGCGCGATCCGGAGCTCTACCGCTATGGAGCCCATGCGCCCGACCTGACGGCGTTCTTCACAGTGGCGCCGGGTCGGTACACCGTTCGCCTTCACTTCGTCGAGACCAGACAAGTCCGCCCCGAGCAGCGGGCGCTCGACATCGAGATCAACGGCAGGTCTGTGGCACGCAGACTGGATTTGGCCGCGACAGCGGGCGGCATGTTCCGGGCTGCTGCTCTGGCCTTCCGGAATGTCGCTGCCCAGAGCGGGACGATTGCCGTCCGCCTCAAGGGCTGTGACGGAGCGGAGGCGATCATCCACGCCATCGAGGTGCTGCCCGGTGCCGGGCCTTCAGGCCGCACTCCCGTAGCCGTTGCCGCAAGCCCATCGGGGCCAGGCAATCTGCTGGCGAACGGCGGCTTTGAGCAGACTGTGGCCGGAACGGTGGGTCGAATGGGCGACCGAACGCCCTTCGCAGGCTGGACTTATGTGTTTGCCTCGCCGCAACAGAGCTGCATCTGGGCCGAGACCGACTACGTCCAGCATCCGCATCTGGGCATGCCGGAGATCATGACAGGCAAGCAGGCGTTGCGAACGCACACCGACGGCGATGGGCACACGATGGTATTTCAGGATGTCGTCGTTCGCGGCAATACCGACTACTTGGCGGAAGCCTGGGTGCGCGCCTCGGACCTGCACGGTAAGGGCTTTGGCCGCCATTCCGGCGATGTCGCCGGCCTGATCGTGCATGAGCTTTCGGTGAGCGGCGCAGTGATCAAGGAGCATCCCATAGCCGCCATCCGGGATGCTGGGCCCTATCGCCGGGTCGAAGTGCGGTTCCGGACATCCGAGGGCACGCATAGAGTGCGGTACATCCTGAACACGATTCAGGCCGCTCCCTACACGGAAGGGCACGTGACCTATGACGACTGCAGACTCACCGCGGTCGAGTCCGGCACGGTCAAGGAGCCGTAGCCCTCACCCTATCCCTCTCCCGCGCGCCTCAGTCTCCTGATGCGTTACGCAACCATGCGCGGGAGAGGGGACAACGGCAACGGCACGCATGCAGAATCCCCTCTCCCGCGCATGCGGGACCCCGGCTTCGCACCACTCTGGCGCGCGGGAG
>DYKI01000055.1:0-8855 GCA_020722705.1 Chthonomonas calidirosea | reverse complement strand
TGGCGCGCGGGAGAGGGTCAGGGTGAGGGCAGGATCGAACGCGGAGCCGTCGAACAGTGGCAACGTTGGACGCGGCGTTCAGCCCCGGTGGTTGAGCGGGACGGCGCGAATCAGCTCGTTCGCTGTGCGCTGGGCTGTAATGTCCGCGCCGTCCGTATCGAAACACAAGGGGCTGCCCGAATGACGCATGTGCGACCGTCCTCGCTTCTGCGGAGCGGGGAACGATGATCCGCGATCTTTGCCGTCGGTCGCCGACCTGGTGCGCCGCAACGCTCCTCGCTCTCGCGCTGATGCCGACGCTCGCCAAGTATGGCTCCGAGCCCGATCGGGCGGTTGCGGGACCGGACACTGCCCGCACGTCACCACGCGCAGATCGCGACACCGTTCGGCTCGTGGCGGTCGGCGACATCCTGCTCGACCGAGGCGTGGGACGCAAGATCGCGAGGCACGGTCCCGACTACCCCTTCGCCCTCATTGCCGATCGTCTCCGGTCAGCCGACATCGCGTTCGGCAACCTGGAGTGCCCCATCAGCGCCTCCCATGTGCCGGTTGCCAAGCCGTTCAGTTTCCGCGCCACGCCTGCTGCAGCATCCGGGCTGGGTCGTGCAGGCTTCGACATCGTGTCGCTCGCCAACAACCACACTCTTGACTGCACACGGGCAGGTCTCGCCGACACGATGGCGTTCCTGAGATCCGCCTCACCCGAGGGTATCGCTTGGTGCGGCGCGGGCATGTCGGGCGCAAGAGCCGAGGATGCCGCCATCGTCGTGCGCCGTGGCCTCAGAGTGGCGTTCGTCGGGTTCTGTGACATTGTTCAGGACGCCTCATACCTCCGCCCCGATCTTCCGAGCGTGGCACAGGCTTCGAAGGCGGGCGTGCTCAGCACGATTCGTCGCGCACGCGGCCGGGCAGACGTGGTCGTCGCCTCGTTCCACTGGGGCATCGAGTACGAGCCACGTCCTACACGACGTCAGATGGCGCTTGCCGCCGATGCATCACGCGCCGGGGCCGACCTGGTCATCGGTCACCACCCTCATGTCCTGCAGGGCCTGCAGCGCATCCCGAGGCAGGGGCGTTCGCCGACGCTCGTGGCCTACTCGCTGGGCAACTTCGTATTCGACCCGCAAAGGGCGCCGGCGGATCGTACCGCCGTGCTCGACGCGACTCTGGATCGCAGCGGCGTCCGCGATGCTCGGCTCATCCCGTGCCGGATCGTGGCCTGCAGGCCGTTGCCGGTCGCCGGCGCCAAGGCAGGGGAGACACTCGATCGTGTCGAGGCCCTCTCGAACGAACTGAGGATGCCACGGAGGTGAATCGCACGGGGCACGGTGGTTGCCCCAACGCCCGGATCGAGCCGCGGGGGCCGGCGGCTGCCCGGAACCAGGGCGGGCCTCAGTCATTCCTCCACTCGACATGCCCGTCCAGGAAGACGATCGCTTTGCCCCCAGGACCGGTAATATGGCCCATCTCAGTCGTTGCTGGTGCCGCGTAGTCAGCAATCTTCCCGCCCCGCAGCGCATAGACGAAGTCCCGCAGGACCTCGGCGCCCTTGATGTAGGGCTCGATACCAGACGGCATCTGTTCCGGCTCTGGGAGCGTTTCATCGTGGTCCTGGGCGTACATCATGATGGCGAGGGCGACCTGCTTCCCCTTGCTCATCAGAGCAGTTCGGGCGGCGGCGTCCTGCAACTCGCGATACTTCGAGAGCGGTATCGAGGCGATTGGAGCGATCCAAGCAACCCCCCGAGCCGACCACAGCACGTGCGATCGGCTGGGCGACACACTGCCCCAGTCACCGTCAGCGCACAGGAGCGCACGATCGGGGCCTTGCGCGTTGGTGGTTTCCAGCCAGAGCAGATTCACTTTCCCCCGCGCCTCGCCATGGCGCACCTCCTGCTCGCTTGCCACCACACGGAGGGCTGAGTCGCGCTCAACCGGGGTCGGCATCGCCGGGCGCTCGATCTCGCGGACGGCGAAGGTCAGGGGTTCCACGATCCACCACCGGACCGATGCCTTGCGGTCAGGAGCCGAACCGGGTCGGCCCGTTCTCGCGAGGAGCTTGCCGTCATGCGTCCATGTCATGTATTCCACAGGTCCGGGAAGCGCCGAGGACGCAACCTCCCGCTTGTTGCCGGTACGATCTACGACAAACCAACCGGTGCGGCGAGGCTCACCGGCCACCTGGCCTGTGGTGCGGACAAGGACGCGGGGCGCCGTGAGGTCAAAGTCGAGCAGAACCAAGCTTCCTTCGCCCACCTCGAGCAGTGTTCGCGTCTTTCGGCTGCCGGCGTCAATCAACGTGACCTTCATGCTCCGAGGCTCCGCAGCGCTGCCGGAACGGGCGACGGCAACCCCAACATGGGATCCCGTGAGCCACCCGCAGTCCAAGCCAGGGTCATCGCTCCCCGTCCGAGGCAGGATCAGCTCAGCCTTGCCCGCATCCGCATCAACGAGCACCAGTGCATGCTCGACGGTCGGCCCGTGTTCGGTCTGCCGTCGTGCGGCCACGGCAGCAAATGCCTCACGGCTGATGAGGACCCTATGCAGTTTCATGAGAACGTATCGGCCATCGAACGACCACCGTGGCTCCTGCGCGATCGGCCCGCAGAGCACCGTGCCTGGACCCACCAGAAAGGCCCGTTCATGGTCAGCGACCGCGGTCGGCGTTTGAGCTTGTGCACCGATTCCGAGGACAGCCAGACATACGACGACCCCCAAAGACCGCATTGCATATCCCTCCATAGCTATAGTGCCGGATGGGACTGCGTTGGTTCACCGTACGGTCGTGGAGCCACCGGTTCCCACCAGAACTGCAATGTTCTTCCTCGCACTAACCGAACGGCCACGTCTCCCCATATCCGCACCTGATCCTTCCTTCGGGCGCAGCGAACAAAACCGCCAAAGTTGCCTGCACCTCTTGCATATACCTGCGTATATGGTATATTAGCCAAGTAATGGACGAAACGCTGGCAAGCTACAAGCTCAAGGCCCAGATCATCAAGGCCATGGCCCATCCGAGCCGACTGATGATCATTGACGAGCTGGCCAAAGGCGAACGGTGCGTGTGCGACCTCCAGCGGGTCGTGGGCGCAGACATGTCCACAGTCTCAAAGCATCTTGCCGTCATGCGCAATGCCGGTATCGTCGAGGACCGCAAGGCGGGGCTGCAGGTGTTCTACCGTTTGCGCGTGCCGTGCATCCTGCAGTTCTTCGGCTGCATTGAGGCAGTGAAGGCGTCGAGGTTCGCCGCTTCACTTCACTAACAAGCAATCGGTCCACGCCCTGGAGCGGCTTAAGGATCCGGGAGAATATATGGCTGTTACGCCACATAGCCAATCAATACACGATCAGGTGCCCGATGCCAAGGGTGCCGTGTCCGTTCGTCTGACGCCCCTCGCTCGGGGCGGCGGAGCGATTCTGGCGCTCACGCTGTGGTGGGCGCTCTACGTTAATCTGGCGCCGATGGCGAAGACGCTGACGTACTCGGTGATAGGCCTTGCCCGAGGTTCGCATCTGGCCTCCTCGGTCGAGTTCTTCGTCTTTGAAGTCCCCAAGGTGCTCATGCTTCTCGTCCTGGTGGTCTTTGGAGTGGGGATCGTGCGCACGTTCTTCACCCCGGAGCGCACGCGCGCCATCCTTGCGGGTAAGCGCGAGTCCGTCGGCAACGTGCTCGCCGCGGGGCTGGGCATCGTGACGCCGTTTTGCTCGTGCTCGGCGGTTCCGCTCTTCCTCGGTTTCGTGCAGAGCGGCGTTCCGCTCGGAGTGACCTTCTCGTTCCTGATCGCGGCCCCCATGATCAACGAGGTCGCCGTCGTTTTGCTGCTCGGCATGTTCGGCATCAAGGTGACCGCCCTCTACATCGGCACGGGATTGCTGGTTGCGATTTTCGCGGGCTGGGTCATCGGTCGGCTCAAGATGGAACGACACCTCGAGCCCTGGGTCTCGGCGATGAGCGGCAGCGGCGGAACCGACCTGGAAGCGCAGAGCCTCAGTTGGGATGATCGTCTCAACGCCGGTCGAGATGCGGTGCGTGAGATCGTGGGCAAGGTGTGGCTCTACGTGGTCCTCGGGATCGCGGTCGGCGCGGGCATCCACGGCTACGTGCCCACGAACGCCCTTGCGGGGCTGATGGGCAAGTCGGCATGGTGGTCGGTGCCTCTGGCCGTCATCATGGGCGTGCCGATGTACTCCAACGCGGCGGGCATCGTGCCGGTTGTCCAGGCCCTGCTCGGCAAGGGCGCGGCCCTGGGCACAGCGCTGGCCTTCATGATGTCGGTGATCGCTCTATCCCTCCCCGAGATGATCATCTTGCGCAAGGTGCTGCGCCCAAAGCTGATCGGGGTCTTCATCGGGGTCGTTGCGGTCGGCATAGTCTTCGTGGGCTACCTGTTCAACCTGATCATGTGAGGTCGCGGCTTGCCGAGGCCGGAAGGTGTGCCGCCGCAACGTGGCCGGCGACATGACGAACCGAAAGGAGATTCGATGAAGATACAGATTCTGGGCACGGGGTGTGCGAAGTGCAGGGCCCTCCAAGCCAATGCAGAGGCGGCAGTCAAGGCTGCCGGCATTGGCGCGGCGATCGAGAAGGTCGAAGACATCCAGGAAATCATCAAGTTTGGCGTGATGATGACCCCGGCGCTGGCCATAGACGGCAAGGTAAAGGTCGTGGGCAAAGTCGCGTCCGCCGACGAGATCAAGAAGCTGCTGGCCTGAACGCCGGCACAAATCAGAAAGGGATCAGCAAATGTCGGAACGTTGCGCCTCCAATGACAGCACGCTGCTCTTCGCGTGTTCGGGCGGCTCGAACGTGGGCCAGATCGCCAACGACGCCGCCGTCGCCCTCGACAAGCTCGGCCAGGACCAAATGTACTGTGCCATCGGTGTTGCGGCGAAGTTCCCCGGTTTCGTCGAAACCGCCGCGAAGGCCGACAAGCGCGTCCTGATTGACGGATGCGAAGTCCAGTGTCTGAAGAAGGCCTTCGAGGCGGCCGGCTTGACTGCTGAAGTGCATGTCATCGTGACCGATCTCGGCATCGAGAAGGGCCACCACTTTGACCGCACCCAGGACGAGGTCGCCAGGGTAGCAGGCGCCGTCAGCAAGCTGATCGGCGTCACCCCCTGCTGCAGCGGATCATGATGTGCGGAAGACGAAGCGGGTAATCCCGTTGACCCGAATGCCGCCGACCCCAGGCCCTGCAGTCCGAGGCAGACCTGCGGCGGCTGTCACCCATATGACGAGATCACGAAGGCGTACCATTTCACCATGGGCGCCGACAGCATAGCGGACGACTGGGGCGCCAGGAACCGCAACCGCCCCTGGATGAGCTCGCCGGGGCAGAACGGCGGCCAGCAGCACATGGCCTACAACTGGCTCTCCAAGAAGGTCAACTCGCGGGCCGATGCCGTGGGGCTGACCCCCTATGCGTTCGCGAAGGTATGCGGCGGCTGTCATCCAGGCGGTTCGATCGCCGAGAAGGACAGAGACGGCAAGCGCTACGACGTCAGACAGAAGGCGGAGCCCCGGCTTGCCGCGAGTCTGGATGGGGATTACCATAAAGCAGATTGGGTTCGCTCAGGCGTGCTCGAAGCCGACTGCATGATATGCCACATGCCGAAGTACGACATCAAGGGTCGCGCCGACCAGCTCGGGAAGCTGAACTATCGGTGGGCCGCAACGGTCGGAGCGGGGCTCGCAACCGTCGAGGGATCCGTGGCCGAGAGGCAGACGCCGAAGCTCACCTACAAACCGGGCGCAGTGAAGGATGGCGCGGTCCAGGTCGTGCCGACGCGGTCATCGGACGAGAACTGCCTGCTGTGCCACGGCGAGGCCGAGGTCAAGAAGCGCGGTCACGTCTGGGGTGGCCGAAACGAGGACCCGCACAGCAAGATTCGCTGCACTGCGTGTCACCGAACGAGCGCCGATCATGAAATCACCAAAGGGCGTTCCAACGGCGTATTCGTGCGCGACGACCTTGACGACCCGAAGCTCTCCTGCGAAGGATGCCACAACGCGCGAAGGATGGGCGCACCGAAACCCGTCCACAAGAGCATTCCCGCCAGTCACCTGAATGCGATGGCCTGCGTCGTGTGCCATGTGCGGGATGCCAACGTGGCCGCCGTGCATACGGTGGACACCACCACAGGCAAGTCCATCGGCGTGTTCACCAACCCCGCGGCCAGGAAGTACGGCGAGAGCATGGCATGGCAACCCGCGCTGTTCCGGCTCAAGAACGGCAAGATCAGCATCGGCAATGCGCTCCTGCCGTCATGGTGGGGCAGCCGCGTCGGCAATGTCATCCACCCGCTGACCTTCGCCGAGACGGGTCGCGCGTACGAGACCGTCAAAGACCACATCAAGGACGACAACGGAGACGGCAAACCGGAGGCCAATACCGAGGCGGAGATCATGGCCATGCTCGACGCCATTGGCCGGACCATGGCGGGTGGCCGCTTCGCCAAGCTGAGGCCGGCCTACGTCAAGGGGCACGAGGTCTGGGAGATGCGCGATGGCAGCCTGGTGCACGGTCCGCATCCCCAGGCGTCGCCGCTCCGCTGGACCTTCAGCCATAACGTGTCCGGCGCGTCCCGCTCGCTCGGAGCCGGAGGATGCTCCGATTGCCACGGCAAGCCCGGCGGCGTGTTTGGGACCCGAGTGACCGTGGATCCCTACGGACCCGACAACAAGCCCGCCACGGCGCCGGTTTGGAGGTACCTTAAGCTCAAGTCGCCCGATCCATACCCAATGCAATAGGAGGCCAAACAATGAAGTCCATCCGGTCTATCCGCATCGCGGCCATCGCGTCGGTCGCGCTATTGGGCGGTTTGAGCGCCGCCGCGTTGCGCCAGGACGCCGCATCGCCCTTGCCCAAGCCCGCCACATCCGGCGGCATGAGCCTGACCGAGGCGCTCGCAAAGCGTCGTTCCTGCACGGCATACTCCAACAAGCCATTGACATCCGATCAGATCGGCCAGCTCTGCTGGGCCGCTCAGGGCATCACCGAGCCCACCAGGGGTTTCCGCACGGCTCCCTCGGCCATGGCGCTCTACTCGATCCGGGTGTATGTCGTTGACAGCGCAGGAGTGCACGAGTACCTTCCGAAGGAGCACGCGCTGAAGACGCTTCGAGCCGATGACCTCGTGGCCGGTCTGCAGGCGCTGGTCGCCAAGCCCGCCGGCCTTGGCGGCGCGACGACGGCGATGATCCTCGGCATGAACCTCGCGCCGCTGGCGGAACGTGCCGGACCCCGCGCCGAGAAGTTCGCCGCCATGGAAGCCGGCCACATCGCTGAGAACGTGCTCCTCCAGGCCACCGCACTCGGCCTTGGGAGCATCCCCGTCGGCGGGTTCGACGAGGCGAAGGTCCACGACCTCCTCAAGCTGCCCGAGGGCATCCGACCGGTCTACATCCTGCCTCTGGGCACGCCGAAAGGGTAGCCGCCGAACGGGTCAACGGGCGGGATCGTGGGCGGGAGGCGGCGCGCGGAGCGCCACCTCCCAATCCTCAAGCGGCGGCTCGATCCGGTAACCGGAGTCCACATAGCTTCGGATCCACTGCGCCGCGCGATGCTCGGCGTGCTTCGCGTTGACGACACGCCCATCATCGTCCATGGCCAGGACGTTGACGAAGATGGCATACGTCTGTTCCAGCGCGCTCGGCTCCTCCCATAGGCACGAGCAGTCCACGCCTTCCAGGAGCGGATAGCCGACGCTCCCGTTGGCGAGCCAGAACGAAAACGTGCGGATCGCGCCGCTGACCGATGGGCTCAGATGGTGCATGCATGGCTCCTTTGAGCGGCATGGCGGCACCGTTCGGGAGGCGGATCGGCGCGTCGTGTGTTTCCCGTTCGGACCGCAGGTGACGAGTCAGCGGCAGGAAGGGCCACAGGGAACACGGCGCAAAGGTGGCGCACTGGGCCCGACCTGCGGCGAGCGCAACGGGCATGCATCTGGTGTTGACTCCAATGCCTTCAATGCATACAATGACAGCGTTGATGTCATTGCAAGGAGAGAGAACATGCCCAGCCTGACCATTCGCAATGTGGACAATCACACCAAGCAGAGGCTGCGCATTCGTGCGGCTCGGAACGGCGTCTCGATGGAGGAGGAGGCGCGGCGCATCCTCAAGGAGGCGTTGGCCTGGTCGGGCGCGCCTGCCAGGCTGGGCCGGCATCTGGTTGACCGCTTCGCCGGGTCTTGCTGTGACGCATTTGAGCTGCCCGGCCGCCACATGCCTCGTAACCCGCAGCGTTGGGATGAGGCGGCATGATCCTGCTCGATACCAACGTGCTCTCCGAGTTCATGCGTCCGCAGCCGTCGGCGATGGTTGTGGCCTGGCTGGACGATCAGCCCGCTGGAGAGGTCTACACGAGCGCTGTCAGCCGCGCCGAGATCGAGCTCGGCCTCGCGCTGATGCCCGAGGGCACGCGGCAGGCCTCCCTGAGCGAGGCGGCCCAGGCCATGTTCGATGAGGACTTTGCCGGGCGCTGCCTGCCGTTCGATGAGGGAGCTGCCCGCCACTATGCGCGTCTCGTGGCGGCTCGCATGCGCTCAGGTCGGCCCATCAGCGTGGAAGATGCCCAGATCGCGGCGATTGCGCTGGCCCACAGGATGCCTCTAGCCACGCGCAACACCGCCGACTTCGAGCATATCGCCGGCCTTGTCGTAGTCAACCCCTGGGCCGCCGGCGCCGCGGAAGAGGCGGCGACATGACGGGGCCCATGGAGGAACAACGCTCGCGCCGATCCAGGCCGCCGGCAACGCGAAGGAGGCGCTCGCCGATAGCGGCATCAAGTCCAAGCAACGCGTTGCCGACCACGGCGAGGTGTTCACTCCGGCGTGGCTTGTCGAGGCGATGC
>DYKI01000234.1 GCA_020722705.1 Chthonomonas calidirosea | reverse complement strand
AGAGGAGACATTCGGCTCGGCGGGAGCCTCGCCCTCCCACAAAGCCTCGCCCTCCCACGGAGCCGCGCCCTCCCACGGAGCCGCGCCGTCCCGTCAGGGTTCGAGCGCGCCGACGGCGGGGCGCTGAGTGGACAGCGGCACCGACCGATCCCGTTCTGCCATCCGCCTTCGCGGGCACCTCGCCCGTAACGACAGGAACGTGTGGGCCCGTCTAACCGTGGGTAGGTTGCGCCGGCGCGGGGTTGTCGGACAGGCCCACAGCCTGGTGCGAGGAGGGGTCGGATGGTGACGGCACGGTTGGTTCTGGCTATGTTGACTGCGATGGCGATGGGCGGGCAGGCCGGCGCCCAGTCGCAGGCGGCGCCGCTCGGCGCTCTTGCGAGGCTGCCAGTGAAGGAGGTCACGGTCTTCAAGGATGGCCACGCCTATGTGATCCATGAGGGCACCGTTCCGATTGACGCCGATGGCGAGGTGCGCCTCGACTATCTGCCGACCCCGATCCTTGGCACGTTCTGGGCCTACTCCGCCGATGGGGCCGCGCCCATCAGGCAGGCGACGGTCAGCCGTCGCCGGGTTCTGGTGGAGCGTACGGCCCTGACCGTCGTGGAGCTGATCCAAGCCAACATCGGGGCCGAGGTCTCGATCCGCGACCGGTCGGGCCGGCAGCTTGACGGAAAGATCGTCTCGATACCGGTCCGAACCGCGGCGGAGCTTGAGGCCTACGATCCGCCGAACTCGGAACCGCGCTTGCCGGAGCAGTCGAAGCTCCTGTTGCTGCAGACCCACCAGGGCATCGTGACGCTGCAGCTCGACCAGGTGGATCAGGTGACCTTCAAAGAGCAGCCGAAGGGGAAGGTGTCCGATGAGGAGTTCCGGAACCTGCTGACGCTTTCAGCGGCTCGGCGGGAGCCTCGCCCTCCCGCGGCGGGTCAGGCCGCCATCGGGCTGATGTACGTTCAGAAGGGCATCCGATGGATACCGTCGTACCAGGTCAACCTCGACGGCAAGGGCAACGCGCGTATCCGCATGCAGGCCACGCTCGTCAACGAGATGCTGGACCTGACGGATGCGACGGTTCACCTGGTGATCGGCGTTCCGACGTTTGCATTCGAGAACACGCCGGATCCGATGTCGCTGCAGGCGACCTTCGCGCGGCTGTCGCCCTACTTCGACCGCTCGGCCCGAGCCGGTCAAGTCCTGTCGAACGCCGTGATGAGCCAGACGGCGCGTATGGGCGAGGTGCGTGACGCAGGCCGGCCGGAGATGCCCGGCGAGTTGCCGGAGATCGAGGGACAGGGCAAGTCGGAGGACCTGTTCGTGTTCAAGGTCGGCCATGTGACGCTGAAGAAGGGCGCGCGCATGGTCCTGCCGGTTGCCGAGTTCACGCTGCCATACAAGGACGTCCACACGCTCGACATACCCTATGCGCTGCCGCCCGAGGTAAGAGGACTGGGGAACCAGTCGGCTGAGGCGGAGATCGCGCGGGCGCTCGCCGCGCCGCATGTGGAGCACAAGCTGCGCATAACCAACACGAGCGAGTATCCGCTGACGACGGCGCCTGCCCTGATTATGCGCGATGGCCGCGTGCTGGCCCAGGGGATGATGACGTATACGGCGGTTAAGGCGGTGACGGACCTGAAGCTCACAACCGCCGTGGACATCAAGGTGAAGCGATCCGAAACCGAAACGGGCAGAACGCCCGATGCGCTGACGGTGAGCTCCGACAAATACGGGCGCGCCGACCTGACGGGCAAGGTGACGCTGACGAACTACGGCGCGAAGGAAGCGGCCATAGAGGTCCGACGCTACATTGTCGGGCACGTAGGCAAAGCCGACTCAGGCGGGGTTGCCGAGAACCTCGACATCTACAGCGACGATGGGGCCGCCGCGGCCGATCCCTGGCGGCACTGGCTGCCATGGCCGGGATGGTGGCGCCAGGTGAACGGCGTCGGTCGGTTCACGTGGAAGGTAAATGTGCAGGCCGGCGAGTCGGTCGAGCTCGGGTACACATGGCATTACTTCTGGCGATAGGGTACACACGATGGAAGTCAACCTCAGGAGGAGACCGATGATCGTCGTTGCCGGAAGCGTGCCCATCAAGCCGGACAAACTGGATGAGCTACGCTCGGCTGCCCGGGTCGTCTGCGCCGCTGCACGCCGAGAAAAGGGGTGTGTCAGCTACGACTTCAGCCTCGATCTGCAGAACCCGACTCTGATGCGCATCTTCGAACAATGGGAAACGAGCGCCGACCTCGATGCGCACCTCAATCAGCCCCACACGCGGCGGTTTCTCGATCAGCTTGGCACGATGGCGGCCGGCGCCCCTGATGTCAAGCGCTACCTTGTCGAGCGGGTGGAGGCCCTATAGCCGTCTCATACGGATGTTGCGGTACGCGGCCTTTGTCTGAAACGAGGCGATGCCAAGGGGCCGCGACCGCGATATCTCGCCATACCGCAGGCTGATGCGCCGTCCTTTGATGTCGGCGTTGACGATCTGCTTGTCGTCGAGCCAGGCTTCCAGCCGCGTCGGCGTGACGCGCATGCGCACGGAGTACCAGCGTCCGGCGGCGAACTCGAGCCACGTTGTGGTTTCGTTCTCCGATGCGTCCATGCCGTCAATGCTCGATATGCCGACGGTTCCGCCACCCCATCCGCCGAGGACCAGAGTGGCGTGGCTTTCGCCGACGGGGAACGTTAGGCCGCAGGCGAAGTCGCTTCCCTCGATCTTCATGAACTCGAGCGCGACCTCGTAGAGGTCCTTCGGAACCTCACCGGTGTACGTAATCCCGCTCAGGGTTGCGCCCTGCTCGATGACGATGGCCGGCGCACCGCCAAGATCGGCCTCGACGCGCACGTCGCCCCCACCCGAGAAATCCGTGCGCGACCATTTGCCGAGCGATCGCCCATCGAACAGCGAAGTCCAGGCGACGGCCGGAGGCTGAACGGCGAAGGGTGAACGGCGGCTCAGAATGCGGTCGAGCACACGGATCATGTCATCGAGGATGCGGATCGCCTTCTCTCCATGCGCCGGCTCGGCACGGGAGGGCGAGGCTCCTGCCAAGCCCATGGCGGATGCGAGAGCTGCGGCGCACAACGCGCCACGAATCAAACTCCTCACCATACGTGCCTCCCCGTCACTACCCGGCCCTCACCCTTCATCCTTCGCCCTTCATCCTTCATCCTTCATCCTTCATCCTTCATCCTTCATCCTTCATCC
>DYKI01000054.1 GCA_020722705.1 Chthonomonas calidirosea | reverse complement strand
GGGAGGGACGGCGTCCACGCCGTCCGAAAGACCGGTCACCGAGGACGGTGACCCTGCCACGGGAGGGACGGCGTCCCCGCCGTCCGAAACACGTCTCAACCGCTGGGCACCGCACCTGCCATATCGCAACCCGCCTACGGAATGAGCGGCGCCTTCACGGTGATCTCGTCGTTGCCGACTTCGAGCGTAACCTGCACCTCGCCCTTGACACCTGTCGCAACCAGATCAAACACCCCGTCAGGGCCAGGCGCCGACCGCGCGCCACCCACCGAGATGGTGCATCCTGGGGGCGCAAAGCCGACAATCTCGGCATCGCCGCCGACCCGAACGGCTCGGATAGCCACCGGCACAGGGCCTCGCAGCGTCTCGATGGACCGTGCCACCGCATTGCGGACGGCATAGAGGCGCGCGGGGTCGCGGCTGTAGTCCTGCAGCGTCGGAGCCAGCGCTGCCGCGTATTTCATCACGAACGCGCGTGCATCTGGTTTCGCCGCTCCGGCCCGTCGCGCAGCGGCAACCAGGGCCTCCTCGAGCAGGCGCAGGTACTCGTAGTCCTCGATGCCCTCCCGCATGGCTTCGTACCGCAGGCTCGACCTGGGCGTCCTCTTGCCCGGCCAGACAATGAAGTTGTCTCCAGGCGCGAACTGGTCGAACGGCACGTCCCAGAAGTTCCATCCCCAGTGAAGGTAGCCCGTCGTTCCTGTCGTGTAGTTGAGCCAGTGCAGCATGCGCGTCTTGATGAGCGGATAGTCCATGAGCCGATTGGGATAGCGGCCCTGCGGAACCCACGCGGTGTAGTACCAGAGCTCGACGCCGTCCTTCTGGGCCTCGACGAATCGAGGCATCCATTGCTCCAGGAAGTTGAGCTGCGGCACCCAGGTCTCGAGGTGACCGCGCAGATCGGGCACATGAACGGCGTCTATGCGTCGGAGCTCAGGTGCAGCCTTTCGGACGCGCTTGGACAACGCCTTCCATGACTGCAGATTCACCTCGATGGGTTCGTCGGCCACATGGATCATCGTCTGGTCGAGCCAACCCCGCTGCTTCAGGTGGGCCTGCAAGAGCGGCAGCCACTCCTCGATCGGCGCCTTGTCGGACTGGCCCTCCTGAACGCCCGCGCAGGCCATGTCGTAGGACACGAAGTTCTTGTCCTCCCACTGGCCGTGCTCGCGCCCACCCACATGGCTGACCTCGATCCTCTTGAACCCGTTGGCGCGGAAGACCTGCACCCATCGGTCGAACTGGGTGAAGTCGAGCTGGAGCTTGCCGTCAGACGATCGCGTCGCTTTGATGAGAGACCATGGCGTCAAGATCACGTTCTGGTGGTGCGCCCGCATCATGCCGGCCACCCGTTCCACCAGTCCCCACCATAGCTCGGAGCCTTCGGTCACGTTCTGGTGCTTGGCCAGTGAACCGGTATTGGTCCAAACCGTAACGAGCAGCCGGGTATCGGCCGGCATGGCGAAGTCGTACACGGTCAGCACGACAGGCACCTCCAGCGGATCGCCGTCAGCCTCCGCTTCGATCATGCCGCTGTAGGTACCCGGCTTGGCGCCGACGGGGATGCGGAACTGAACCCAGATCGGCTGGTTGACGCCCTTCGGAATGGTCACCTCGGTGGCTTCGCTGAAGGCGTCCGGGAAGTCAGACGGAGCCTGTCGCGCGAGTTCCGTCGCCGGCGTGTGGGTGGAGTTCTTGGCTACAGGGCAGTACTCCACGAACGCAGACCAGAAGGCCGATCGAGGGATGGCATTGCGGCCATCGTTCGTCCGAAGCCCGCTGCAGCGCAAGCCGCCGACACGTGATGGAGCCGATCCGGCCCGTATCACGATCTGTCCGCCGACCGTCTGACCGCGCGCCCCCGAGAGTGTGAGCTTGCTTACTTCTCCGGAGGGCATCGGCGTGTCGCGAAACACGTTGTGAAGTGCGTGCGTGCACCAGAACGTACCATCGTCCTGGGCGCCTGTCTGAACGACGGACGCAACCAGGATGAGCCCTGCTACGAGCATGGCAACCCCCTGTGAGCGCGTAGCCCCGGCCGACACGGAGACGAGCCCCCATCGGACAGGCCGAGGCCCGTACCAGTGTTCGCCGCCGATATCGCAACATCCTTGAGGGACGCGGGCCGGCTCGGGCCAAAGCCATCCTAAGCCTGGCACTCAGTGTCCGGGCCGAGCGGTTGGCCGATTGCCCACACGCGCCGGCTTCGATCCGATGCGGTAGAGGCTGCCAAGCGTCCGGATAAGCAGACTACCGTCGGCGATGGCCGGCGTTGACAGTGTGTCTTCGCCAAGGTCGTTTCGGGCGAGCACCTTGAACTCCGGCCCCGCCTCGACCACCACCATATTCCCCTTCTCCCCAAGGCAGTAGACCTTCCCGTCGCCCGCGACCGGTGAAGCCGTGATGGGCGTTGGGCCGTGCCCGACCCGAGATCGGTAACCGGCTTTGCCATCGGCCTCGGCAAACACCATGAGGACACCGGAGTCCCTGAGCGAATACACGAGGTCGCGGTAGGCGATGGGAGTCGGCACGTAGGGCCCGGCCTTCGAGTCCCGCCATGAGACCCAAGCGTTGCCCGTCTCGTCGGCCTTGAGCGATATATCGCCCGAGGCGCCCGGCTTGATGCAGTAGATCGGCGTGATTGGGCCGCTCGCATGTCCGGACGCGATGTACAGGCGATCGTGATAGACAAAGGGCGACGGGATGGTCACATAGGACATGCCCTTCAGCTCCCACAGGAGCTTGCCGTCAAGATCGTAGGAACGCACAACACGCGAGCCGGCCGTGACGATCTCCGTGCGGCCGGCATGCCGCCAGACGAGCGGATTGCACCAGTTGCTCTTCTCGTCGCGCTCGACCTGCCATAGCTCGTTGCCGGTGCTGGCGTCGAGGCAGAGAAGCCACGACTTCTCCTCGTTGTCATTGACCACGAACACCCGATCGTCCGCGATTTCCGGGCCGATCGCCGTACCCCAGTTGAAGAGCATCTTCGATGGGCCCCATCGGCGCGACCAGAGGGGCTTGCCGTCCATGGAATAGCAGAACAAGCCGACGCCGCCGAAGAGCGCATAGACGCGACGGCCGTCGGTCACAGGCGTTTCGGAGGCGTGGCTGCCCTTTGGGTGCGTGAGCCAGTTGGGCACCGCCCGGGCCGCCTCCCGCTCCCAGAGCTTCTTCCCTGTACGGAGGTCCAGGCACAACACCGTCCATCGCTGCGCGGACGTGGTTGGATAGCCCTTGCCGTTGTCCTCCATCTTCTCGGGCACCCAGGGCGCCTCCACCTTTCCCTCGGGGATGGCGGTCGTCAAGAAGACACGGTTGCCCCAGACGACGGGCGACGACCAGCCCTTTCCGGGTATGGGTGACTTCCACATGACGTTCTCGGCCCTGGACCATGTGACGGGCAGCGGCTTGCCATCCTGCACGCCGGCGCCGTCCCGACCGCGAAACCTGGGCCAGCAGGCATCGGGCCGTGTCTGATCGGCAAGAACCATCGTCGTGCACACCAGGATCGCGGCTGCCACGCAAGCCGCTGCGCGCCACTTGTTTCGCAACTCCCTACTCCCCCAGATTGTCCTTCACGATATGCCCGGCTTTCTCGTCATAGACGATTGCTCGTTCGGCATGCTGACGGAAGACGTTATCCTTGACCATCCAGTTTCGGCAGCCCGCGCCGAGAACCGGGCTGTTTCGATGCCGAACCGTGGCGCTGTCCCAACGGAACACCTGATTGGAGGTGAAGGTCGTGTCGCAGGCGCCATGGGCCTCGATGGCGGGCCACGTGCCCGGCTTCTCCTCGGAGTTGGTGTGGAACGTGTTGCCCGCAGTCGTCAATGCACCGGCAGTGGCGGCACATCTGGCCCAGGTTGGCAATATGCTGCTCCTCAATGCTCACCTCCCAATGGCCTCAGGCTGCCAGACCGGCCCCTGCTCTTCTTCGGTGCGCATGATGATGTCGCATCGTAGCTCGGCGAAGCAAGCTTGGTGTCTCTGGGCGCTGAGCGATCTTCTGAAGTCACGGACACCGCCAGGCAAGGCCCGGCGCCACGGGATTTCAGCGTAGCCCATCGGCGCACTGGCACAACCTGAGCCGGATGGACACGTATGGCGGACAGCCTTCACCATCTTTCGGTCATCTGTCATGTTCCGAGGGGATGGGACTCAATATCCAGGCTTCGGGAGAACCGACGTCAGGCGGCATACACCTCGACCCCTTCCTTCAGGGCCGACCTGTAGACCAAGCCGATGCGATCTCCCTGCCGCGCGATGTCGTCCTCCGTGGCAACAACGACGTCCACCCCAAGGGCAATATCGCACAACTGCCGATGGATGCCGGCGGCTGTACTGCGCCTGTGCGTCCCATTGCGCACGACCACCAACAGATCCAGATCGCTGTCGGCGCGCGCCTCCCGCCGAGCGTGCGACCCGAACACCAGTATCCGGAGCGGACGCGCCGTTTCGGTAACGCGTCGAACGATCTCCGCGATCACAGGGTCTGAAAGAATCGCCAGCTCCCGCGTGCGGTCGCCCACTGCCCCAGCCATGCCACTCATACTCATAGCGTACCATCGTTCTTGTCTGCACGAAACGACGCACCCGGTTCTGCTGACGTCGGCCAAACCTCGGCATTGTTGGCCGTACCGTTCGGTCGCAAGGTTGCCATCCGGGTACGGCTGGACGATGATCGGTGAGAGTCGCGAGGTCAAGCTCGCTACACTAGCTCAATCTCGATGACCGTCGGATCAACTCCGACCTCGACGCACAGGCGGCTGCCGACATCGGAGCCCGTAACATGGCTGTCGTAGAGCGGCACTCCCGGCCGTTCGTCAGAACGACCCACCGAATGCCGTTCTGGTACGCGTTGGTTGTCGCCTGCATGGCGTGCTGATCCGACACACGCGGCGGCAGGACAAACGCGGCCCCGGACACGGGAATGAGTGCGAGTGCGAAGAGCCGTCGGCCTTCGCCCGGCAGGAGCGTCCCGGCGATGCCCGACGCAGTCAGCGGCTCGACGGCTCGGATGTGGACATCTCCACCAGTCCCATTCTGTACGTCCACAGCCACTCGAAGTCGGGCGGAGGGCTTTCGAATGCCTCGGCAACGGATACCGCGACGGTCAGCCGATCGGAGCTCACGACGCGGCCCCACAGGTCCTTCATGAACGTTGCGTTGTGATTGCGGGGCCATCCAGTGCGTGCATGGTCCACCTGTGCGATGATCCGCCACGTTCCTCGACCGTTTCGAATGTCGGTCCACGGGATGGATGCGACCTGAACATAGGCCGAGATGAAACCGGGGAAACGCGTGTCCGCGTTCGGCAGTCCTTCGCGCACCATGTAGAGCCGATTCTGCCGCTCATCGAGGGCAACACCGATGTTGGTGATGACCACGGGACCTTCTGCGCCGACGTTGCGCAGTCCTGCGGTCGGCAGCTTCGAGCGCGGTCCAAGCAAGGGCCCCCTGTCCATGTCCGACAGGTCCAGTTCCGCCTGCTCCGCGCCCCAATGGCCTTCGCCACGAGAGAAGAACAACAGCAGCTTGCCCTTGCGATCGAGCGAGACCGCGGCGGGCTGACCGACGCCCCACTGGCGGTAGACCGGCCATCCGAGGAAGTGATCCACGATCCCTGCCTCCGGGTCGTCCGTATAGCGCACGATCGGGTTGGGATAGCGTGTCCACGGTCCATCGAGGGAGTCGGCGAAAGCGACGCCGATCTGGTTGTGCGTCGAGCGCTCAGAGTCGCATCCAAGATAGAGCATGGCATAACGCCAGTATTGCCCTTTGTACCGGTACCGCCCGGCAATCACCTCCGGGTCGCACACGTGGCGGCTGTCCCAGTCAGATCTGGACCCGGCAGGTCCCAGCGCCACCGCTTCTTCGCTCCATCTCCAGCCCCTGCCGGCTCGCGTGGCCATGCGGTGGCACAGGTAGTCGGTCACATCCCCCGGCCTGCGATTGGCGCAGTACCAGATATGAGCGGCGCCCGGACGATCACCGAGCACGAAGCAGGGCGAGTAGTTGTAGATACGCTCGGACGGTTCGAACGCAGGAACCAGCCGCCGGTCGCCGGTTGACTGCACTGCCGATACGAGCGGAAGCAGCAAAGCCATGGCAAGGACCCTATACGGGGAAGGGCTTGTACATCGGAACACGGAACAGAGTACCCGCCAGCGCAAGGCCGACACACATCGTATAGTCGCCGAGGATCAACCCGACAAAGAACGGCCTTGCCCGCTCATACAGCCGCAGGCCTCCTGCGCGCAGGATCAACGACTTGACCACAAGTGCGATCAGCATGGGGAGCCAGAACCACTCGAGCGACCACGTCTGAGCCATGACGAAGCCGGCAGGGTGCAGCGGCCACCAAAGCAGCCGACGGTTGGCGGCGGACAATGCCGCCACCATCAGGAAGCCGAAGCTTGCGGCGCTCACTTGCGGGATGTCGGGTCGGGGCGTGGTGCCATCCAGAAGCGATCGGAGATTGTCGAACGCCAGACGGCCCTGATAGGTGCGCCACTGATCGGTCAGCGCCGTCGCCGCCCCATATCGGTAGTAGACGTCCAGCGCCACCCACAGGCTCGCAACAATGCTGAGGACCGAACCCACGGCCAGCGTTGTGAAGAGCGTGCGGCGCGGTATGCCTCCCACTTCAGCGATCCGCATCGTGTCCACGTATGTGGGCAGCGCATGTCCGCGGAAGTCGCCAAAGGAGAACCATCGCAGATACGCGAGCCCTACGCCTTCGGACACGGGCGTCGCTGCTCCTCCGGCGGCTCGCGTCCACCATGCAACATCGTTGCCGGGATTCCAGAGGGGCCCCACTGCGGCTCGGAGCCAGCCGAGCCCTACCATGAACAGAAGGAACAGGACGAAGAAGAGCACGCAGATATAGGCTCTCAGGCCCAGAGCCATGCCAAAGGCGATCAGGCCGCACCCGGAAATCAACAGGCCGATCCACGCTCCGATGTACTCCCTCCTCCTCATCGAAGCGACCAGCCAGTGTCGGGCGCTCCAGATAACCATCCCCACCAACGCAAGCACCGCCCCCTGGGCCTGCTCTCCCGAATATGGGAAGCCGCCCGTACTTCCTGTGCCGCGAAGCCCCCACGCCTGAGCCCCCACGATCTCAAGCTTCGAGACGGCGAAGAATGCGACGCACGAGATCAGAATGTTGGTGGGGACCAATGCCGCAACGCCGATGGCGCAGGGATAGAACGTCAGCCAGAAGTTGCCGACAGCATTCCATGGCGGCGGCAGGCTGCCGCCCAGATCGGTCGGCAATACGCGCAGTTCGGGCACGGCCGGGTAGGCGTAGTGGAGCGCGTTGAGGGTCTGCACGCCAACCGCCAGCAGCGCTCCTCCGACCATTTCGGCACGACCCCGGCTGCCCGGCGCCGTGGCCGTCAGCGGCAGTTGAACGATGGGGAAGCTCAGCCGTTCCTGAGCAGCCCATCGCGGGTAGAAAATGTGGGCGAGGCAATACTGGGCGGCGAGCATCAGGATGATGAACCCGCTCCAGGCCCCAACCGGAACCAGCCATGCACGCCAGACCTCCGGCTCGTACAGACTGGCTCGGCCCAGGAAAAACCCCCGCACGACTTCCGGCGACCTGGGAGCCACCCACGACGGAATGGAGGGGATGAACTCGTCCCAGCGATTGCCTGCGTCGCGGAACCAGAATGGCGCAACCAGGGAGGTGATCAGGAACTGGACCATCCCCATCGTGGCGATGCCGGCGGTGCCTGCCACGGCCACGTAGACCAGCAGGATGAATCGGCGATCCACGAACGGCAGGACAACGCGAACCAGCAGAAGCGCAAGCAGAGCCCCAACGGCGGCCAGGCTAAGGGCGTTCGACGCAAGATCGGCCGAATGGTAGAGTATCTCGCTTCGGAATACCCAGATGCAAAACAGAGGCGCCGCCAGGATGGCCGCGATTGCCGCCGGCGTACGGCGAGACCGCTGCGTACCGGATCGGGCGCTGCTGCCGGGCGCGTGGTCCATGTCGGCTGTGCAGGTCGGTCAGTGGGCCGCGCACTTGAGCGCAAGGTCGGTCCACAGCGCGTCCACGTCAACCCGCGTGATCCAGCGCATCATGCCCGCCTTCTCGCTCGCGTCAAACCTGAGATCGGTCAGAAGAACGGGTCGTCGGGAGACGACGGTCTCCGTAAGCCCGAGCAGGTGCGCGACGACAATCTCGTCCCACACGGGCCAGGTGTCGGCACGACCGGTGACGAATCGGGCGGTCTCGCCATTGGCGGCCAGCCATGTCGTGAGTACGCCTGCGAGATAGCGCCCGATGTCGCCTCTGTGATCGAGAACCGCTTCTGCTTTCCGCGCCGTGAGGCAGAGATGCTCGATGCACACGGACGCGGTACCCACCGTGAGCGGCGCCGCAGAGCCCAGAATCACCCGCCATGCTTCGGGGTCATTCTTCACGTTCCACTCGTCGCCTCCCTCGCTGCGTCCCCGGAAGCCCATCGCAACGAGCTCGACCCGCTCGGCGATATCGGGAGCAGCCAGAAGCGCCGACGCGACGTCTGTGGCTGCTCCAATGGCCAGCAAGGTCAGCGGTCCGGGATCGGCCAGTCTCGCCTCCTCAACGATTCGGGAGACGCCCGGATTCAGCAGAGGCGTCCGAGCATCCGGCAATGGAAGGCTGGACCCGGGAATGACGTCCACACGCGAGCCTCCCGGCAAGCGATTGAGCACGGCGCGCGCCTCGGCGGCCGATGCTTCGGCGGCAGGGCTCGACAGATTGGGGGCATGGGTGGTCACAACGGCCCGCAACTCGATCGTCGGGCTGAGCTGCAGGTGCGCCAGAGCCCATTGATCGTCCATCTCGGTGCCGATATCGGTGGTCAGGACGACAGGCCGCGTTCGGATATCCATGCGGAACCTCTACTTGGGTTGCTGCTGGAGGCGCTTCAACTGCTCGGGCGTTGCCGGCAGTTGACCCGACGCCGCACGGCGTCTGAACTCCTCGCGCATCTGCTCACGCGTGACCCCTGCGCCCTCCGGCGTCTTGCCTGAGCGGACGAACATGAACGCGGCAACGGTCACAGCCGCCAGGATGACAATGACGAACACTGCCGGTGGGATCTCCCGTTTCATGGCGATCTCTTTTCATTGAGATGGCGTGCAGGCGGCGACGGCGGTGGTCGGCGCACCGACCTGCACGCCATGAAGGTCTTAGCGGAAGCAGGGCGGTATGGAGTTCAGCAAGCCGTCCACGGTGAAGCTGGGCTGATAGGGCGGCACGGTTGCATCGTTGTCCCACATGAACTCGGGCGCCAGGGTGGCCTGGATGCGAAGCCACTTCACATGACCATCAACGAAGCCCCAGTTGCCGGCTTTGTTGTGGAAGCAGCCGATGCCGCCATACCCATCGCCGAAGTCCCACGGAATGGTCCACGCTTCCATATCGGGCCACGGATCGCGGGTCTCCAGTATGGAGATGATGGATGCCGGCTTCTGGAAGTAGGCCAGCATAAGCCGCTCGTCATACCAGTTCCAGTGCCCGTTCGCCGCGTAGTTGGCCAATCCCTTCCAGCGGCGCGGGTTGGCGTTGAAGTCATCGAGTGTCATGGTGACGTCGGCGATGCATCCGCGCCCGCCGATGAACGGCGAACCCATGACGTCAGGCCACCAGAACTCGTTCAACCGCCGAGGCGCCGATGGGCAATGCCATACGCCCTCGCTCTTGATGTAGGGCTGCACCACCCACCGCCAGGTGTAGTAGTAGAGCTCCGTGTCCCAGCCGAAACGGCGGTTGATCGGAAAGGTTTCGTCGTAATCCTGTGCGTACATGAGCAGGCTCAGGTTGATCTGCTTCATGTTGCTCACGCAAGAGATGGCTCTGGCCTTCTCCCGCGCCTGTGCGAATACCGGGAAGAGGATCGCCGCGAGGATCGCGATGATCGCAATGACGACGAGCAGCTCGATCAGCGTGAAGCCATGGGTGTGACGTGCCGTGCATCAACCTCCTTTAGGCATGTTCATGGATTTGCCTGTCGGTGTTGTGGAGCGCTGCGAGACTCCAGGGGTGGGGCTGTCGTACTCCGGGCGACAAGCCTTACGGGCAAGACGATATGCTCCGGCTCGATGTCGGGAGCGTTCAGACGTTTGAGGAGCCGCTCGGCAGATCGTCGCCCCATTGACACGGGATCCTGATGGATCGTGGTGATGCCTTGAAAGTGGCCGGCTGCGGTGTCGCCGTATCCCGCCACCGAGAGCTCGTATGGAATCGCGATACCTGCGGCGCCGGCGGCGGCAATGCACTCGGCGGCCAGATCGTCGTTGGCGCAGAAGATGGCGCTCGGCGGCGGGGATGCCTGCATGAGCCTGCGGAAGCTCGCCTGCACTTCGTCGGCATTCATGAAGTACGAAGCGCCGCTGACGAGACCGGGGTCCGGCTCCAGTCCAGCTTCCCTGAGCGCAGCCTCGTAGCCCGCCCGGCGGCTCCGTGCCGAGCTCATCGAATCACCCGCTCCGAGGTGGGCAATCCGCCGGTGCCCGAGGGATATGAGATGGCTCACGATGAGACGTGCACCCTGCTCATCGTCTGTGGTTACGCAATCCACCAGACCGGCAGCGGAGTGATCGTCTACGACGACCATCGCGACTCCGTCGTTGGCTATGCCGCCAACCCAATCTCTCAGCGTTGACAGAGGCACATCGTCGAACAACGCTACCGAGATGAGACCGTCTACCCGATGCTGCAGCAGCAGCTCCACTTCGCGTCTCTCGTCTTCAAAGCGGTGCTCCGAGTCGGCAAGAAGCATGCGCCATCCCGAAGTCCGAAGAACGCCTTGAACGCCGTGCACAACGGCGGCATGAAAACTGCTGTCCAGACGGGGAACGATGACCCCAACGGTCTGCGTGCGGCCACGGACAAGCCCTCGGACCAGGCCATTCGGTCGGTAACCAAGATCGCGGGCAGCATCCAGAACACGCTGTCGCGTCTCGTCGGGGATCGCGACATTCTGGCGGCGATTCAGAACGAGAGATACGGTGGTAAGCGACACCCCCGCCCTTGCCGCAACGTCCTTGCCGGTCGCTCTTCGTCTCATGGCAGTAAAGTAGGTTACTAAACTAGTTGATTATATCAACCCTGTTGGGCCGCGTCAATACCCGATCAGCGAGAATCTCGATAGGATTTCGCGCCGCAGCCGAGGCCCCGATGCGCACGTGTGCGCCCACCTCGCAGAGCGCGAACCCGCATGCGCCGACGTAGGAGAAGCGCCCATCGGCGCCGAAGTTACCTTCCGGAGGACGCGAAGATGCTCTTGCCTGCAGTGGTGCCATGGGTGGGGACGGCTCCATCACCTATGCCGACCGTAACCGTGCGTTGGGAAGACCCTGAGCAGCGGGACATTGTGGTGGTTGAGGGTGCGCGATACCGCTGTCGAGTGACGACGCTCCCGGCGCGCATCCTGTCGCTTTCGGTGGACGGCCGCGAACTGCTCGGACCTGACGGGATGGCCGTGACTGCCACGCACGCCTCAGGCCGCGTTTACCGCCCCGCGCCGTCTGAGATCACGCCATCGTGGAAGGTCTGGCGCGGTCAGCGGTGGCAGCCGGCCACGAGCGCCCGCGCCCGCATGAACGTCTGGAATGCCGGGCCCTACTACTGGGACGCCCACATCCTCGACATCCCGTTCGTTACGGATGACGACCTCAAGGCCTATGCGCGTCGGGAGGAGCCTCCGCTAAAGGTGTGGGATTTCGCGGCGAGCAACGGCGAATGCCGTGCGCTCCAGAACGCCGAACTCGGTCGTGCGCCCGACGGCGCCATGCGCATCGCCGTCAGCGGCCCGGACCCGTACATAGGCCTCCCGCCACTCGATGTTCGTGGACCGATCCGCGTCAGGCTGCGGCTGCGAACCGATGTCGCGGGCGGAGGGGCGATCTACTGGGCCACCGAAGGAGGGGGCATCGAAGGCTCCAACGTCGCCACGTTTGCCGTCAGTGCGGACAGTGCCTGGCACGAGTACGAGGTGGCCATAGACGCGGCCAAGCGCGTCACGGCGCTCAGGTTCGATCCGCCGGGCGACAGCGGCATCACCGATGTGGGATGGGTCAGGGTTCTCGGGCCGCAGCCTTCGCGCCCTGAGCCGGTCCGGGGTGAGATCGTGTTCCACGCTCAACCCGATCGGCTGGGCATCGAGGTGAAGCTGACGGCGCCGAATGGCAAGCCCGTGCCCGAACGGGTCGCTTTGATCCCCGGCACGTCGCCGGCCACGGCAAATCTGCAGGGGAGAACTGCATTCACCCTTGGAAAAGGGCGATCCGCCATGGTGGGGCTGGGCGCTCCGGGAGCCGAGATCAGCGGCGGCAAGATCGGTCTGCCTGCGACATCCGCGTGGATTGTTCTCAAACCGTCCGACGGCACGCCCATGGGACAGCGCATGCAGTCGGAACTCCGTCCGCTTCCCGATGGAGCGGTACGCATGGAAGGCGGCCACTGGCTGGGCTACGATCCGGCCTCCGGCATCTACACCGCGACACTGGCCCACAACGGCGGCGCGTTCGCGTTCGATCCGGCGTTCCACAACCCGACCCGGCGCATGTCCGCAACGTTCGACTTAGCCAACGATGACCTGCCGCGCGCTGCGCTGATACGGCTTGCCGCCACCACCGGCAATCTGGAGGCCGCCGTGCTCACGGACCTGCACGGCTTTCCGTTGCCCGTGCCCGCATTCGTCTGCAAGAACTTCGCGGGCGAGATGGAGGAGCCCGACGACACGGCCTACGGCGACGTCTACTTCCCGCTTAAGCTCGCAGCCGGCGAACGTCGGGCATTCACGGTCCATCCCTTGACCCACGGCTGGGGCATCTGGCCGCTCAAGCAGGTCTCCTCCATCCGCTTCTTCCTCATCTACTGGCACTGCTCGACGGGGGCATCGGAAACGACCTGCTGGTCCATGGACTGGATGGCCGCCAAAGGCGCGATCTTCCACATCCCCGACTTCAGGCCCATGTCCGGCCCCTTCTGGTCGGGTCAGCCCCAGCACGATTGTCAGCACTGGCCCGGCTGGCTCCAGTACAACGGCACGAAGGGCCGCCTGTGTTACGAGCGCACCGAGTTCGACAGCATCGCCCCGAACCTCGCGCGGTTCACCATGCACTTCCACACGTCCGACCGGACGGCGCGCGCGAAGGTGGAGGCATGGGAGGCTCCCCAGCGCGATGAAGCCCGCACCATGGTGCATCTTCGGTACGACTGGGACAGGCCCTGCGTCATCGAGGGGGACGCTCGGCGCAGCTTCCGCTGGCTCAACATCAACCACTTCCGCCGGCGCAACGAGCTGCTCCTGTGGACGGGACCGGACGGTCGGACGGTCCGACGCACGGTACCATCGTCGGGCGATTTCACGATCCTCGGCGAGCCCATGTCACCCGAATCGCCGTTCATGGCCGGCGAGGGACCCGGCGAGAAGTACAACGTGCTGACACTCGTTCGGAGCTTCCGTGCCCGGCTCGGCGGCAAGGAGTACGATCGGCCCGCGTTCTCGGCGGCGTTCGATGCGCGGGACGCATCCTCCTGGCTGACGGTGGATGCCGAACAACTGGAACTGCAGCCGGGCGATTGGCTCGAAGCCGACGTTATGCTCATGCCGCACGGCGAACCGACACCGCCGGGCTTCAAAGCGCAGCGCGAGCGAAACCGGTTCGGCCTGAAGGCCGTAAGGCTTACCGTGACGCAGGGCGACAAGGTATCCGACTACCCGCCCCACGTGCGCGCCCATGACGAGGTCGCGGCGTTCCGCATCGAGGGGGGTCACGGCGACGTGCCCATCATCGTTGATGGACTGCACGGCTGGAAGGTCCCGCTTCTCTGGATGAACGGCGTCTGGCAGGATCATCAGGTTCACGGCGGCGACGGCTATCAGGTTCAGGCCGACGGGGCGGGCGGCTGCCGAGTCGTCTTCACTGCGCCGCATCGAGATGGCCAGAGCCATGACTGTATGGTCACCCGAGCCGAGTGCTCCGCGGACATCCGCAGCGTGCGCGACGTGAACGGCTTCCTGACCATGGATGCCGTCTCATCGGGCGACTGGAGGGTCAAGTCACCTGTCGTTCTCGCTCCGGGACGCAGCACGGTGACCCGAGGCCGAACGGCTCTGACATTCACAGGCAAGGCGAAGACCGTTCGCCAGGTCCCGCTCACCATCGAGAGCTCTGAGGAGCGCCTTGATATCGTCGTCGAGCGATGGACGCCATCGGGCATCGCGCTGCGGACGTCCGGAGCAGCGACGCTCGGCATCGGCGGTCTCAAGCCCGGCGGCAACTATGCTGTCACCGTCGGATCGAAGGGGCGGGTCGAGCGCGCGGCGGAAGGGAAACTCAGTGTGAGCGTTGCCAAATCGGAGACTGTGTCCATTGCGCCGGTTCTGCCGAAGCAAGGCGGCAAACCCAAGCGATGAAGCCGCGCAGGCTCGTTACGCCGATCATCGTCCTCCTCTCTCTGGCGGCCGTTGCCGTGTGGCGCATGTACGCGGGCAATGCACCCGTCACCGTCGAGACAGCCGACGTCAGGCGCAGTCCCCTGGAGGTCGAGTGGTCCGCTGTCGGCTACGTCGAGGCCCGCACGGCGTCCGTCTCCTCTCCCTCTGTCGGCACGGTGAAGCGGGTGCTCGTCCGCGAGGGCGATCGCGTCGTCGCCGGACAACCGCTGGCGATCCTCGAGCAGGCCTCCGAAACCGCGGCGGTCCGAGCGGCACGCGCCGGGGCGCTGATGGCAGAGGCTCAGCAGTCTGCCGGCGCCGCCTTGCTCGAAGAGGCTCGGTCTGCCCAGGACGCGCGTGAGCATCGTGCCCTGGCCGAACTTGCCGCAGCCCGCGCCCGCGAGGCACAGGCCCGAGCGTCGCTGGCGCGCGCACGTGAGGCCCGGGCCGCTTCCGTTGAGGCTGCGAGGGCCGAGGCTCTCGCCGCTGAAGCCGGACTGCGTGACCTTGAGGCGCCGGCCCGATCCGAGGAGATTGCCCGAGCCGACGCAGAGGTTCAGGCCGCACAGGCGGCTCTCCGAAGGTCGGAAGCGGAGCTGGCGCGCCTCGAGGAGCTCGAGGCAGCGGGTGCGGCATCGAAGCGCGATGCCGATGCCGCCCGCGAGGCCCATGCTCGCTCCGCCGCGACGCTCCGCTCGGCGCAGCAGGCTGCCTCTCTCCTGCGCAGGGGCGCTCGACGCGATCAGATCGAGGCGGCACGCGCCAAGGCAGCCGCGGCCAAAGCTCAGCTCCGGGCAGCGGAAGCCGACATGAAGGCCATCGGCATCGAGGAGCAACAGGCCGCGGAGGCGACGAGCGCGCGCCGAGCTGCAGAGGCGGCGGTCGCCGAAGCGGTTGCCGCCCGTATGCGCGTGGCCGCCACGGAGAATGACGCTAAAGCCGCCCGGAACCGGGCCGAGCAGAGCCGCGCCGCCGCCCAGCAAGCCGCAGCGATTCTCGGAGACCGTCGCATCGTCGCTCCGTTCAGCGGCATCGTCGGACGCCGCTTCGTGGATCCGGGAGACATGGCCAGTCCCGGTGCAGCCCTCTTCACCATTGTCGAGGATGACCGCACATGGGTCGTTGCCGAGGTTGACGAGCAGGACCTCGCACCCGTCCGCACCGGACACGAAGTGGTCGTATCGGCCACGGCCTACGTCGGACGCGAGTTCCGCGGCCGGGTCGAGCGCATCGCCGGCGAGGCCGTTCCGCAAACCGAGGTGCGAACGGGCGCGCGGATCGTGCGCGTGCGCGTATCGCTCGATGGCCTGGCCGCTCCTGAGCGGGCGATGCTCAAGCCCGGCATGGAGGTTCACGTGAGCGGAAAGGCGGTCATGGCCACCGATGCGCTCCTGGTGCCAAGCGATGCCGTCGCGGTTTCCGACCATGACAGCGCGGTCTGGGTCGTTGAGGGAGAACGTGCGCATCGCAGAGCAGTCGTGACCGGCTGCGCGGGCACCCAGGAGACGGAGATTCGATCGGGTCTCAAAGAAGGCGAACGCGTGGCACTGGCGGGTAAGGAGACCTTAACCGAGAACGTGAGGGTGCGAGCCCGCAGATCACCGCGTTGACGCCTGCCGCAACACGATGTGCCCTCGAATCGAGGTGCGCCGACCGGACTTGCCGGACCCGATCGCGACGGTTGCCGTTGGCGTGCCCGTTCGCACAGACTCCAGTTGGGCGCTTTTGTCAGACGAACTCCTTGACTTTTACCGGAATCGGTCTTACAATGGAAACTGTGTCGCGTCCGTCACGCGCTTGATGCATGGCGGCCGTGTCGTTCTTGCCCAACGGGTACAGGTTAGGTACAGGGTGCGCCCGCGATGGAGGCGGCGGCCCGATCACACAGAAAAGGGGCCGACTTGTCAAACCGCGTACTCAGTGCAGCGCTGATCGTCTGCGCAATCGTGTCGCTTGGTCAACCCGTATACGGCCAATCCGCACCGGTCGCAGCCAAGGCGCAGGCCGCCGCGGTCAAGGCTGAAGCGGCCGAGAAACGCGAGGCTGCGCGACTCCTCCTCGATCCCCACCTCTTCACCCCCGATGACCGATGGGTCTATGACGGATCGGACAAGTACGACCGGCCCAAGGCGCGCTTCGGCGGGGCGATCGTCGGCCAGAGGGGCACCGTCAGCATCGGCGACACGCGCTGGCTGAACACCGGGGCGTTCGTCCTGTACCAGGTCTGGAAGTACCCGACCCTCAAGGAAGCTCGGCAGGCATTCCGAGGGGCCACAACCTTCGAGAAGCCGGGCAAGTTCGCCCGGCGAACGACACGCCAACTGAAGGCCGGCGATGAGGCCCGCGATGTGGCCGAAACCGTGGTCAATGAGCGTGGCGAACCTACGGCGTTCACGCGTCGCGTGCGCGTGCGCTTCGGCTCCTACGTGCTGGCCATCACTTCCTCTGCCGACATGAAAGCCTTCGGTCCTGCTCCGTCCTCCGGCAGCCGCCCCTGGCTTTCGGAGGCTGTCTTCAACAGAGTTCTGCAGGTCGCGCTGCAGCGGGTCGCTTCGCTTGCCAAGGACGGGCGTCCCGCAAAGTAGCCGACCACTCCCGTTGCGGATCGGCGACGACGCCGTGCCCGCACCAACGAAGAGGAGACCGAGTATGAGCAATATGTCCAGATCGTTGGGCATCACCGCCGCGATTGTCGCCGTGCTCGCGACGGGCGCCCTGGCCCAGAAAACGATTCGACCTCGGGCGCCGGTCCACGAGCGCCCCATCTACACGCACGGCGGCATTGCCGTAATAGGCTATGCGTACCAGACACCCGTTAAGCTGATAGACCATCTGGGCAAGGTCGCCTGGTCCGGCGTCATCGGCAACAAGGGCGTCACCACCATCAAGCTCCCCGCCGGCAACTACCGGCTGCAGGCGCTTGACGAGATCAAGCTCATCTCCGAGAACCTGGTTGAGGAGCAGCAGCCCGGTCCCGGCCAGGCAGGACCCGGTCAGGAGCAGGGCCCGCGGCTGCGGCCCCTTGGACCAGGGCCCCTGACGGTTGTTCCGGTTCCCTGGGTGGCAGACGCAACGTTCGCCAGCAACCCGCCCAGCCTCCAGAGCCGACATGTCATCTTCGAGGGCATCGAGACGCGACTGAAAGCCGTCATCAAGGGCGGCACGGGACCGTACACCGTGGAGTGGGATCCTGGCAACGGCGATCCGGTTCTGACAACCACCGGCGTTACCGACGTCTGGAACGGCGCCGCCAAGTCCAAGACCTACAGCCTTCCGCAGGGCACGCCCATCACGGCGACCTGCAGGGTGACGGACAGCCTCGGGGCGACCGCAACCGCCTACTACCACATGATCGTGGGCAATCCTTCCATTCAGGCGCACCGAGTTGCCCGATCCAGCGATGAGGCGCTCTGGTATTTGCATACCCAGATGGGCAGAGCGGACAACGTGATCCGGTCCGGCCATCCCGGCGCCGATGAAGGGTGGATATACAGCGCCGGGGGCAGCAGCGGATACTGGGTTTCCACGACGTCCATGTACGCTGTCTGTCTTGCCAACACAGGCCGCTCGATCCCGGGCGGCAAGAATCTGAGCAACGATCCGAGCAAGGACGCCTATGTTGAGGACCTCTACCGGTGCATCAACGCCCTGACGGATGCGAACTACCTCATTTCCGGGTCCGTGGCGACCAAGACCTATTCCACGTTCGGCACGTTCAACCCGGACACCCACGGACCAGGTGGGGTGCCCAACGGCAAGGGCCTGCGTTCCTATGGCAGCCGTCCCGTGTATGAGGGCGGCATGCACCTGCAGGCCATCTGTCAGGCAGGGAACACCGAAGCCCCGGTCCCGAACCGCTCCGACTACGCCAGCTACTACGACCTGATCGGCGACTTTGTGGACGGCTTCCAGTACATGCAGGGCAATGCCAGTTGGTACGAGGGCGGCTGGCGATACAGCTACGCGATGACCGATTCCGACGGGTCGGCCGTGGCGTGGGCCTGCATCGGTCTTGAAGCGGCTGAACTGGCCCATCTTAACACACCCCACCCGGGGCCGTCTTGGCCGCAGATCGTTGTGGACCCAATCGTCAAGTCGGCGTTAGGCGGCTGGCTAACACGCATTATGGACACCGACAGCACGACGGTGTACACAAGGACGGACTACCGGCTCGGGGCGAATCGAAACTTCCGTCGTTACGGCGGTCAGGATTACCAGCAGGCAGGCTATCAGTACGAAAACGTTGCGAAGACCGGCGGCGGCCTGGTGGGCATGAAGCTGATCGGTGCAGCGCCGTCGGACGCGCGAGTGCTCGGAGCGCTCAGCTTCCTCTACCGGTTCTTCTTTGCCCCCGACTGGATCATGAAGCATCACTGGGGGTCGAGCGGCTACTCAAGCGCGCGGTGCGCCTACGGCATGTACAACATGTTCAAGGGGCTCAACGCCTACGGCATCGGCACACTGACCGATCCTCTTGGGACCGCCGGGAACGACCTCGATGGGGTGCCTCTGGCTCCCTTCGACTGGCACAGCGTGCTCCTCGACTTCATCGTCGGCGGAGCGCCTGCTCCGGGAGCAACTCCGACCGATCTCGGCCATCAGGCGTGGGCAGGGAATACCTCTCTGACCTCACGCTACTATGGCTCGGCAAACGACGGCCGCTATGAGCCCAACGGCACCAGAAGCGGTGCCTATGCGCCACTGGTCCTGGGTGAATGGAACCGCCATCAGGTGGACGCCGAAGCCAACAAGAACCTGATCACGGCGTGGGACCTTGCCGTTCTTCAGTCCACCGTGTTCACGCCTCCGCCGGTGGCCGTCATATCGCGGCCCAGCGCATCGGCGGGCGAGACCTACGTTCCTGACCGGGTCGGCGGCTCCGACTGGTACGCCGTGTTCGATCCGGGCGGAAACGGGCTCGCTCCGGACTTCCGGTTCGGCTCCTATCACCTCGACCCGTCGCGCTACGTCAAGCGCGTGCGCTGGAACTGGGGTGACGGAACAGCCGACACCGAATACGACCTGCCGTTCCCCGGCGCGCTCGGCGGCTACGTCCCGTCGGCTCCGGGCGTCTATCCTGCCGGCAACCAGGCGGTCCACCACTTCACGCTCGGACCCGGCGACACACCGGTTGATCGTGTTGTGACGCTCACCGTCTGGGACGACATCGGCCAGCAGTCGTCCACGACCGTGCTCATCCACGTCATTCCGGCGCCCTACCCGCCGGTCGCGGTGATGAGCTTCCAGGCCATGGGCGCGTCCAACCAGGACGGCGACACCGTCGGCGTCCTGCCTGACGGCACTGTCCAGATCAAGTTCATCGGCACCAACTCCTACAACCCCGATCCGTCGTCGGTGCTTGCCCCGAAGAACGCCAACGGCATCAGCCAGTTCTGGTGGGAGTGGCCCGAGAACGTGCTGCCCTACAACACCGGCCTGTCCGAGGTTCCCGCTCTGTTCGACCAGGGAACATCCTCGGGAGATCCCAACCTGAACCCAGGCTCGAAGGACGGGGAGCAAATCTACACCTTCCAGTTCGATCCTGCGGCCATCTCCAGCTACAGCCTGACCGGCATGATCGTCGGCCTTCGGGTCAAGTCCAATATCGTTGGAGCCGGCGTTCCCGACACGGCGACGATCTACAAGACGATCAACCTGAAGCCGAACTCGGATGTCACTCCCAGCGCAGTGCAGATCATCAACGTGTCGGTGCATGACATCACTGAGGTCTCGGCGAAGATCAGCTTCGATACCGTCAACGCCGGCGGAGCTCCCCAGGGCACCAAAGCCAAGGTGGACTATGGCCTGACCGCCGCCTACGGTTCGACCACGCCGCTCACACCGACCTTCCTCACGCATCACACGATCGTGCTGACGGGTCTTCAGCCGACCAAGACCTACCACTACATGATCACGGCCACCAGCACCGGCGGCATCGTGGGCACCACCAGCGATGCCACGTTCACCACGCTGCCTCCGTCCACGCCGGTCCTCCGGTATCGCGTTGTGGGCAGGTCGCTGGTCGGCAATCAGCAGCTCGTCACGTATCGTGTGACCAACGCGGGCGCGGGAATCGCCCTCGGAGTATCGTTCTCCGGTTGGTGGGCCAACAAGGGCGTAACGTTCGACATGCTGATGAGCGCCACACCCACCACCATCCCGCCGGGCACATTCGCGGACTTCACCGTGCGCTGGAACTTGCCGACGCCGAACCCGGCCAACTACGCGACGAAGTTCACGTGCACGTACCAAAACAGCGCATCGCCTCCGGCTACCTATTCGAACTCGCCGATGTTGCTGGTCTTCGTGCCGTAACGACCAGGCATCTCCCGGGCGGTCAGGGCTGCTCCATCCGCCCGGGAATGCGGTACTATGAGACACTGGGACTGAGAAAGGCAGGTACCGAAGAGACATGAAGATGGGCCAACACCTTGCCCGAACGTTGACGGCCATCTGCGCACTGATCGCGCTAAGCGCAGCATCCGTCAGCGCCGAACCGTGGGACCTGCGTATGCTCGACGGCAGCACTCCTGTGCCGTCAAC
>DYKI01000008.1:8424-73635 GCA_020722705.1 Chthonomonas calidirosea | reverse complement strand
CCCTCCCGCGGAGCCTCGCCCTCCCGCGGAGCCGCGACATCCCGGAGCCGCGCCCTCCCGGAGCCGCGACATCCCGGAGCCTCGCGCTCCCGCATGCCGGTGTCCGCTCTGGGCGGCAACTCATGGAACGCGGTGACTATGGCGAGCGTCATCGTGGTCCGTTCCTTGCGTCCCGTTGGCGTCAGACACCCGTTGGCGTCAGACACCCGTTGCGTCGAGGCCATACCAGCGTCGAACCGGCCTCTGAATCCAGCCGAACCCGAGCCATGCCATAGCGATGAGTGTCGGCAGCGCCACGATCGGGTTGTGGGTGATCAGGCCGACAGTCCTGAGAGCGAGCAGACCGATCAAGGCCGTGTTGCCGTACCATGCCCAGGAACGCTGGGTGATCGTTCCCCATGCCAGGCCCATGAGCGCTCCGGCCAGTGGAAGCATCACGGCGCCAGTCACGATGGCCGACAGGCCGCCGAATGCGTGACCGATGTAGTTGGTGGCGTCTTCCGAGAGCTGAGGCCGTGTCGCCATGGCTCGAAGGGCGACCATGACCGGCACAACGGCCAGCACGCCGTCCAGGGTTGCGACGACGCCTACCGCCGATGGCCTTACCCGGAGTTCCGCCAGCCGCTGCGCGGTCCGAGCCGGGTCCGCATCGGCGATCGCATTGCCTGCGTAGGCTGTCAACGGCGCTGCGCAGTTGGCGCAGAACGCTGCTTCTTCTTCGTTTTCAGTGCCGCAGGACGAGCATCGCACGGAAGGCACTCGACCTAAGTCCCCCCTCCCCCTTGCCCCCGCCCGCCGGAGGGGGCGGGGGTAGTGTTGGCCGCAGCGGCAGGGGCGGGCGTGGCGTCGGATGCCACGGAGGAGGTGGGTGAGGCGGGGGCTGCGACGGGGTTGCTCTGGTTTTCGAGTTTGCGGCGCGCCATCTCGACGAAGGGGGTCACGATGTCGAGCGGAACGGGGAGGATGGTCATCGTGGAGCGTTCTGAGGCGATCTCGCGAACGCTCTGGAGGAACCGCAGTTGAAGCGCAGCGGGTTCGCGTCCAATCAAGGCGGCGGCTTGCGTGAGTTTCTCGGCGGCTTCGAACTCGCCCAGGGCGTTGATGACCTTGGCTCGGCGCTCGCGCTCGCTCTCGGCCTGGGCCGCCATGGCGCGCTTCATCGTGTCGGGAAGCGAAACGTCGCGAACCTCGACGGCGGTGACCTTCACGCCGAACGGCTCGGTCTGCTCGTCAATGACCGTCTGGAGGCGCTGGTTGACCTGGTCGCGCTGAGCCAGCAGCTCGTCAAGCTCGATCTGGCCTATGGTGCTCCGCAGAGTGGTCTGGGCGATGAGCGAGGTCGTGCGGATGAAGTTCTCGATGTTGAGGACCGCGAACTGGGGCTCCACGACCTTGAACAGCACGATGGCATCAACGGTAACAGGCACGTTGTCGCGGGTCATCATCTCCTGTCGCGGCACGTCCATCGTGAGGATGCGCGTATCCACCCGGATGGCCCGATCAACATACGGGATCAGAATGATCGGTCCCGGACCCGTCACGCGGTTGAACTTGCCGAGCCTCAGCACGATTGCGCGCTCCCATGCGGGCAGGATGCGAACGGCAGCAGGCAGGATGACGATGGCCAGAATGACGATGACGAGCCCCGCGTAGCCTATCTGCTGGATGATCCAGAGGATGATCTCCCCCATTGCTTTACGCCCCCTCCTCTTGCGCAGGTCGCCGAGACCGGTACACCGGTTCGGGGTCCGCAGCCTCGGCACGCACGACCTGAAGCACCAGCCCATTGCGTCCCTGGACGATAACATCGTCGCCTGCCGCAACCGGGTCGTCGCCGACGTTCAGCGCCTGCCAGATGGCCCCGTCCACGAACACGTTGCCGCCGGGATCGAGAGCCGTTCGCGCTCTGCCGTGAGCTCCCAAGAGGGACTCCGGCCCTGTTCCCGGGGGCATGCGCCGAGAACGGATAACGCTGCTGATCACGAATACGAAGAACGCCGCCGTCGCGAGCGCCAGCGTCAACACCACAACCAGCGAAACCTGCGCGCCTGTGCTCGAATCCCGGAACAGCATGAGCGCCCCGAAGATGAAGGCGGTGATGCCTCCGGCAGTCAGGATGCCATGCGTGGGCGCGTAGATGTCCACGACCAAGAGGACCCCTGCGAGCAGGAGCAATGCGACGCCGGCGGCATTCACCGACAACACCGACATGGAGTAGAGCGAGAGCACGAGGGCTATGCTGCCGATGACGCCCGGGAAGATCGCGCCCGGACTCTGAACTTCGGCAATGATGCCGTAGAAGGCGATCGCCCCGAGGATGAGGGTCACGTTGCCGTCGAAGAGCAGCAGCAGCAGGCGCTCGACCCACGAGTGCTCCACTTCCTGAGCGCGCAGCCCCATGGTGCGCATCATCCGCTTCGAGCCGTCGCCGAGCTTCACCTCGCGTCCGTCGAGCTTTGCGAACAGCTCCTTCCGGTCGTCCGCGATCAGATCCGCCACTCCAGCTTTGAGCGCTTCGGCCTCGGTGCTCGCCACGCTCCGGCGCACGATGCTCTCGGCCCAGTCGGCGCTCTTGCCGCGACGCGCCGCAACCGTTCTCAGAAACGCCGACATGTCGTTGACGACTTTGTCGCGCATATCCTTCGGGATGTCGCCCCCGGTGCCCATGACGGGATGGGCGGCTCCGATATTGGTTGACGGCGCCATGGCCAGTACGTGGGCGGTGAGGCCGATCACAGCGCCTGCGCTCGCCGCCCTTGCGCCCGATGGCGTGACATACACCACAACCGGGACGCGCGCATTGAGGATGTCCTGGGCGATGTCGCGCATCGTTTCGCCGTGTCCGCCCGGGGTGTTCATCTCGATCAGCAGCAGCTCGGCGCGATCTCGAACTGCGCGGTCCAGCGCCCGCCGGAAGCAGTCCTTCGTCGGCGGCATGATCGGTCCATCCATGCGCATGAGCACGAAGGAGCGCTCGCCGCCGCGTGGTTGGGCCACGCTCAGCGCCACCGCACAGAGCGCCATCGCCGCCACCAGCATTCGTCGCAGAATGCGATTGCGGTCCATAGGGTTCATCATACCGGACGGTCGCCGAGGTGTCAATGCAATCGGATGGGGGGCCGCCGTTCGGTGAAGCCGGCGCCCATGCGCTCTGCCCGCAGCGTGATCAGCCCTTCAGCCCGGTGAGCACGACGCCGCGCACGATGTGCCGCTGGAACATCAGGAACATCGCGATGACGGGGATCGTGGCCACGACTGCGGCCGCCATGACCAGCCCGTACTGCATGGTGTAGCGCCCAAGGAAGATCATGAGCCCGACGGGCAGCGTGCGCATCTCGTTTTCGTTCACGGCGATCAGGGGCAGCATGAAGTCGTTCCATGCTCCGAGAAACGAGAAGATGCCCAGCGTCGCGATGGCCGGCTTGCCGATGGGCAGGATAATCCGCCGATAGATGGCGGCGCGGCCGCAGCCGTCCATAACGGCGGCTTCTTCAAGTTCCCGCGGAATGGTCAGGAAGAACTGACGCAGCAGGAACACCCCGAACGCTCCCGACAGGCCCGGTACGATAAGCGCATAGTAGGTGTTGAACCAGCCGAGCTTCTGCAGGATCAGGAAGACCGGGATGATGGTGACCTGGCCGGGGATCACCAGTGTCGCCAGCACCGCGAAGAAGAGCAGATCGCGCCCCGGAAAGTTGAGGCGCGCGAAGGCATAGGCCGCCATGCTGCTCAAGAGCAGGTAGGAGCTGGTTCCGGCAGCGGCGACCAGTGCGCTATTGAAGAACCAGCGCGGCACGGGCGCCTCCTCGGCCCGCTTCCATAGCTCGATGTAGTTGCTCCACGTTGGGTGTTGCGGCCACCAGTGGGGCACCGGCTGGAATATCTCGCTTTCCGGCAGAAAGGACATGACCAGCATCCATGCCACCGGTGCAAGGAACACGATCCCTGCGGCACCCAGGGCGAGATGGAGTAGGAAACGACCCGCTTTCATGCGGCCATATCCTCGCGCCGTCCGGCCACCAGCCGATACTGGACGAACGTCAGGCCAAGCACGAGCGCGAAGAGCACATAGGCGACGGCGCACGCGTAGCCCATCCGGTAGAGGCTGAAGCCGGTCTGATACATGTACAGCACGACGGTCAACGTACTGTAATGCGGTCCTCCTCCGGTCAGGATGTAGCTCTGGCCGAACACCTGCGACGACCCGATCAGCGACATGACCAGGCAGAATAGCAGGGTCGGCCTCAGCAGCGGTATGGTCACATGCCGGAACCGCGCCCACACTCCCGCACCGTCCATGCGCGCCGCCTCGTAGTACTCGTCGGGGATGCCGCGCAAGCCGGCGAGGTAGATCAGCATATTGCCGCCCGCTCCCCACCAGATGCTCATCACGGCCAGCGACGGCATCGCCAGCGCCGGACTGTTGAGCCACGCCGGGCGCGGACCGCCGAGAAGCGACAGGTAATGGTTGATGATGCCGAACTCGGTGCTGTAGAGCCAGCGCCAGATGATGGCCGTCACGGCGACCGAAAGCACCACGGGAAGGTAGTAGAGCGTCTTGAACAGCGTCTCGCCGCGCACGCGCGCATTGAGACCGAGCGCGAGCAGCAGCGACACGGCGTTGCCCGGCAATACCGTCAGCAGTGCGAAGTAGGCCGTGTTGAGCAGAGCCCGGTGGAAGAGATCGTCCTTCAGCAGGGCTGCATAGTTGGCGAAGCCGATGAAGGGCCGGTTCTGACCCAGAACGTGCCAGTCGTGCAGGCTGATGTAGAGACCGTACGCAACCGGCACCGCCAGAAATGCGATGAACAGCACGATGTATGGCGCGATGAACGCGTAGGCGGTCATCCGCTCCTCGGTGCGCTGGATCATGGCCTTGCCATCACCTGCCCGATGCGCCGATGGGCCTCATTGAGGGCCTCCTGGGGCGTCTGCAGGCCCAGCAGCGACGACTCGATGGCCGCATCGTAGAAGGGCATGATCTCGGTGGACTTGTGGGAAGCCGGCTCGAAGACCACGTAGGGCAGCTCGCGCGCGAACGCACGCTGCACGCGCATGGCCAGAAACCGCGGGTGCTTGAGCAGCGACTTTCGGATGGGTATCTGGCCGCCCTCTGCCCAGTCGAGGCTGTGGTCCGAGAGATACCGCATGAACCGCCATGCGAGCTTTACCCGATCGTCAGGCAGCTTCCTCGGCATGCACATGACATGGGATCCGCCCCAGGCCGCCATGCGACGCCCGAAGCGCGGCACGGGCGCTCCCCCATATTCGAGTCCCTTCTGCTCTTCGAGGCTCGACAGCATGTAGATGCCTTCGATGGCCATGGCCACGCGCCCCTGCCGGAATCCCATCCACGAATCGAAACCCTCGGGCTTGGGGGCGATTCGGCAGCGCGTGATCATGTCGGCCATGAGCTGTGTGGCCTCGACGTTGGCCCGCTGGTTGATGGCGGACCGGGTGAGATCGGCGTTGAGGATGGATCCCCCGAACTGGCTGATGAACGTGATCCAGTTGGTCCTCAGCCACGTGAAGGCGAAGCCCCAGCGATCGGGTCGGCCATCGCCGTCGGTGTCCTTCGTCAGTCGCCGGGCTGCCTCAAGAAACTCCTCGAGTGTTGCGGGCGGCCTGGCCTTGCCGTTCGTGTCCACAATGCCGGCCTCTCTGAACAGCCGCTCGTTGTAGTAGAGGCCCTGCGGATGGCAATCGAGGGGAATGCCGAACTGCCGGCCCTCATACTGCGCGGCGGCGAGCACGTTGGGCAGCATGTCGTCCAGATCGAGTGCGGCATCCCCTTCGATGAGGTCGTCAATGGGCCGCATCACGTTGTAGCGCGCGAACTCGGCCAGGCGGTTGGCATGGCAGATGAACACATCGGGCGCTCCGCCATAGGCGAGCGAGAGCGTGAGCTTGTCGTAGTACGTGGCCCACGGTATGATCTGCATCTTGACCCGAAGGCCGCTGTCCTTCTCGAAGCGCTTGACCATGCGCTCCATCGTTGCGCCGTCGGGCCCGGTGAACCCGTTCCAGAACCTGAGCACGCCGGGCTCGGCGATGGTGTCGGGCGCTTTGCGGAAACACCCGCCGCTCAAGAACCCCAGCACGGCGACCGGGAGGGCGAGGCTCCAGCCGAGCCGGAAAAGGCGCAACGTCATCGGGGCCGGGGCTGAGGGGACGTGCTGGGACCGTTCACATAGGGCCTGTCGCCGCGCCAGAGCAAGCGGTCTATGCGCAACGTTCGTCCGACCGGATTGGAGCCGTATCGGGGCTCGTTGCGGTCGTCCCATGCGTGGTAGGCGATCCACGTCTGGCCGCTGGGGGTCGTGATGATGCACTGATGCCCCGGCCCATAGACCTTGCCGGGCACCGTCTGAAGGACCAGCGCCTGCGACTTGACGTAGGGCCCGCGCAGGCGGCGCGAGGCCGCGTGGGCAACGGCATAGCACGCATCGGCCTTGTTGGACTGGAACCAGCCGACGGAGAAGAAGAGATGGTACACGCCGTTGCGGTAGATCAGCGTCGGAGCCTCGGTGACGCCCCTTTCGCGGGGCTGGTCGGGCTGCACAAGGACGGTCCGATCATCGCGCACGCTCAACAGATCGTCAGCCATGCTGCGGATGACGATGCGGCGCGGATCCTCTTCGGAGTAGAGCAGATACGGTTTGCGGTCCCGATCGAAGAAGACCGTCGTGTCAATGACGCCGACGCGGTTGGCGTCTGCACGAACGAGTATGGCCTTGTGGTGGAACGGCCCCAGCGGATTGGCGCTTACCGCAATGCCGATGTCGTGCTTGCGCGTTTGCGGGTTCAAGGCCGAGTAGGTCAGGTACAGCTTGCCGCGGTGGATGGCCACTTCAGGTGCCCAGAGATGCTCTTTGGACCACGGGGGCTCGAAGCATCCGCCCTTGTGGGTCCAGCTCACGAGATCGCGGGACTCCATAACCTGGAAGCCGCCCGGCCCCGAGTGAGTCGCGTAGGCGTAGTACTTGCCCTTCCAGCGAATGATATGCGGGTCGGGGAAGTCGGCTCCCCACACGGGGTTAGTGTAGGTGGCCGATCGGGGCTGATCATGCGCCGGCGCGGCAAGCAGAGCCCCCACACCAAGGAAGCTGGCCACCGCACCGAGCATCATCCGTCCCATTGGTCCCATCCGTCCCATGCCGCCATGCCAACCGCCTCGCCGGGACCCATACGAGCCCCGGCGAGCGTCAGGCCGGAGCTACGGGGCCTGATAGTTGCAGCGATCGTCCCAGCCGCTGAAATCGAGCCTCCACATGGTGGGTGTGACCATGTGGCCTCCCTTGTTGACGTCGGGGCCCAGGCGTGCCCACGTTGCGCCCCAGGTCATGTACTTGGCGTGGCCGTCCATGAACACGTAGTTGGAGCCTCCGGCGGCGTTGATGGCCACGTCGTTGCGGTCTGCGACCTTGCTGTGACGGTCGAAAGCCACGTTGTGGGTAAAGTCGCGGCAGACGTACCCCTCGTCCGCTTCCCACGTGGCGACCTGATGCCACTGCGCATCGTTCCAGCCCGGTCGGCTTTCGGCCAGGAGGATCGCCTCGGCGACGCGGTCAATGGCGGCGAGCTTCAGCGCATTCCATGGACCGTTGGGATAGTTGCTGAGGTTGAGACGGTAGGAACCCGGGATGTTGTCGGCTTCGGGGGCATCCGGGAGCCCGCCCCATGTGTCGTTCCAGAGCCCCCGTGCCCAGCTCTCCGAGTCCGACGGGCACTGGTAAATCTGCTTGTTCTTGATGTAGCCCTGGATCACATAGTCCCAGCCCCACATGGGGTCGCGCCACGGCCAGCAATAGCGACCGCCGTTGGGGCAGCCGTTCCAGCTCGGCTCATCGTTGAACCAGGCTTTCGGCAGATACTCGTCGTAATCCTGAGCGAACATCTGCATGGCCATTCCGAGCTGCTTAGTGTTGGACAGGCAGGATATGGCCCGGGCTTTCTCCCGAGCTTGCGCGAAGACGGGGAACAGGATCGCAGCCAGTATCGCTATGATCGCGATCACCACCAACAGCTCAATCAGCGTGAAGCCTTGTTTGCGTGTCACTTCACCCTCCCTTGCTGGATTGATTTCGCGGGCATCGGCGCCCGCCTCGGTGTGATTTGCGGGTCCGTCCCTATCGGCCGTACCCGCCCTGCATACCTCCACTTGAACCACGGACCCCAACGTCGGGGCGCTGCGGCATGCCTCCCGGCATTCCTCCCTGCATCGCCGGTCCGCCCGGACGCCCTCCGTATGCGCCGCTGTAGGGGTTACCCCCGCTTGTCGGCGCTCCGGCGCTCGCAGGGCGCTGGCCATAGGGACTGCCGCCGCCTCTGCTGCTGTATCCCGGCGGCTCATACGCTTGCTTGGGGTACGTCTTGGGGTCCCGGGGGCCGCCGCCGGTCATCGCCTTGAAGCCGACGAAACCGAGCACTGCAAGCCCGACGATCAAGAGGGCGGCCACCGCCCAGGTCGGCACGGTGGGACCGCGATCGAGCGCTTTCATGAGTTGCCTCCTTGGTCTGGCTGCGCCTCTCCTCCGCGTTGGTCGAATGCTGCTTGGCGCCGCTGTGCGTTGTTTCTGGGAACATAGTGCAGACGGATGGTGGGATCCTGATCGTAGTTGCCGAAACCCCGGCCGAAGAGATTGAACCCGCCCACATGCCGAGCGTCGGACTTGATGCCGATGCGAACGGTGATGGGCCCGTGGGGTTCCAGATTCAGATCGCCGATGGTCTTGGCCGACGCCGCGAGCCCATCAACATACGATCCCCCCTGGTCCACCGACCAGACCTTCATCATTCCATACTGGGTCATGTGGTCGGACCACCACGCCGGGTTGAGGCGTCCCCGCTTGCCGCCGAAATCTCCGGGCGACGTCCACGTGCCGATCTCAACACCGTTGATCCACACCGTTATGTCCGACGGGTAGTCGTGCTTGTAGTCGGGGCACTCGGAGCAAACCTCGGCGGCAAACTCGAGCCGCACCACGCGCATGGACGAAGGCAGGGTGTTGGGAAACGTGTATTCGGCGAAGCCATCCGCCATCCAGAGAAGACGAGCCGATGCGCGCTCGGGATCGTAGAACGATTGCGGTTCGTCGAGGAAGCCGATGACGCGCTCGGCGTTGACCAGGCCGCACGTCGGTTTCGGCATAGCGTATGTATATAGCCCGACCGGCATGGACACCTCTTCGATGCAGTCGTCGGGCTCACGCAACGGGGCCAGTGACACCACCAGCCGCTCGGCGGCAAGGCGGCATCGCTTCTGCATGCCCTGGGCGCCGGGCATGTACTCGCAGACCACGAGGCCGACCTGATCGAGCACCTGTACGTGCTTGGTAACCGTCGGTTGGGCGAGCCCGAGCGCGGCTCCGATCTCGTTGATGTTGAGATCGCCCGCCCCGAGCAGCTCGATGATGCGGATGCGCGTCTCCGAAGAGAGCGCTCGAAAGGTCGCCCCGCCGTCCTGCAGATGCAGTTCCAGCACTCCGGTCTGCATTACATTAGCCTCTCGGCTATCAATATAGCAGAAACCGGATTGTTATGCAAGCGCCGGCGGGGACATTACCGAAGCCAGGGAATAAGATCGCCCTCGGCCGTTGCCATCTCCCCGAACATGGCCTCGATCTCGTCGAGCGAGCAAACCGCAGCCGTCAACGGATCAAGTTGGATTGCCTGCAGCGCCTTGCGACGATCCTGCTCCAGAAAGGCCTCGACCGCCATGCCCTGGGAGACGATGTTCGACACGTTGAGCGCGGCGAGCTGCGAGGGCAGAGCGCCCACCGTGCAGGGCCGTATGCCGGTTCGGTCAACGAGGCACGGCACCTCGACGCAGCATCCCTGCGGCAAGTTGGCGATGCAGCCGTCGTTGGCGACATTCCCGTTGATGCGCCCGGGCACATCGGTCCACATGGACTTGATGATGAACGAGGCGTACTCGTGAGAGCCGACGAGGCTGATGGGTTCGCGTCCGTCCAACTGCTTCCGCATCGGCGAGTCCTCAGCCCAACGCTGCGATCTCCTGGCCTCAGGTTCGGGATCCCGATGGCGGAGGCCGAACCGTTCGATCAGTTCGGGCCTCTTCCGGAAGTAAGGGACGTACTCGGACATGTGCGGAGTCGACTCGGTCACGAAGCAGTCGAAGTGCCGCATGATCTCGAACCGGACGGTGTCCTTGGCATGGATGTCCGGGTTAGCCATGGCCTCGCGCAAGAGCGGATAGGCGTCGGCGCCCCGCCACGTGAGCTCGAGGAACCACGACATGTGGTTGATGCCGGCCACCCAATGGGTCATCTCCGCGGGAGGCTTGCCGATGTAGCTCGCAAGCTGGCCGAACGTTCCCTGGACGCTGTGGCAGAGGCCCACCTTCCGCACCGGCGAAGCCACGTTCATGATCCAGCAGAGCATCGCCATGGGGTTCGTGTAGTTCAGCATCAGGGCGTTGGGACACAGGCGCTCCATGTCCCTGAGGATCGCGCACATCTCCGGAGCCGTCCGCCAACCCCGGAAGAGGCCGCCGGGCCCGATCGTGTCGCCGATCTGCTGACTCACTCCGTAGCGCTTCGGGATGGCGATCTCGTGGTAGTAGGGCGCGCCGCTGTAGGCGGGTCCGCCGACGGCTATAGCGACCACCACGAAATCGGCGCCTTCCAGCAGTTGGGTCCTGTCCGTTGAGGCTTCGACACGGACATTGCACCCGTGGAGCGAGACGACTTTGCGAACGTACTCCGCCGACAGGTCGAGGCTCTCCCTGTCAATGTCAACGAGTCCGATGACGCCCTCGCGCAGTTCCGGATGGGCCAGGATGTCAATGCTCAGGCGTGCGCCGAACCCGCTCCCGGCCCCGATGATCACCGTCTTCGGCATGGCTTGCTCCCCTGCGCCCGTGTGCGAAGGCGCGCCCGGCTATAGTGGGTCGTCTCGGTCACTTCATGCGGACCAGGACACGCAGTCGTTTCGCGATGTAGGTGCCCGCATTTGCGGCGAAGGTCCAATCCGGGTTGTCGGTGGGCCGGTTGCCGATCCCGATATCGGCGCTGCCCGCTGCCTTCCAGTTGTTGATGGCGAAGATCGTCTGGCGCGCCTCGTGGTTGTGGACCTGCATGCAGCCGTAGCCGTCCCTCGGTTCGCCGGGCTCATCGCCGAAGTCCCACTTCTCGCCCGAGGCGTTCGGCACACTGTTCGAGTTGGGCGGGCCGTAGTTGTTAGGCCAGAACTCGATGTTGCCGCCCTTGAGCCCCATGCCGGGAACGACCCCTGCCACATTGGAGATCACGTTCATATTCGTCACGTTCTGCCGGAACACGGCGCCGGACGAAAGCGCCGGAAGGCCGATCTTGGAGGCATCTGCCGTGAAGGCGTCCATCGAGACGTAGGCGTATTGCGTTTCGCCCGATGGGAGGGTGAGCTCCAGCATGTAAGCGATCCGATCGAAGGGGCCCCGGATGTCGGCGTGCCGGTCAACGTCGTAGCGCACCTGCGGGCCGAGCTTGCCGAGATCGAGATCGTACACGAGCCGGTAGTCCTTCGCCTCGGGCACGTTGAGGGTCAGGAGGTCGCGTTTGGGTACATCGCCCGCGCGAAACGAGTTGGCCTGCAGTCCCTCTCGGTTGCGCAGGTTCGGCTCGGCGAGCATGTGCCATGCGAACCGCACCGCGACAGGCTTCTTCACTCCGGGCGCCGAGAGCAGGACCGATGGACCGTCTATCTCCGCGGTTGCCTTGACGAAACCGCCTTCGTCGGCGTCAATGATCTCGAACCAGTCGAGGGGCTTGCCGTCCCTGCTCGTCAATCCGCCGCCGACATTGTCGAAGGTGACGCGTATGCGCTCGCCCTCGATCTTCATGGACTTGAACGTCGGGCCGCGGGCCACGACCTTCTGGCCGTATGTGCCCGCCAATGCCAGCAGCGCGAGCCGCTTGCCCAGGTCCTGCTTGTTCTTCGGATGGATGTCGGCAAGGTTGCCGATGTCGTTGATGACGGCCATGCCGGTATTGGGGATAGCCTCCGCCGCAGTCTGGGCCTCCCAGAACTCGGGGGTGACCGACGGGTTGCCGCCGTAGTTGAATGGCGCGATCTGCACATAGTAGAACGGGAGTTCGGGGTTGTCGAACACCTTGCGCCATCCGCCGATCAGCGCCTTCATCCGCTCGGTGTACAGTCGGCCCTCGCTGCGATTGGACTCGCCCTGATACCAGATGGCTCCGCGGAGGCCGATGGGCGCCAGAGGATGGATCATGCCGTTGTACAGCGCCGTCGCATGCTGCACGTCGGACGGCGGGAGCAGCTCCGCCGGCATGGTCGGCATTGGGGCCGATGGCTTCCGTTCTTTCAGCGCTTCGGCGGTCGCCGCGATCCACCGTTCAACCGTCTCAAGGAAACGCGCCATCCCGACCCTGTGTTCGTCGCTGGCCGGACTGCCGAGCAGAACGCGGCGGTACTCGTCCTTCAGGGCCGGAACCTGGGCGTAACCTTCCGGTGGGGTCCATGTCTGAATGACGGTTCCGCCCCAACTGGCATCCACCAGCCCGATCGGCACGTTGAGACGCTGCTGCAGCTCACGCCCGAAGTAATAGGCGGCAGCGGAGAACCCGCCCCAGCCGCCTTCAGCGATGGCGGCAGGGCTGCAGACCTTCCAGGCGGCTTCGATGTCGTCTTGCGGCACCGGGGTGAACCGGTTCGGAACCATCAGCAGGCGGATGTTCGGATGCGAGGCTGCGGCAATCTCGCGCTCGGCATTGTCGCAGATTGCGATCCCCTGTTCCATGTTGGACTGGCCCGAGCACAGCCAGACATCGCCGATGAGGATGTCGTCCAGCCGCACGGCGCTCGATCCCGACACCGCGAGCGTATGCGGTCCGCCGGCTGCCATGGCCGGAAGCGTGACTCGCCAGGTCCCTGACGCGGTCGCCTTTGTCCTGCTTTCGTTCGTGCCCAGACGCACTGTCACCGTCTCGTTGGGCCGTGCCCAGCCCCAGACGACGATAGGACGCTCCCTCTGGAGCACCATGTGGCTTCCGAATACCTTCGGCAGGCGAATCTGAGCGAGAGACGCGGAGGCGAGGAGGACGAGAGCGGCGCAGAGGGCCGAGGCTAAGGCGCGTTGGCCGTGGAATGTTGGGCGCATGATGATCCCTTTCCATGCAGGCAAAAGGTACCGGGCCTGCAGCCGAGGTATTCCGCGCGGTCCGGCGGGTGTCCTGCATCATCCGGCCATCATGACCGGCCTGGTTCAGCGCGTCCGCGCGGGTTTGCCCTCACCCGGCAGCATGCCGGTCCGTTGTCCCGTTCCTTCGGGCATCATGCCGCTCGGGCCGGTCCGGCTCGCTCTCGCGCGTGGACTGGGCGAGCAGGCCGCGCGAGGACGAGGCCGCTTCGGACAGCCGGTTGCGGTGCGGCTGCCTCCGCCCCATAACGTCGGTGCGCCGTGTCCGTCCCTCCGGCCTTGCCGGGCCGCCGCATCACCAAGTCATTGACGGTCAGGCCGATGCGCGCCCGAGCCACCCGTGACGATGCACTCGCGGCCTCGATGTGCGGCGCTCACGACGGCGTCCGAGAGGGTGGTATGGAGTCACGGGCCCGCAACGGCACGCTTGAGATTCTCCAGAATCGTGTTGACCGGCATCAGGTCGTCGGCCGAGGGTGAGGGTTGCGCCCACATGAGCGCTCCGTCCCGCAGGATATAGGTTCGCGGGGTGAAGTAGGAGTTGTAGCGTTTGGCAAGGGCTCCGCTTCTGTCCCGCACTGCCGAGTAGAGCCGGGGCGAATCGCTCGCGGGTTCACCCTGCGAGGCTTCCTCGGACCCACCCACGACGAGGATCCATTTCACTTTCCGGAGGCCTGCATTCTCTCGCGCCATCTGTTCCACCGTGCTGGCAGCGCCGGCGGCTTTGCCGCCACAGCAGGATGGCGTTGCGTCAGCGAACACGACGACGTCAACGGCACCGGTCTTCGCGGCGTCCGGCACACTGCCCGGCGTGGGGAGCCTTGTGCCCGGTGACGGGTCCCGGAGAGATGACCGCCATTTCCAGACGGCCAGCCGCATCCCGGCAATGCCGTCGCTCATGCGCCGCACCGGCGACATTCCGGTTGCGTTCCAGTTGGCCACCGCCACGACCACATACGCGGACAACAGGGTTGCCAGGGCGACCGCAAACATGGGCCGCACCCGGTGGGTTGAAGACCGCGCTGTTTCGTTGCCCGAAGGGCCCTGTTCGGGCTCTGCCTCGGGGTCAGAGGCCGCGTCAGTCATAGCAGGTGCGGAACGGCATGTGTTGATACTCCGCCTTCACCTGGCCGTTCCACCGCAAGACGATGGCGAGCGTGCTGTCTTCGTAGACGCCGAAGCCATGATCTACGCAGAGGAACAGGGCCAGACGGTCGCCGCAGATGGAGGCGATCTCGCCGACCGGACGCCCGTTGGGGTCGCCAAGCGGCATCTTCTCGTCATCGCACCAGCAAAACGAATAGGAACGTCTGTAGGGCGGATTAGGCCGCGTGTCGTTGGGACAGCGCCATACCGCCCGGTCAGGCAGATACATCGGCAGGAAGTCCACGTCACCGAAACGCTCCTCGGAGGGCGGCAGGCCAAAGTCCGAGTAGCTTAACACCGGGCCACCGACGACCGGGTCCACGCCGCCGTAGTCGTGCGAGTACATCATCAAGGCACGGTGAATCTGGTGGAGATTGCTGAGGCAGACAGTCCTCCGAGCTCCCTCGCGCAGCCGGCCCATCACCGTCATCACCAACGCGGCCAGCACTCCGAGGATGGCCGCCACCACGAGCACTTCCACCAACGTCATCCCGGGACACCTCATGCGCTTCGACCGAGGCCACATTGCGATCCCCCTTCTGGCATATGGACCCGCTTCAGGCTTCTCCCGGACGCCTCCGCTCAGGTGCCGACCGCTCCGGCAGAGTGCCGTCGGCGCTGCCCAGGCCCGACTGATTCCGAGCCGGTGGCGGTCCGCCGTCTCGGCGATGCTCCAGTGTTGTATGGTTATCGGCCTACAAGCTTGTACAGACGCAAGGGCGGCTCGCCTGTCGTAATCCACTGGCCGGCGACCTGCATTGACTCCGGCTCCGTAAGTGTTCCCCGAAAGCCCCAACCCAGTACCGTGCGTGATATCTCTCTGCGCCGCTTGATGCCTGCAGGGCTGTCGTAGTCGCCAACTGTGCGCCGATAGTGATTCACTGCGAGCATTCCGCGCACGACGTCGGCCATAACAACGTGCCACTCCCCGTCCTTCTGCTTGTACAATCGAACCACGCAGATGTACTCGCCGCTGGGATGGAACGTCGGCAAGGAGCGCCCGGTCCTGGCGTCAAGGATGGCGAGCGTGCGCCATGCCCAGCGGTCGGTCACCTGAGCCGGCGTGTCAATCCTGGCGAAGCGGGTGCGGACACGGGGAGCGAGCCCGAATACCGTCTCCCGAAACGCCCGTTCAACCATGGCCTTCGTGACGCCGAGCTGCTGCTTTTCGATATCCGTCGTCATGGCATACAGGTCATCGAAGTCCCGGCGCTCCAGTGCGGCTCGGAACCGCTTCAGCCCGGGATCACACGGCAGGCGAGAGCTCAGATGGTGCCAAATGCCCAGGCCGGCCAGTACGACGAGAACTCCGACGGCCGACAAACGCCATCTGAGCACTCTTGTGCGCCGCGCATTTGCTTCTGCGGTGGCCTGACGTCTGTTCTCTCTCATCGGTGCACCACCTCTCCATGCGGAATCTGCACTTCCCAACGACGCGCCGGAGGTCAGTCCATCAACCCTGTTGGCAGCGCCGAAGCTGTACCGAGCACCGTAACCGCTACGAGAACACCCAACCGGTGGAAACGTGTTGCTGACATCGGTGTACCCTCCTTTCCCTCATAATACATCACCCCCCCCCAAGTCAAGTAGACATCCGTATCTTTTCGGCTTTTTTTGCTCGCGTCGGTTGGCACAGGGCACACCGCCGGCAGCGCACGGGGCGCGGACCTTCCGCGTCGTCTCTTGGAGAAGGAGTTCACCGGGCCGATGGCAGATGCGGATCGGGCGACCCATGCCGAAGCTGTGGCCAAGGCGGTTTCGCCAGGCCGGCCCGGCGGCAGCAGCCGATTGCGCCCACGCTCACGGCAGTGTCTGGCAGCCGAACCCGCTCACGGTGTCGCTCGCATGGCCTCGACGTACCAATCGAGGAACTCCTCCTTGCGCGGATGGACAAGCGCTATCGCGTTCGGAGGCCCCTCGACGACACGGGTCATGCCTTCCCCTTCGATCCTGATGTGCACCGGTCTTTCGTCGGCGAACGCGTGTCCGCAGGCGTAGGCGACGGCCACCGGATCGTACAGGGTCGGCGTCGGGTTGCCCCACAGCTCGCGCAAGGCGGCGATGGCGTCGGTTGTGCGTGTGCCGTGGGCCGCCATGCGCTTCTGCCGCTCGGCATCGAGCTGCATCACGGTCGTCGCGTCGAGACCGGCCATAACGATCGGAACCCCGCTTTCGAACACCGTCCGCGCCGCCGCCGGATCGCAACGGATGTTCCATTCGATCTCTGCCGGCGGCTTATTGCCATACCCGACGAAGGCCGCGCCGCCCATCATGACGATCCGCTTGATCTTCGGCTTGACCTCAGGATGCTGCACCAGCAGATCGCCAACGTTCGTCAACGCGCCGATGGGCACGATGGTGACCTCGCCCGGATGGCGCTCGATCTCGCGTTTCATGAACGCCACGGCGCCCATCTTCAGCATGGAGCGCGACCGGAAGCCTTTCGCCCATTCGTGCTGCCTGCCGATCTTCTTGTCGTTCGGGCGACCGGCACAGACGGGCACATCCTTGCGCCCCATGACGCTCAGCAGCTTGGCGGCCAGCTCGGCGCGCTTGGCCGTGTCGCCGAAGGCCGTGGTCACGCCGAGCAGACGAACGTCCTTCCGTGAGGCCAGCAAGCCGAGGGCGTAGGCATCGTCCACGTCGTCGCCGATGTCCGTGTCGAGGATGATCTTCGGGAAAGGTCGGGCCGCCATTGGCGGAACCACAGCGGCGATCAGCATCGCCGCCAACAGCCACGTTGTCTGCATAGTGCGCTTCCTCCTGAGCGCCATCCCGCATTCGATATGGCGCCAGTGTCAATGTATCGTCGTTCTACGAACGGTTATAGCCGCCGGGCGGGGTCACGCAACGTGACCTGCTATCACGCCGGTGGCGATCCTGTATACTCCCAATCCGGCCAGGATTGCCGCCGAAATGGGGACGAGGCGATGCATGGTCTGCATGCCGAGCGACTGAAGACTGCCCATGGCCACTATGGTCAGCGCATTGCCGACCGTCAGGACCGCATAGAAACCGGCAATGACCGCGAGAGCGGCCGCCGGATGGTCCGGCCAGAGCCTCATCACCTCGGGGCCGAGCACCAGGCTCCAGCCCAGATAGGGGCCAGGGTTGGCGATGTTCACCGCGACGGCCTGACCGAGGCTCCGCGGCGCACCGGCATCGGCATCGTCCGCCGCGACGGTTCCCGCACGGCTATTCCGGAAAATCGAATAGGCGAGGGCGAGGAGCACCACGCCGCCGGTGATCTGGATGCCGCGAGCGAGCCCTGCCGGAACGTGCCGAAGAACGGTCAGGACGAGCAGTGCGATGGGGCCATCGCTGATGATGGGGGCGAAACAGGCAGGCAAGGTCCGACGCCATCCCACCTGCGCGATTCTGGAGAGGAAAAAGGCCTGCATGGGGCCCGGCTGAACCACGGCGGCAAAGCCGAACCCCATCCCGAAGATGAGGGCCGCGATCATTGCTGATAGGGTGGGGCGATTGGCATGGAGCATTGTAGCCCATGCCGCGCCGCTCCCATGCGGCTATCCGGATCACGTTGGGGGCGAGGCAATCGAAGCACAACGTCTTGCCGATGAGCCGGCCGTCCTCGAGCCTACTCGTACTCGATCTTTCGAGTACGAGTACGAGCATCGCTTACGGTGATTGACCGAGCCCATGTTGACGCGGCAGTCACATCCGACGTATACTATGGAGAAACATTCTCTATAAGATAAGAGTCTCTCGTAAGTCCTGTGAAACAAAACCCGGCAGACCGATACGAAAGCATGGTGGCGAAGCTCCGAGCGGGCGGATGCCGCATCACCCCGCAGCGCCTGGCGATCCTGCGCGTTCTTGCCGAGAGCATCGGGCATCCGACGGCGGAGGACATCCACACCCAAATCCGCGAGCGCTTTCCGACCACGAGCGTCGCCACCGTCTACAAGACTCTCTCCGCCCTGAAAGCCGTGAACGAGGTGCTCGAGCTCGGCTTCGCCGACGGCAGCAGCCGCTACGACGGCAATCAGCCCGACCCGCATCCTCATCTCATCTGCGTGCGGTGCCGCACCATCCTCGACCAGGAGGCCATCGGCTTCGATGCGCTGCCGCGGGAGATCGCACGGAGGGCCGGCTACAGCCTGATCGGCCACCGGTTCGATGTGTACGGGATATGCCCTGCGTGCGCCGGCGCCGGGCCCGATGGCGAGGAGCCTGGCCTGCTCCAAGCGGCGAACGCGGGCGATCAGGCCACACATGAGGTGCATCTCACCCACGATAAGGGAGAAACGCAATGACACAAGACAACGATTGTCCGGTCACCGGACATGGCAAAGTTCGTGCCGCAGGCTTCGGAACCACCATTCAGGACTGGTGGCCGAACCGGCTGCCCTTGGAGATCCTTCACCAGCATTCGGCCAAATCGAATCCCATGGGAGATGACTTCGACTATGCGAGGGAGTTTCAGAGCCTCGACCTGGCGGCCGTGAAGAAGGACCTTGCGGCGCTGATGACCGACTCACAGGAGTGGTGGCCCGCCGACTTCGGCCACTACGGTCCCCTCTTTGTGCGCATGGCGTGGCATAGCGCCGGCACCTACCGAATAGGCGACGGGCGCGGCGGCGCAGGCCGGGGCCAGCAGCGGCTCGCGCCGCTCAATAGCTGGCCGGATAACGTGAGCCTCGACAAGGCGCGCCGCCTGCTCTGGCCGATCAAGCAGAAGTATGGCCGGAAGATATCGTGGGCCGACCTGATGATCCTGGCAGGCAACGTCGCGCTCGAGACCATGGGCTTCAAGACACTTGGCTTCGCTGGAGGCCGCGAGGATGTCTGGGAGCCCGATCAGGACGTCTACTGGGGCGCCGAGACGGAGTGGCTGGGCGATGAGCGCTATTCCGGCGAGCGCGATCTCGAGAATCCGCTGGCAGCCGTTCAGATGGGGCTGATCTACGTCAATCCGGAGGGACCCAACGGCAACCCGGACCCCATCGCCGCAGCACAGGACATCCGCGAGACGTTCGCGCGAATGGCCATGAACGACGAAGAGACCGTGGCGCTCATTGCGGGTGGCCACACCTTCGGCAAGACGCACGGAGCAGGGCCGGCCGACCATGTGGGACCCGATCCCGAGTCGGCGCCGATCGAGGAGCAGGGGCTGGGCTGGAAGAGCAGCTTCCGCACCGGCAAAGGCCCGGACACCATCACCAGCGGCCTAGAGGTCACGTGGACCACGACGCCCACGCAATGGAGCGCCAACTTCTTCTGGAACCTGTTCGGCTATGAATGGGAGCTGACCAAAAGCCCGGCAGGCGCGCATCAGTGGGTGGCCAAAGGAGCGGGCGCGACGATACCGGACGCCTTCGATCCATCCAGGAAGCACGTGCCGACCATGCTGACCACGGACCTGGCGCTGAGGTTCGATCCGGCATACGAGAAGATATCCCGCCGGTTTATGGAGCGCCCCGACGAGTTCGCCGATGCGTTCGCCCGGGCGTGGTTCAAGCTCACGCACCGCGACATGGGCCCCCGCTCACGCTATCTGGGGCCGGAAGTGCCCGAGGAGGAGTTCATCTGGCAGGACCCGATCCCGGCCGTCAACCATGAGCTGATTGACGATCAGGACATCGCGGCTCTCAAGGCCAGGGTCCTGGCGTCGGGTCTGTCGGTGTCCGAGCTCGTGACCACGGCGTGGGCCTCGGCTTCCACGTTCCGTGGCTCCGACAAGCGGGGCGGCGCCAACGGCGCGCGCATCCGGCTCGAACCCCAGAAGGACTGGGAAGTCAATCAGCCCGAGCAGCTTGCGAAGGCGCTCAAGGTCCTGGAGGGCATCCAGGCCGAGTTCAACGCCGCCCAGTCCGGCGGCAAGAAGGTCTCGCTTGCCGACCTGATCGTCCTGGCCGGATGCGCCGGCGTCGAGAAGGCAGCGGGCGATGTTGGCGTGAAGGTTACCGTGCCGTTCTCGCCGGGGCGCATGGATGCCACACAGGAGCAGACCGATGCCGCATCGTTCGCCGTGCTCGAGCCCAAGGCCGACGGCTTCCGCAACTATCAGAAAGCGAAGTACGCCGTCGCTGCCGAGGCCATGCTCATAGACAAGGCCCAACTGCTGACCTTGACGGCCCCGGAGATGACGGTGCTCGTGGGCGGCATGCGCGTGCTCGGAACCAACTTCGGAGGCACGAAGCACGGCGTCTTCACCGATCGCCCGGAGAAGCTCACGACCGACTTCTTCGTCAACCTGCTCGACATGGGCATCGTGTGGAGCAAGAGCGCCGAGGACGAGGGCATCTACGAAGGCCGCGACCGCGCTGCGGGCGAGCTCAAGTGGACCGGCACCCGCGTTGACCTCGTCTTCGGTTCGAACTCGCAGCTCCGAGCGCTGGCCGAGGTCTACGCATGTGCCGACTCGCAGGAGAAGTTCGTCCATGACTTCGTCGCTGCGTGGAACAAGGTGATGAACCTCGACCGGTTCGATCTGAAGCGTTAGGCGACGTCCGGGCCGTCCGCCGGACGCATGGCCGCGTCCCTCTGCCATCGGGGAGCGACGCGGCCATTCTCATGCCGGCGTCCTCACGTGACCCGCGTCGGGATCACGGCTGCGCCCGATGCCGCTTCGCCATTCCCTCCAGCCATCCGGCCATGTTCGGTGCGCCACCTTCGCACACATGCGTGATGCCGAACCGTTCCACGACCTTCCGGAACCGCGCCACAAGGCCCGGGGCATCCGACGCGTTAAGGCCATACTTCTCGGGCCACTGAAGCTGCATGTACCAGAGCGGCAGCATGAGCTTGTCTACGCGGCCACGCTGCTGATCGCTGCTGCACCGCTCGCGGGCCGATTGGAGCGTGTCCAGCCCTTCCTTGACGAACTGGGGACGCACCGAGGTCGAGGGATCCCAGGCACCAAACGCATGGGTGTCGGACCGGGCCGCTTCGCGATCCATGAGCGAGAGGAACGCCTGCACCTGTGCCGATGCCGTGCCGTAGTAACCGTCGCAGAACTCTCTGCGGATCTCCGTTGGGTCCCGAGTGGGGTCCCAGAGAAGCTGAGCGGCCAGATACTGGCGGAGTTCGGCCAGTTCGCCGCCGGGTCCCTGATAGTTGGCCTGCACCATCACCCCATTGACGCCGTGCTTCGCGTATGCCTTGAGGTCCTTTGCGAGGCCGTCGAGGTTGAACACGGGCGAGACGTAGTGTGCGAAGTTCGCCGCATAGTGCCAAACAAAGATGCGGCGGGTGAGCTTGCGCCAGCCTTCCAGGTAGGTGGTCAGGTTCGCGCCCAGCCCGCATGCCTCGAAGCCGTGGTGATAACAGCCCGCGTGGCACAGGCGGATGATCACATTGTCCCTCGGACGTGCCTTGGCGGGGGGTTTGGTCGAGTAGGCATAGGCCAGCGTCTCGACCCACTTGTCTGGGTGGCGCTTCTTCACTTCGTCGGCAATGGCATTGACGAACCGCATGATCGGACCGTGGGCGCTCTCCTCCTCGGCCTCAACGGCGCGGCAGGCTTCGCACTCGCATGCGCCGTTGCCGTCGTTCTGGGAGACGTCCATGATCGGCACATCAGGATGCTCACGGATCCACTCGAGCACCTGAGCGGTCGCGATACGGAGCACATCGGGATTGGTCAGGCATAGCTGGCCGTGGACGCTTTCACCTACCCGCTTGCCTCCCACGAGGCTGAAGTACTCGGGGTGCTCGGCGAAGTACTTCTCGGGCGGCACGAGCTTGCAGAAGCTGTGAACATAGGGGTGGAACGCGATCTTGCCGCCCACGCTCGAGTCGCACTCGGTCGTCGGGCCGTTCAGGCGCTGGGGCGCTGCGATGGCCTTAGGACGCGCGTCGTGGTAGAGCGTTTCTCGGTACATGAACGGCGGCGCATAGACGAAGCTGATCTCGGGAAGAACGACTTCGCTGCGTTTGGGGATGACGGTGCAGTCGTGGGCCAGATAGCGGACGCCCAGGTACCGCTCAAAGAACACGTACACGGCGTAGACCGTGCCCCGCTCGTTGCCGCCGACAAGCGCCAGGTCGCGCCCGGCGGTGCGTATGCCGACGCCGTCTTCCGGCGACGGCATGGACGAGCGAAAGATCGCCCGGGCACGTCGCGTCCAGCCGACATGCACCGCAGGCGCCCGCGCGAGCTTCGACTCGGGCACCAGGGCCAGCCGAACGCCGGACACCCCAAGCAGGAGCCGCTGAAACTCCGATGCAGCATACTTTGCCGCAGGCGAGGGTCTATCCGGTATGGCGATCCGGTAAGCGCTCTTTCCGTCTCGGGCCGGCACTACAGGGGCTGCCACAACGGATACGCAGGCCACGCAGATGGGAAGGATCATGGGGCTACAACTGTTGCCCGTAGGCGCGGTTGGGGACCTGTCCTATTCGTCCTATCTGTCCTATCTGTCTGATCTGTCCGATCACGCCCGCCACTCACTTGACGAACTTCCCAGCGTTCTCCTTGTCGGCGACTTCGGTTTCGATCTTCTCGATGGGGCCGACGGTTTCGCCCCTGAGGCGCTTCTCGATGGTCTCGATCGTACGGATGCCCATTTGGCGCGGGAACACGACCAGCGTGGCGGTCAGGGTGCCTGCCTGAACGTCGGCCAGCGCGTCGGGGTTGCCGTCGAGGCCGATGGTGAAGATGGTCTTGCCGGCCTGCTTTGCGGCCTGGGCGGCCCCCTGAGCCATGGCATCGGAGCACCCGAAGACCAGGTCGAGGTCAGGGTACTTCTGCAGGAACTCGGTGGTGCGGTCGGCTCCCTCTTTGCGGAGCCAGTTGGCCGACTGCGACGCGACGATCTGAACCTGTGTGCCTTCGAGCGCCTTGCGGAAGCCGCCTGCGCGCTCGGTGGTATGGATGCCCGCCGTGCCTTCGAGGATGGCCACCTTGCCCCTGGCAACGCCGCCATACTTCGCTTTGAGCAGCGCCAGCGCCTTCTCACCGCACTTGCGGCCACCCTCGAACTGGTCGTAGCCCACATAGGCCTCGACCTTGCCTTCGGGCACGGGGGTAATGGAGTTATGCACGAAGATCGGCACGCCTGCATCGTTCGCCTTCTTCACGGCCTGCGAGAGGGCTTCGTCGTTGACGGCGCAGATGCTGATGGCCGACACGCCCCGCTGGATGCTGTCCTGGACCTTGGCGACCTGGTCGGCGGAGTTGGTTTCCTTGTCGGGCTCGAGGTGGCTGAAGTCCCATCCGCGCTGCCTGGCGGCCTCCTCGGCGCCCTTGACGAACTCCTGATGGAACACGCTCGTCAGGGCCGGCGAGATGATCACCACCGAGACCTTCTCGGGCTTGTCCATCGGCTGATTGGCGCCCGCAACAGGTGCGTCGGGCTTCTTCTGCGAGCATCCGGCCAACGCGATCACGAGCGTGACGACGGTTGCCACGATTAGGCGTTTCATGTCAGATGCGTCTCCTGTGACGTTGTGACAGCGTGCGAGGCCGCGTGAAGCGGGAACGCGCGAATGGCTCCAAGTGGCTGTGGTCCCCGGAACGGCAGCATCGCAACACCAAGAGTAACTGGGGCAGGATCAAACATGCCTTTAGCCCTGGCCCGCGCTGATCCGTGCCTTCTCCTCGCGCTCTCTGCGCATCGAGACGGAGCCATACACGAACACGCCCGCCAGCCCCGCGATGTTCATGCCGGCAAAGGCGATTCCTGCAGTCTGATGACCTGTGAACGCCAGAGCCGCAGCAAGCAGTATGGTCGCGAACGAGAGGCTGCCGCCGATCCAGAGCCCGTAAATGGAGCGACGTGCCTGAGTCTGAACCGCCAGCGACTCTATGCGTTGCCTGTGGGCGGCCTGTTGTTCAGCCATTGCGATGATTCGATCGGCTGCGCCGGGCAGCGTCTCTTCGTAGAGGCGGAGCGCGTCGGGCGGCGGCAGAGGGCCGACGAACTGCTGTGAGTGAACGGTTAGGGCGTGGGGGCCGGTTGAGCCCGACTGCTCAGCGCGGGCCGGAATGCGCGGCTTGCTGGCGCTCAACCGCGAACCTCTCTAAGGCGGTGGCCATATCACGCCCGACGGCCCGCCAATCCGTGGCGAGTGCACGCGCATCCGCTTCCTCAGGTGAAGAGGACACGTTATACTGATCGAGTGCCCCAGCGAAATCCATAACCGCAGCAGTACCGATCAGGAATGATGGGCGCCCGAACAGCAACTCGGCCGCAAAGTACGCGTTGTCAGCGTTCATTGTGTCCATATTACCCTAGCTTTGCCGGCGAGCCTACTTGGACCGTCGCTTCTGGAACATGTCAATCATGACGGCAACGAAGATGATCGCGCCGATGGCGACGCGCTGATAGTTCGAGTTGACCTGCATGAGGTTGAGGCCGTTGCGCACGAGGCCAATCAGCAGAGCGCCGGCGAAGGTACCCGGCAGGTTGCCCTGTCCGCCGCTCAGGCTCGTTCCACCGATCACCACCGCCGCGATTGCATCGAGCTCGAGCCCGTCGCCGATGGTGGGTTCGGCCGCACCAACGTAGCCCGTGTACAGGAGGCCCGCCAGGCCCGACAGCGCTCCGCACATCGTGTAGCCGAAGATCTTGACGCGGTTCGTAGGCACGCCGGAAAGGCGCGATGCCTCCTCGTTGCTCCCGACGCTGTACACGTATCGGCCCAGGCGCGTTCGCTGCAGCACGATATGCCCCACGATGAAGAACGCGAACATGAGCACGATCATGACCGGAAGCTTTTCGATGAGCGGGACGCCCTCGGCGAGATTGCCGGACCCGAACCAGAGGTAGCCCGGCGGCATGCGATAGATGGCCCCGCCTCCGCTCACCACGAAGGCGAGCCCGCGCGCCATGACCATGAGCGCCAGCGTGGCGATGAAGGGCGGCAGCCCGACGAACGAGATGGCCAGACCATTGACCAGACCGAGCCCCGCGCCAATGGCCAGCGTAAGCGCCAGTCCAGCCCCTGCACCCCATCCGTGCTCGGCCATGAGGATCGCGGGCACGCACGCGCTCAGCGCCGCCACCGAACCTACCGACAGGTCAATGCCGCCCGTGAGGATAACGTACGTCATGCCCACGGCGACGATGGCGACCATGGATATCTGAGTCAGCACGTTGCGCAGGTTCACCCAGCCGCGGAACGACGGCTCCGTCGCCGCCATGACCACATACAGCGCCACGAGCACAGCGTACACCCCGGCCTCGCGCCAGATAGCGCGCCGGTCCAAGTTGGTCCCGACCGATACGCTCGACATCATGGGCGTCGGTTCGGCAACCGGGTGGAACAGTCCTGCAGGAATCGAGCGTGTGCTTGCGGGAGCCGATTCGCGGCTACAGGCCGAACACGTACCTGATCGCCTGGGCCACGCGGGCCATCTCGTCTTCGGTGATGCGGCCGAGCCGTCCAGCCAATCTGCTCTTGCTGATCGTGAGCAACTGCTCGCACTTGACGTAGGAGCGTTGTTTGAGGCCGTTCTGCTCGGTCGGGTCGAGTGCGACGTGTGTGAACAGCTCTCGGCCCACGGAGCTGATCGTCGCGACGACGGTGTTCGGGTAGGTTGCGCTCAGGTTGGCGGCATCCACCTGAACGATCAGGGCCGGCCGCCTACCCGCCTGTTCGGATCCTCTTCCGGGTGACCAGTCAACCCAGTGTATCTCCCCTTGACGGACGGCCACGGGAGACGACGCGGCGTCATCTGGGACCATCGAGGACGACCTCGCTCTGACCGGCGAACGCGAACTCAACATCACACTCATCTTGGCAAGCGCCTAACTCGTCAAACCACATGGCCAGCTTGCGCTGCTCTTCGTCACGGATCAAGTTTGCCAAGCTCTCCGCGACGATGGCGTTCACGCTCTTCCGCCTCGCCCGGGCCACCGCACGAACGGCCTCGTATCGGTCTGCCGGCAGACGGACGGTGAACGACTTGACAGCATGGGATGACACCATTGGCTGAAGTCTCCTGATGATATGGAGTCATGATACTCCATCGCGCCTCGCATCCCCTTTCGTCTCCGCGGCAGGCGCCGACATGCCGATCCTCTGCGAGGAAGCGGATGGCACCTTACGGATGGCGGCGGCCAGCTCCTCCTTCCGCGTTCCATCCATCCTGCGAATCCCCGTGCTGGATTTGCGGGTGTCCTGACAGGCCCAGGCCCACCAACCCGCGAGACCATACTCCCGGCACTTGGAAAGGTGCCGGCGCAGCTTGTCGGTGCCTGTGCGACCGTCGCGCTTCAGGATGGTATCGGGTGTCTCGGCATGGTGCCGCTCAGACTTGAGGTCGGTCATGAAGATGCGGTCCGCGTTGTTGCGGCCCAGTGTCTCCACGACCTTGCGGAGATAGCGGAACCCGTCGGGCGCCGGATCGCAGAACGGATAGGCGGTCATGGGCCGGTAGTCGGGCGTGAGTTTGAGATCGTCAACGAGCAGGCGCTTCAGGCTGGCAAGCGCGGATCGCCGGTGCGTGGGCGTCCTGTAGGCCCAACAGCCCTCCCAGGCGTGCTTGACGAACCGCTCGGGGTGACGCCCGATCTCAGGCCGGTCCACGTTGTGCCAGAGCACGGGGTCGGCTGCGCCGCACGGGAAGTTGCCCATCATTCACCACATGGCGATGGCTTCGGGGTGCCGGGCGTGCCGCACAAAGCGGGGCTGGGGGAAAAGGCCGGTGAGCGGCCGGCGACGCCACCTTCAGGACCGAGCGGGCTTGTCGAAGTGCTGCCAATCTTTGTGCTTCCGGAAGTGGCCGCCCCATCGCCACCCTCGCCGGGTAAAGGCCCGCACCACAGGGCCATCGGTAAGCGTACCGGGCACCCCGACACGATGCCTCGCGCCGGGCGGCATGACGACCTTGCCCCGGATGTACGGATTCTGGGCGGGGTTGATGTCAATGGCGGTACCGAACGCGTGGCGCGACATCCCGCTTTCGCCGGGCTTGCGGCGATAGTTGAAGCCCGAGGTGTTGTTGGAGGCCATGGATGCGGCGTCGGACCACCCGTAGTGCACGACGGGTATGACGCGCTGGATCGGGAACCGCAGGCGTTCGAGCTCGCGGAATATGGCGGCCACTTCGGCGGCCAGATCCTTCCGGACGACGATCTGGCCTTGATGCAGCCTGCTGTCGTAGCCTCTGTAGCGCACATCAACAAGGGCAAGGGATCGGCGTATGCGATCGGGCGCACGCGTGCCGCGCAACGCCTGGGCGAGCGTCATCCGGCTGTCCACGACGATGGGAGCTTGGCGGCCGTGTGACGGAGAGTGTGGCGGCGAAGCCATCGCCAGAACGGCCAATATCAAGAGATGGTATTTCATCGGTATGGATGCTCCATGCGCTGCGGTCAGGCCCACAACCGGGCTTGTCCATACAGTCTCGCCGGTACGAACATCGAGCGCTGCGACGGATGCCCTCGGCCGACCACAGAACGGGCGGGCCACCCTGCGGCCATCGGGACAGGAGGCCTCTATCGAACGTGACGCCGTCCCTCCTGGCGCCCCGCCACTGAGGCCGGCCTGCCTCCGGCGAACGGATGAGCCGAGGGCTGTCGGACGGGCCAGCAGTGGAGCAGACGGACACCATCGCGGACGCGGCAAGCAGCCGCCTCATCCGGACTCTGTCGGTCAACATACTGCTCCTTCGCTCGGAGGTCCGAGCCGCCGGGCTACGGGAGCGGGATACCCTTCGCGCTGAGCCGCCACGCAGACTGAGACCGGATCGAGCTGTCGGCGCGGGTAGAATCGGTTCGTGATATCTCCGTTCCGGGAGGTTTTGTGCGCCACATATGCCGATCTTCGAGTTCACATGCAACGCTTGCCGCAAGAAGTTCAGCGCACTGGTTGGTGTCGTCGCAAAGCCGAAGCCGATTGCGTGCCCTCGTTGCGGCTCAACCGACGCCACCAAACGCGTCTCCAGATTTGCGCGGGTGCGCTCGGAAGACGATGCGCTCGATTCGCTTTGCGACGAGTCGAAGTACGGTGACATTGAGAACGATCCCGGTGCCATGAGGCGCTGGATGAAGGACATGAGCGCCGCCATGGATGAAGACCTGGGCGACGACTTCGAACAGGCCCTCGAAGAGGAGATGTCGGGCGAAGGGCCCGATGGCGAGTCTCCTGACATGGCCGCGTCATCCGATTCCGGTCTCGACTGAAGGACTATCTGCAGCGTCGTCGCAGGCTGCGGGGTTCCGGTCATCCAAGCTTCCAGCCCCCTGCGGCGCGGCATGGAGCCAGCATCGGACGCCGATGCCGGGTCCAATCTCGATTCGCTCAGGCTCGGCCTGGCGGCAGCGCTCCATCACATCGGGGCACCGATCGGCAAACGCGCAACCGCCCGCAACTTCGGCAGGGGCCGGCGGCTGCCCGGGAATGGATGGCAGCCGAGCGCTCCTTGGGCCCTCGATGGTGGGCAGTGATGCGAGCAGCCCTTTCGTGTACGGGTGCCCTGGGCGGCTGAACACCGATTGGGTCGGTCCTTCCTCGACGATGCGCCCGGCATACATGACCATCATCCGGTCGCATGTCTCGGCCACAACGCCAAGGTCATGGGTGATCAGGAGGATCGCGGCTCCGGTCCGGGCGCGCAGATCGAGCATCAGCGCGAGCACCTGTGCCTGAACCGTCACATCGAGCGCGGTCGTCGGTTCGTCGGCGATGATCAGCTCGGGATTGCCCGCAAAGGCCATGGCGATCATCACCCTCTGCCGCTGACCGCCGCTGACCTGGTGCGGGTACTGCTTCATGCGCAGTTCGGGCATCGGCATGTGCACCGATCGCAGAAGATCGAGCGTCTTCTGCCGCGCCTCCTGTCGGCTCAGACCCGAATGCGCCCGCACGGCCTCGATAACCTGATCGCCGAGCGTCATCGTAGGGTTGAGGCACGAGAACGGGTCCTGGAAGACCATGGCGATCCTGCCCCCGCGCGTCTGCCTGAGCTGGGTATCGTCCATGCTCAGCACGTCAACGCCGTCGAGCAGGACGCTCCCCGATGTGATGCGTCCCGCCGGGTCGGGGAGAAGTCTCATCAGGGAGAGGGCTGTTGCGGATTTGCCGCATCCCGACTCGCCCACGAGCCCGACGACTTCGCCGCGATCAAGGGCAAACGAGACATTGCGAACGGCCGGGACCCAGGCGTTACCCACCGAGAAGGACGCCGTGAGGTTGCGAACGTCGAGCAGTGGCGCCATCGGACCTCCGAGGTTCACGCGCCGCGGGCGGCTTCGTCGCGCTTGGCGCTCTCCCACAGCTCGTCCAGCTCGCCGATCGTCATCGTATCCATGGTGCGCTGCATGGCTTCGAGCTGCTCTTCCATCGAATGGAATCGGGCAACGAAGCGCTGAAGCATTTCGCGCAGCGCCTCTTCGGCGTCCACGTCGGTCCATCTGGCAAGGTTCACGACGGCGAACAACAGGTCGCCGATCTCCCGCTTTACCGCCTCCATGTCGCCCGACTCCAGGGCGCTGCGTATCTCGGCATGCTCCTCGGCGACCTTGTCGAGCACGGCGTAGGCATTCGGCCAGTCGAAGCCGACCTTCGCGGCACGAGCGCTGGTTTTCTGGGCTCGGCTCAGGGCCGGCAGCGCCGGCGGAACACCGTCGAGAGCCGATCGTCGCTGGGCTTGGCTGGGGCTTGGCCCTTCCGCTCGCTCCGCTCGTTTGATCGCCTCCCAGGTCCGCACGACGTCTTCCGGGGTGTCCGCCTCTCCATCGCCGAAGACGTGCGGGTGTCGGCGCACGAGTTTGGTCACAATGGCCTCGATCACATCCGCGATTGTGAACGCGCCGCTCTCGGTGGCCACCTGCGCATGAAACACGATCTGGAGCATCACATCGCCCAGCTCATCGCAGAGGGCAGCCAGATCGCCCTCGTCTATGGCTTCGACAGCTTCGTAGCATTCCTCAAGAAGCCACTTGCGCAACGTGCCATGGTCCTGCTTGCGGTCCCACGGGCAGCCGTCTTCGCTTCGAAGGCGCGCCATCACACGAACCAGGTCGGCAAATCCGCGCACCCGCCTGTCTTCAGGAACGGCAGGCACGTAGACGCTGGTAAGGTGGTCCGGGGCAATGCGATCCAGCAGCCTTAGCGGGATCCGCTCCACGGCTTGCGAGCCGGCCATTCCGGCCGACCGAACAACCACCACTTCATGATCATCAGGACGCGTTTCAAGCAGCGCGAGCTTGACCGCAGACGCCGTGTCGCGGTCGTAGACCTGGTAGATCAGGAGCGCCGCATCGGTCATGGAGGCGAACCCGGTGCATGCCTGAGTGGGTTTGAGGTCTGCCAATGTCAAGGCGTCCACCACAAGCAACGGCTCCGGGAGGGCGAGGCTCCCGCCAAGCCGACTCACCGCCGCCAGAGTCGGCTCGATGAAGCTGGGCGAACCCACTATCTCCACTGGGATCGCCGCCGCCTTCGCTCGCTCGACAATGAGCCGAACAGCTTCCTCACCTACGCAGGGGTGTCCGGGGACGGCATACGTCACATCGCCCTCGGCGGCATGAGCCATGATCCGATCCGCGATGGCATCGTAGACCGCGGCGAAGTCGGGGAGGCGCTCATAGAGATCGTCACAGGTGGTGTATGGGATCGCCTCCTCCGCAAGGAACGCAACAGCCGGGTGGCGCTCGGTGCGCAAGATCAAGGCATGGGACGGATGGAGGCTGGACTGGTCGCGCTCAGCCGCCGTGGCCGGCAAGTTGTCCCATGGACCGGTGGCCGCGCGGAGTGCGTCGCGCGCGGCCACCGACATGCCATCGGGCCCTTCGGGACCGAGCCCCACGATGCGGATCACGGCCTGGGACGTTGGGCTGGGACCGCGGGAGGGGACGCCGCTCCTGGAGGGACAACCGGGGCCTGGGCGCTCTCTTTGAGTTTCTTGGCCAGATCCTCATAGCCCTTGAGCGTGACCTCGATCTTCGCGCCCTTCATGAAGTCACGCAGCAACCCCGACACCCGCTGCCCGGCATTGGGGTCCTTCTTATTGATCAGCGCATTCTCGATGCCGTACTTGATCTCTTCCAGCGGTATCTGCCTGGGCTCCTTGATCTCGACCAGTTGGGCCACGAGCCAGTGCGGACCGACGGGCGCCCGCTGACCCTGCGGCGATGGAGGCGCCGCCACTCGAATCGCTTGCTTGGTGTACTCGCCGGGCTTGAGCTTCTTGATGGCGTCAAGGAGCAGCGGCGGGATGCTGGGTTCCGGCATGAATCCGACATCGCCGCTTCGTGCCTTGGCCACGGGATCATCCGATTGAGTCAGCGCAACTGTTTCGAACGAGATGCCCTTCGCGAGCTGCGCCAGAGCATCTTTCGCCTTGCTCTCGCTTGCGACCTCGATCAGGCGCAGGCGATACTGCCGCGGCTCGACAAGCGACTGCTTGGCCTTGTTGTACTCGTCCTGAATCTCAGCCGCGGTGATGTTGAGCGGCTTGGCCGTGAGATTGCGGATGGCGACCTGAAGCCTGGCCTCCCGACGAGCGGCCGCCTCGGATCGGAAGGGATTCTGTGCTCCCGGACCGACGGCCTGCGGGTACCTCTTGGCGAAAGCCATGTAGCCGGCGATCTCGGCATCGGTGGGCGTTGCGCCCTTCTGGGCCGCGAGTTGGAGGACGACCTTCTCGGTAATCAGGGCCTGCATGGCGAACTCGCCGGCAAGCGCCGGTCCACGCATCTGTGCGGATGCCCCCAACTCGACCGCGTCAACCTGCTGCAGGCGGTCGTAATAATCCTTCTCGGTGATCGTTTCATTGTTGACGCGGGCAATCACCTTCGGACCGCCGCAGCCCGCCACGGCGACAGCCAGGCCGATCGCGGCCAAAACGCTTACGACAAAACGTGTCAACGTATTTTCTCCCCGCCGAGGGCGAACGCTTACCACACGCACCCCGGGCATGATGCACGGAGCGCAGTATAACATGGGCCAAAACGCCCCGTCAAACCAACGGGACCCCTCGGCTGCCGGGCGGCCGCGAACGGTCACTTCAGCTCGCGCCACTCGCCAAAATCGTCGTGGTACTCGATCTTCGTGACCGTTGCCAGACTGACCCTGTCTTTGCCGACTTTGCCCTGAATGCGGATCTTAACCGGGCTGTCGTTGACGGCCACGCATCGTTTGCCCTTGACGGTGTACATGCAGAGCTTATGCAGCCCCTTCGCCGTCATCGCCCAACGCGGCTTCCGCTTGCTGCCGAGAGGAACGCTGCAGCGCACAGCGGTCTTGGCCGATTGCTTCGCCTCAAGCGCGCTCAGGACTTTGTCGGTCGAGTCCACCAGGTTCAGCCGAGCCGATCGGCTACCGACCGGCTGTGAAAGGACAACGTACCCTTCGATGCTCACGTTGGTGCCTGCGGCGCGCCTGGCGCGCTGGAACTCGACGACGGTCACGAACCGGTTCGCTGCGCTAGGGGCCTTCACGGAGGCCGTGGCCTTCGACTTCTGGGCATGGGCGCCGATCTGGGGAGCAAGCAGGGCGCATACGAGCCCTATGGATATGGCATGCAGTCGCATGGGTACGATCCTCTCGAGTGCGTTCACGTCTCGGTCACATCATGGGCGACGGGACTTCCGGCCATAATGCGAGCTGGAGCGATTCATGATAGCCTACAAGAGCGCTGTCGGCGCGATATCGCTGACCGTCATCATGGCGAGCTTCCTCGGCGCTTCGTCGGGACGCTATGACTTGGATACGGGCATCGAACCCAGTTCGTCACTGGCCGATTTCTCGTTTCTGCTCGACCCGCCTGCGGGCCGGCATGGATTTCTGACGGTTGACCGTAATGGCCGGTTCGCATGGCCGAATGGCCGTCGCGTCCGTTTCTGGGGCGTGAACATCAGTCGGCGCAGTGTCTTTGTTGATGATCAGACCATGGAGCGAGTGGCCGACATCCTGTCGCGGTCCGGTGCCAACATGGTCCGGTTCGAGGCGCTCGATGCTCCAGGCGGCATCCTTCGGAGCGATGGGGGCGGACTGGACCCCGATCGTCTCGACAGGCTCGACCGGTGGCTTGCGGTGATCGCGAAGCGAGGCATCTACGCCTACCTGAACTTGCTCGATCTGCGCGAGTTCAATGCCGCTGACGGAGTTGCCGGAGCAGGCAGCATAGGACGCGCAGGCAGGCCCTATGCCATGTTCGACCCTTCGCTGATCCGCGCACAGAAGGAGTACGCGCAGCGTCTCTTGACGCATCGGAATCCGTACACTGGCAAGCGTTACGTTGACGATCCGGCCCTGGCCGTTGTTGAGCTATGCAACGAGAGCGGGTTCTTCTTGAGGCGCGGCGAGACAGAGCGCCTGCGCAAAGCATCGTACTTGCCCTCACCCTTTCCTCTCCCGAGCCCGACGCAGGGTGCGAAGCCGGGGCCTGATGTGCGCGGGAGAGGGGATGCCGATGCTTCGCTGGTGACCTATGGGCGTGAGCTTGCACGGCAATGGAACCGGTGGCTCGTCAGGCATTACAAGGATAGGAAAGGCCTTGCACGGGCCTGGGGCGCCGGGAGCCTCGCCCCAAACGAGGACCCTCGGCGCAACAGTGTGCGCATCCCGACTCTGCCGGCAGAGGGCTCCGTACACTTGGCGCGGGCTTCCGAGTACGTCCGGTTTCTGACCGATGTGCAGCGGACCTACTTCAGCACCATGCGCGCCTACCTGCGCTCCATCGGGTTGCGCGTGCCGGTGACGGCTGTCACGTCCAACGAATACATCGCCGACGCCGCATCGTGGACAAGCCTCGACTTCACGGCGGGCAACCGGTTCCATGATCACCCGACATTCGCAGGCAAAGAGTGGGTCGGCAGTCTGTTCTTCAACGATAGCAATCCGCTCCGATCGGCGTCGGTCTACGGCAGCGCTCCGTGGATGGCCGCGCTCCGATGGGGCCGCAAGCCGGTGGTGATCCGTGAGTGGGCTCAGCCCTGGCCGAACCGATTCCGGGCGGTCTCGGGACCGGAGACGATGGCCTACGCCGCCTTGCAGGACCTTGACGGGCTCCTGCTTTTCGGCTACCGTACGATCGCTCCACGATCAGGCCGTCCGGCGCTCTCCGATTTTGCCCACGAGGCCGATCCCACCGTATGGCGTCTGTTCGGGCCTTGCGGGCTCGCGTTCATGCGGGGCGACATCAGCCCGGGCGGCGGACCCATCTCGGTGTCGTACACCAGGGCGGAGGCGTCTCGCTTCGACGCAGCCATTGACGCGCGGATGATGTCGGCCTGGCGCAGCAGGGTCTCATCCGGCATCGGTCGTACGCGCACTTCCTCCCGCAGGGCGAATCTGCCCACACCGCTGGTCTCCTCGACGAGCCAGATCGTCCGCTGCACCGCGGAAGGGGTGCTGACCGTGGCAACGCCGAGGACCATGGTCATCGCGGGCGAGATTGGCAAGAAGTCATGGTACGTCCGTGTGCCGGGGCAGCCGACATGGCGGCTCACAACGGCCTCACCGATCGGCGCGCTGATGATCGTGTCCCTCGATGGCAGGCCCCTGGGGCAATCACGACGCCGGCTTGCCACGATGGTGACGGAAGCCGTCAACACAGGCCAGCGTATCGAAGCGCAGCCCGGCAAGGCCCCGGGCAGGTTCAAGATCGCTGCTGTCGGCGGAGCTCCTGTGCTCACCGGCGGCAGTGCCGCGGCGAGTGGTCTGCTCATTGAGCATGGCGGGCGTCCGTGGCTGTCGCTCGACCTGAAGGGCGGCACCTGGGAGGCGCTGACCGAGCCCGATGCGACGACGATCGTCTGTGACACGGGCGGTATCCGGGGAGCGCTCGCGGGCGGCCGGTTCACCACGCAGGCCAACAGGCCGGTACGCATCGCTGCGCCGTAGCCCATCGGCCGCGACTGAGAGACGACCGGATGCGGACCCCCAACCGGGGTGCGCCGCTTACTTCAGGTCAATGCACGCGAGCGTCTTGCGGTTGCGGACGATGAGCTTTCCGTCGGCGACGATGGGTGGGCTCCAGCTCTGCCCGCCGAGCGGGGTGAAGCGCCCGAGTTCCTCGTACCGATCCGGGTTAACCTTCACCATGACGACGTCGCCGCGGCCTCCATGCATCGCAATCAGCACGCCGTCAACGGCAACCAGACCGCCCTTCTCGAAGCCTGGCTCCTTCCACCGAGCCTTGCCGGTGGCCGGGTCGAGACACACGAGGTACGTCGGATCACCGATACCGTAGAGATTGCCGCCAAGCAGAACGGGCGTGTTCATGTGTGCGCGCAGCTCCTTGTTGCGCCATCGCTCTTCCGGACCCGACGGCCCTATGCGGTAGAGCGCGCAGCCCATGTCGTAGGAACTGGTCACGAAAACGCTGTCACCGATCACAATCGGGCACGCGACGTTGGTGCCGTCGGTCGTCGCCCAGGGTATGCGCCACAGCACGTCGCCCGTATCCGCGGCTACGCCGACGAAGCCCTTCCAGACGGTCATCACGTATTGCCGCCTGCCGGCAAGCGTGGCAGCCACGGGCATGCCGTAGCCCGGTACATCATCGGCTCCTCCGCGCAGCAGCGCCTTGCCCGTATCCGGATCGAGGGCGGCCATGGCCCCTTGCTTGCCTCCGGGCCAGACGATCAGGCGCTTTCCATCGAGCAGCGGCGGCGCGGCATAGCCCCACATGGGCGACTCGCCCTTGAGATCCGCCTTGAGATGCACCTGCCAGACGAGCCGCCCATTGCGAGCATCGAGGCACAGCAGGCGACCCTCTCGGCTCAGCGTGTACACTCTTCCGTTCGCGACCGTCGGCGTGGCCCGCGCGAACCCGTAGACGTTGCGGCTGCCCTCGGCATACGGGCAGCGCCAACGCTCTTTGCCGGTCTTCAGATCGAGCGCACGAACAACGTCGTTTTCGCCCTGATGGTCAACGATGAACACCGTTCCGCCAGCGACCGAGGGTCCGGCGTAGCCGTCGTCGCCCATGTCAACGCGCCAGAGGATCGCCGGAGGGCGCGCTTTCCAATCCTTGCGGATGCCCCGTTCGGTCGAAATGCCATCACCCGCGGGACCCCGAAACCGCGGCCAATCGGATCCTCCCCGCGCACTCCAAACGGCGACAAGGGCCAAAAGGCCCCAGCCTGCTGCTCGCATCACTTCGTGGATTCCTCCTCTGCCAAACGCGCATCGTGCCGTCGCTTGCGTTCGGCATCGGCGCGAAGCTCCCGGTTGGCGACCTTGATGGCGGCGGCCAGCGGCGTGGCCAGCAGAATCCCGAGCGGCCCAAGAACGCCACCGAGAGCCACGACGAAGAAGAGGACCGACACGGGGTGCAGCTTCAGCGCGGCGGCCATGATCCTGGGCACCAGAATCTGCTGCTCAAGCTGCTGAACAACCAGGAAGAGCACCAGGACCCAGAGGGCTTTCACCGGATCGTCGGCGAATGCCACCAGAGCCGGCGGTATTGCCGTGAGGATGGGGCCGATGGTCGGGATCGCCTCTCCGATACCTGCGAGCACGCCGAAGAGGAGTGCCGAGCGCACACCGATGGCCCATAGCCCGATTCCGCAGGCGACGCCGACGATCAGCATCAGCCATAGCGTCGCCCGTGCCCATGCCTGCACCTGTTCGCTGATCCCGACAACGATCCTCAAGGTCACGCGCTGATACGAGCGCGGAGCGGCCATCACAACCCCGCGCACGAGCGGCTTGGGGTCCACGACGGCGTAGAGCGCCGTGACGAAGATCAGGACCCCAGCGAGCAGACCGCTCAGCAGACTGACGGAGAGCTTCCCGAGCCTCGAAGCCACACTGCGTCCGAACGAACTCAGTGTGGCAGACACGCCGCCGTTCGTGAGCTGTTCACCGATGAAAGGATACTGACCGGCGTACTCCTTGACGCGTCGCTCGATGGCCTGACCGTAGTCCGGGGCCTTCTCGACAATGTCGCGGAGCTCGATCATCAGCGGCCTGGCCGACACGAGGACCACGGTCGTCGCCACGATGGCAGCCAGCAGCAGGATAATCGCGACCGAGGAAGCCCGCGAGAGGCCTCGCCGGTCGAGGTGCCGGATGGGACCGTCCAGTACCGTTGCCCCGAAGATGGCCACGCCGAAGATCAGCAGCGCCTGCGCGACGGCCTCTCCGAGCCTGAGGAGGAGATATCCTGCCAGCGCCCAGATCACCAGCGATCGAAGATTGCGGATCGTGACCACGCGTTCGCCGTCCAATGCCGTCAGCGCCCTTCCAGGGCCATGCACAGATGCCGATCGAGCCACGCGAGTGTTTCTGCCCACATCTCGTCTGTGAACACATGCCCGGTCCGGGCATACACGACTGCCCTGAACCGATCCGATGCGCCAAGCACATCGTATACCGATGCCACCGCAGCGTTGATCTTGCGCACTCCGCTTGCTGGTGATCCGTCGTCGCTGTCGCCCGTCAGAGTCAGCAGAGCCCGCGGAGCGATGCAGGCAACGATGCTCTCGGAATCGAAGTGCCGAAGAATGCCCGGAACGAAGTAGTAGATCCCGTGTGCAGCCGGCGCGCCTGCGCTGATCAACTCCTGATAACGGGTCAGGCACGCGACGGCGACGGTCGCCCGTATCCGGCGATCCAGTGCCGCGAGCCACCATGCACGCGTGCTTCCCATGCTCATGCCGAACGTCCCGATGCGCGTCGCATCCACCTCGGGCCTCGAGCACAGGTAGTCCAGCGCCATCTGCTCATCGCGCAGCATCATGCCCCAGAGCGTGCGCCCGCGCCAGAGGTGCGTCTTGAAAAGGGACGCCTCCTCCGCCGCACCGGTTTCGCGCAGTCCGCCGGGGCCATGGCCGGAACGCTCGCCGAAGCAGTAGGCATCTATTGCGATCACAACATAGCCGCGTCGCGTAAGCGCCTCGGCTGCGGTACCCTCGACAGGCCAGCCGTCTCTGAGCATCTCCGATTTGCCGCCCGAGCCGTAATGCCCCCCGTGCTGATGGAGAAACTGGATGGCCGGCGCAGGAGACCGGAGGCCATGAGGAATGACCAGAATGCCCGGCACGGTGGCGTCAACGCCGTTGTGGAACCGGAATCGTTCGATGCGGCAGGTGCCCGCATCTTCCGTGGAAACGGTCTCGACATCCGGGAGGCGGGGTCGCGCCGGAAGTGCGCCCAGCGCTCTCCGCAGGACGCGAACGACCGTGCGACGTCGAGCCTGCCACTCGGCCCCGGTTCGAGGCGCTTCCCATTCGATGGCAGGCGCTTCGATGTCGTGGTAGCTTCGGGTGCCCACGCTGTCGGCTGATTCGGTCATGGATGGCATGATACCGCAGCGCTCGAAGCCGTGTAGAATAGGATAACGGCGATGAAACCCAATCAACGCAAGACGTCCGGGCTTGACGATCGGTCAGCCGACTTCCTGCTGAGGCAGGCATACCTCCATCGCGTTCGTGGCGAGCTTCCCGAGGCGCTTCGGGCCGTCCAGGCATTGCTCGACATCGAGCCGGACCACACCGAGGCTGCCGAGCTGAAGCGCGCGCTCGAGCAGCAGCATGCGCGCATGGAAGCAGGCCGCAAAGAAGCTGAACGCTCCCGCGGACGCATTGCAGCCTCGGTGTGCCGAGCGATCTCCATTGCGCTGTTGCTGGGCGCCGTCCTTCTGTGGGGCGAGTTCACAGGAGAGGACTACGGCAGCGTCCATCGCTTCGTCCCGGCCGGTCCGGTCGTCTTCGGCCTGCGGCAAGCCTACTGGTATCTCGTCGGGGCCATCGTACTGCTCATCGCCTCCGGGGCTGTCTGGCTGCTGCGATACCGCTGGGTGCCCGACTGGACCGACCTGGACAAGCCGGACCCTCGCGGGCAATATGGCTACCGCTGGTGGTGGTAGCCTACAACCCCGAGCCGAGAGGCACTCGGCGCCATCGGTCCCAGACCTCCTGCGCCGGCTTCGGAGCGCCGTCCGATGTCTGCAGGCCGGTATAGGTCCAGATGTTGGCGATCTCGCGGGCTTCGGCGGGAAGGGCCGGCAGCAGGCGGTCATAGTCGGTCGTGCAGAAAGTGACCACAAACCGGTACCGATCTCGAGATGCAGCGCCAAGCAGCGCTTCATAGTACTGCTTCTGGTCGGCCGGATCGCCGCGCAGCTTCAGGCCTCTCACGGTGACAGCCTTCGAGGACATGCCCGTCTCGCTCACGGCGATCGGCTTCCGGAACCGCTTGGCGAAGTCGAAGAAGCCCGACGGGATGGGCCAGTGCGTGTCGTAGGACATATGCGGGTAGTAGCTCATCGCGAATAGGTCGCTGTGGCGCATCAGGTCGGCAACCTCGCGTTCCTGACCGGATCCCCGGGCCTCCGTCGCGCGCTCGAGGTAGTGGTTCACCTCGGTCGTGAAGAAGACCGGGAGCCTGGGATGACGCCGCTTGACGGAGGCGTAGACGGCGCGGTGCATCTCTTTGTAGTCACGCCAGGCGGCCTTGTCGTGCGACAGAAGGGCGTTCGATTCGACGCCGATGGCAAGCCATTCCGGCTTCAGGGCCGCAACCGATCGGAGGGCGAATGCGGTCATGGCGCGGACCACCTTCGGGTCGTTGAAACGGCGTTTGGCCCACTCGTCCGGAAGCGGCATGTTCTCGCGTTCCCCCCAGTGGGGCGCCAGGCCGTTCCGACCCATGTTGAGGGGCGAGATGGACACGAACAGCTTGTGCCCCCGGGGCGGCTTGTAGGCGAGCTTGCTCTGCACATCAGCCGAAAACGGCTTGCCATCGAGCGCTTCCTGCCACGGCACGCCGCCGATGAACATGAGCGACACGAGGTCGCCATGCTTCTGGATGAACTCCTCGGCGGTTCTGAGACCGCGGACGCTCAGTTCGGATGGCCACGGCGTGAACCCCATCCGGAACGTGCGTGACCGAGCGGTCGGCCGGCCCAGTTGGTGTGCCTGAGCCGCGGCGAGAACCAGCATGGCAACGACCAGCGCTGCGACGCCGAGATGGCGGTTCATATCACTCCTCGTCGGCGATGAGACCAAGCGCCATCAGATCGCCTTCAGTTGCCTCCCGAAAGCCGGCGGTTGCGCAGTGCCAGTCCACGACATCCACGCGATAGGGCAGGTCCGACTCCTCGAAGATGTTGCGCAGCAAAGAAATCTCCCGCCTGGTCAGAGGACGCCCGGCATCTACGGCGAGGTCAAGGTCCGACGTGCGACGCGCGCGCCCCGTGGCGCGCGAGCCGAACACCCACACGCGAGCGTCGGAGGGCAATGCTTCACGCAGGGCTTGTCGAACGATGGCCAGGTGCGCGGGTTCGATGTCGGGGCGTGTGCCGATCATTCGACGTTCACCTGACGTTCCGCGAGGCGCTCCAGCAGATGCTTCGCCTCCGCCAGGAACGCCGGTATAGCCTCAAACACCTCCTGAGCTTTCCGCTGATCGTATGCGTGGCTCGTGGCGCCTCGATCACTGCGGAAGTCCCTCCACGCGACGATATCTGCTTGGAGCAAGCCCCGCTCCCAGCCCAGGCGGATCAGGTCGTGGAACGTCATGTCCGTCACCGCAGACGGGTTGGGCTCGGTTGCGGCAAGGTACCGTCGAAGCATCTTGATGCATAGCTCATAGGTGAACTCGAATGCCTGAATGGCTGCTGCCCTGAGGTGGAGAGCGAGATCGGGGTCGGACTGTGCGATCTCGGAGCCGTGATAGGCGAGCGCGCTCTCCACCTGTCCGATTGCGTTCCTGAGAGATGAAAGATCGAGTCTCATCCGTACTTTGTCCCGTTTGCCTGCCCGTCGCGGTCGCGGCCACGATCATATGCCACGGTACCCCAGGTGGTCCCGCCTTCAGTCGCGGCCTCAGGGCATGGGGCCGCCGGTGGCGGCCCCACCACGGCTATGCCGCCGTCTCGTCCACCTCCACGATCCCGCTGAGGTTGCCATCGGGATCCTTGAAGCAGGCGATCCAACCTGTACAAGGAACCGTCTGCGGCGGTCAAGGCCCAGGGCATCAGGGCTGCGACACGGCGCAACCGTCGCATGGAGCGCCTATCCATACCACTTGCGCTCCCTGCGTGCGTTGTCGGCAAGGACCTTGTTGAGCGTGGCGCAGTTTTCGGCGATCTGAAAGTCGAACATGCCGACAGCGATGAAGTCCGCTCCGTTGGCGATCGCGTACTGGAACCCATCACGCGGCAGATAGGCGCCTGCGGCGAGCACCTTGAAGGCGATCCACGGCTTGGCGATCTGCTTCATGAAGGCGATGGTCTCCTCGGCGTCAATGCACCACATGTTGTCGTAGTAGCCGCCCTCGCCGGTCATCCACATGAAGTCCTTACGGCGCTCCTTCGGAGTGGCCGAGGGGTAATCGTCGCGGTGCAGGGTCTTCACATAGAAGTCCACGGGAGCCCTGAGCCGCTCGCACTCCTTGACGACGGTCAGGCTATGGGTGCCGACGCCGACAGGCAAACCGGTGTCCTTGGCCAGCTCCACCGCTTGCGCCAGCTTGTTCGCATGTCCTGTGTAGACCAGCCTGTCCGACGACACGCCCCAGATGTAGAGGGCGCACGCGCCGGTCTCCACCTGAGCCTTGATGTGATCCTTCAGGGCCTGCTCCGAGCGATCGGCATCCACCTCGATATGCGGGATGAACTGCATCTTGCCGCCGTTGGTTCGATTGTGCCGCCGGACGAAGTCACCGCCGGTCTCGAACACCGTGTTGATGCCGTGCTGCTCGGCGAGCGCGATGGTCTGGAGTATCTTCTCCTCGGTGCAATAGGCGCGGAAGAGCCGGCCGACGTACTTCAGGTCGCGGCAATGGAGCCACCCACCGATGAGATTGCCGCCGAGGAGCATGCGGCCGATCGTTACGTTGCCGATCTTGCCTGAGGGGATGGGCTCGACCGATGACGTCGGCCCGCCGGCGGCCAACCCGGATGTGCCGATCGGTTCGCCGACGCTGCGGGCAGCGAGAACTGAGCTGCCGGCTATGGCTGTAGATCGCAGAAGATCGCGTCGCGTGACCAGACATCGTGCGTCCATGGCAGTACCTCCTCCGCCGGCACGTTCGCCGTTGGAGGCATCGGGTCCTTCAGGACGAAGAGCTGAAATGCCCTCGGGCCTTCACGTCCCGAGGGCGACGCTGTCAGATCACGCTTTGGCCCACTGACCGCGGAGGAACTTCACCGCCTTCGGTATCTCGACCTCGCGGTCGCCGTCGCAGCCGCATTCGAGGCTGCAGTAGTCCTGATAGCCGATGAGCTTCAGCCCCTTGAAGCCGTTGGTGAAATCGCGCTCGTCCTGGCCGGGAAGGACTCGCTTGCGCGAGGCAAGGTGGACATGATGGAGCCACTTGCCGCCGGAGATGAAGGCACCCATGTCGCTGGGCTCTTCGATGTTCATGTGGTAGAAGTCGCCCATCATGGCCACACCGGGGCTGTTGACCTCGCGGCACATGGCGGCGGCATCAGCCAGCAGCCGCAGGAACCATGCCTCGCCCCGGTTGAGAGGCTCCATGAGGATGCGTCCGCCGACCTTGGCGCCGTGCTCACCGATTTCCGGCAGGAGGTCCATGAGCGCCTTTCGCGCCTCGACATGGTTGAGGGTGGTCTGACCGTTGAACGCCGGCACGATGATCACGCCGGTGGACTTCAGCTCGCCCGCGCAGGTGAGCAGTTCCTTGATGGCGGCCACGGCTTTCTTGCGTGTTTCGGGGTCCTCGTTGATCAGCGGACCGCCGGGAGTGCCTGCGCAAATGGCACTGATCTTGAGCTTGCTGTTGGCCAGGGCCTTCTGGAGCTCCTCAACCCTGCCGGGGAAGCCTCCGCCGCCGACCTCAATGCCGTCGAAGCCCCACTTCTCCATCTTGGCCAGCCGTTCGGCCAAATCCCTGGCCGGGATAATGCCCTCCTGGCTCGACAGCAGCAGCTTCGCTTTCGGAACGCTCTGGCGCGCTCCGCTCGGCACGGCGGCGGCCACACCGACAGCGGCCGAAGCCGCAAGCAGTTCACGACGGTTCATTGGCATGTTCTTTCTCGCTCTGTCAAACTTGCGTCTTGCGGCTCGGCGGGAGCCTCGCCCTCCCGGTTCTATCGGACTTGCGTCCTGCGGCTCGGCGGGAGCCTCCGCGCTCAGCTTTCAGACGAACTTCGTTTGGCCGGGGACGGCCGGCGGACGCACCGGAATGGGCGCCTTCGGATCGGAGAGGTCGGGGAACAGGTTCTCCTGCGAGTTGAGCATCTGCTCCCACGTGATCTCCTGCCCCGTGTAGGCGGCGGTTCGGCCCATGATCGCGCTGAGAGTGCTCTCGGCGACCCGTCGTGCCTCATTGATCGGGCTGCCCGAGCGGATGGCCTTGATCAGGTCCACATGCTCCTGCACGTATGGGTTCGGGCTCTTGCCGCTGAAGGTCCAGTTGGTCTCGCCCCAGATGTTCCAGCCGGGGTTGGAGAAGCCTTTGGTGCCGGCGAAGCGCTCCAAGACGTTGCCCGGTGTGTTGTCCCAGTGGCGGCACATGCTGAGGATGTGGATATCGTCCGGGTAGACGAAGTCCACCGAGAAGTTGTCGAACGCCTGAGGGAACCTCGCCGGGTCGTTTCTCTGGGCGCGACCGCCGGTTGCGATGCACTTGAGGGGATGGGATTGCATGACCCAGTTGGCGATGTCAATGTTGTGCACGTGCTGCTCGACGATGTTGTCGCCGCAGAGCCACGTGAACTGGTACCAGTGGCGAACCATCCACTCGAGGTCGGTCTGGCCGGGCTGCTTCGGGTTCACGCCGTTGCCGACGCCTCCGCCGTTCCAGTAGACCTGGCCGCCGACGATCTTGCCGATCGCCCCATCGTGGATGCGCTTGATGGTCTCGATGTAGCTCTGCTGATGGCGTCGCTGCGTGCCCGTCACGACGCAGAGCTTCTTCCGGGTGGCAAGCTCGGCTGCCTCAAGGATCGTGCGTATCCCCGGCGCATCGGTCCCTACGGGCTTTTCCATGAAGACGTGCTTGCCGGCCTCGACTGCGGCCTTGAAGTGCGGGGGCCTGAAACCGGGGTGCGTGGCCAGGATTACGAGGTCCACACCGCTGGCGATCACTTTCCGGTAAGCATCGAGACCGACGAAGCAGCGGTCGTCGGTCACCGAAGCCTGCTCTTTCAGGTCGCCCAGGGAGTTGCGGCATCCGTCAAGGCGATCCTTGAACAGGTCGCCAAGCGCCCAAATGACCACTCCCTGATCGGCGTGGGCGCAGTCATGGGCGGCGCCCGTGCCTCGTCCACCGCATCCGACGAGCCCGACCTTGATCTTATCGGACCCCTGCGCGAATGCGTAGTTGGTCCCCGCCATCAGGGCTGACGCCGCGGCCAGCGCCGATGCTCCAATGACCTCTCTACGCGTCATGTTCACGTTACCGTCGCTCATGTCTTCCCTTTCCTTGGATCTGTCCCATTGGTCGGATCCGCCCGGTCCTACTCACACACCACCCGGAACCCAACAAACGAGCCGTCGCTCAACCACCATTTGCTCTTGGGCATCTGGGGATCGGTGGCATTCCAGTCGTACGTCTGGTACTCGCGCATGCCAGGATGCACGTTGGCGGGCGCATCGGCGTAGCTGCCGCCGCACAAGACGGGCTTGCCTGCCAGATCGTTGGCCCACTCTCCCGCGTTGCCGAGCATGTCCACAAGCCCCAGCGGGTTTGCCTTCTTGCCGCCCGAAGCACGGGTCTGACCTCCGCTGTTGCCCTGATGCCAGGCCACGGCGTCGAGAGCCGGGCCTTTGGGTGCGGCACCTGCCTTTGCGCCACGGCAAGCCCACTCCCATTCGGCTTCGGTGGGCAGGCGGAACTTGCGTCGGGTCAGGGCCGAGAGCCATGCGCAGTACTGAGTCGCTGCGTGATGCGTCACGTTGATCACAGGAAAGCCATTGTGTCCCCAGCCGAGATCGGGCGGAATGTACGGCTTGCTCGGGCGCGCAAGGGCATCAAAGCCTGCAGGCGCCTGCACGGCTCCGCTTGGATCGAGGCCGAAGACAAAGGGGTCGTAGGCTTCCCAGGTGGTCTCTCGGCGCGCGATCCAGAACGCCTTGACCGGCACCTTCTTCGGTACGCCCTTCTTGCGAGGGTCGGCCACGGTGACGATGCCGGCTGGGACGCGCACCATTTCGAGCGTGACGGTGGTGCCCGGTATCCTGACACTGAGCGTCGCCGGAGCAGCGGCGGCAGGTTTCTTCTGCGCTGCAGACGCGGGCTTCCCGGGCTGCTTCTTCGGCTTGCCCGACTGCGCGCGAGCTTCGCATACGCCGAAGCAGAGTGCTACCATAGCAGCGTATGACACGAAGAGAATCGTTGCAAAGTGGGGAACGAACGGAGTGTTACGCGTGATCACAGGCTGGCCTAAACCTCCCGGCATGACCCTCGCCGTCGCAGGGGCGCTGATGACGGTCGGCAGGGCTTGCGTCGGCACGGGGCCGAATCGTTTCCAGTATACCGAAGTTCACATGGGCGTGCAAACGCGCATCGTGATGTACGCGGAGAGCGAGGAGCGAGCCGAGTCGGCAGCGAAAGCGGCGTTCGCCCGCATTGAGGCGCTCGAGAACGCCATGAGCGACTACAGGCCGGTGAGCGAGATCAACCGGCTGTGCCGGGAGGCGGTGCATCGTCCCACTCCCGTCAGCCCCGATCTCTTTCGCGTCCTCCTCCGAGCTCGTGAAATCGCGGAGCGCAGCGGAGGGGCGTTTGACCCGACCATCGGACCGGTCATCGCTCTCTGGCGGAAAGCGCGCAAAGAGGGCCGGCTTCCGCCTGTTGCCGAGCTCGAGGCCGCTCGGGCCGCAGTGGGATGGCGGTACATGGAGCTCGACCGCAAGCGTCGAACCGTCACCCTGTCCAGAGAAGGGATGCGCCTCGATCTTGGAGGGATTGCCAAAGGCTGCGCGTGCGATGCGGCGCTCGAAGTGCTGAAGCGCCATCGCATTCGGAGCGCCCTCGTCGAGATGGGCGGCGACATCGTCCTGGGCGCGAAGCCTCCCGGAACGGCAGGCTGGCGAATCCGCACATTGCCCGTACTGGAGGTTTATGGAGACGGCCTGGAGAGCGGTCCTCAGGGCGCCGACGACGGGGTCATGATCCTGTCGAACTGCGCGGTGTCCACATCGGGCGATACCGAGCAGTTCGTCGAGTTTGCCGGCGTCCGCTATTCTCACATTGTGGACGCCCGGACAGGGCTGGGGATTACGAACCGCATTGCCGTGATGATCATTGCGCCGCGCGGTGAGCTCTCCGACGGCCTGGCCACGGCGGTGGCGGCGATGGGGCAGGAGGCCGGGCGTCGCCTGGTTGAGCAGTACCCCGGAGTACGATGCTTTATCCGCACTGCTGAGCCGCACTGAACGTTGAGAGGCGATACGTGAGAGTGCGCCTGGCGTCGGTCGTTCAGGTTCTTGCCATCGCCGTCATGTTCGTCGCCATCGTGACGACGATTGTGATTTGGCCCTACGGATCCCCGGTGTCGGATCGGACGGATCGGACGGATCGGACGGATCGGACGGATCGGACGGATCGGTCCGATCCGTCCCATCGCACGGGCGAACCGTTGCCTCCCATCTATGGCCCCCCGTCGCCTGAGCCGCCGATCTACGGGCCGCCGACGCCGCCATCGCGGGTCCCGTTGCTCGATCCATCCCGGCGCTTCAACGCTCCGGTCCTGAGCGTCACCGGGCAGGATGTGCGGCCCACGCGCGGCGAGCCCGAGCCGCCGGCTCCGACTCCCTGGGGCTGGAACTCCCTCGACCTCGATCGCGGCATCCCCTTTGTTCGGCGACGCGAGAGGCAGAACGGAGAGCAGACCAGTCAGGCCGATGCACGGCGCACGTTGTTTGAGCGTGCGGCTCCCGATCCGCCGCCGGTGTCGGTGGCGTACTGCCTCGATCCTGCCATCGGTGTTGGCGATGCCCGCAGGCTGGAGGCGGCGCGGAATCAAATCAAGGCTGCTGTCGCCGAGTTGGGCCCGCGCGACCGGTTCACCGTAGTGCTCCTCGATGCTCAAGGAACGGACCTGCTTGGGGGCTGGCAGACGATCGCGGAGCGCACGGATACCATACGCTGGTCGAACCTGGATACGGTTGCGCCTGCTGCGTCGGCACGATCCGTTGCCGGTCTTGCCCGAGCGATGGGGATGGAAGGGGTCACCCACGTCGTGGCTATCGTGATGGGCGAGGGCGAGTACCCGGTTGAGGAGACGGCTCGTCTCCGGGAGGGCGCCATGAATCGCGCCCCTACGGTACCGCGTGTCATTGCTCTGGCTGTGGGTGACGGAACGGCGTCCGACATTGCCGCCGCGCTTCGGGACCTTGCGATCACCACCAATGGCGCGTTCGCGTGGCTCAGGCCCGGCGCCCGTGCGGGCTCGCCCTCCCGCAAGCATCATGAACGCCCGTAGAGATCAGCCGATCGGCGGATACCTGACCGCAGCCTACGGCTGGCCGAACATGGCGCCGGCGCCGGGGGGCGCAGCGATCTCCTTGAAGCCTCGCGGCGGCTTGTACGTGAAGACCTTGTCGGCGATCTCGCCGTCGAATGTCTCACGCTGCACGGTGATCGTAGAGACGTGTTTAATGAACGCAATGATGTTCTCGACGACGATCCTGCGGATGCGATGGGATGCCGCATCAATCTCCATGCGCGTCGTGCCGCCCTCCGCTCGGTCGGCTTCCAGGACATGCACGGTCTTGCCATCTGACTGAGTGTCCGGCAGACGGCGCACTTCGCCACTTGCCGCGATATGGGGGAAGAACATGAGCGGGGTGTATTTGGGCTCTTTCGGCAGCGCTATCTTGAAGTAGGTCTTCTCGGTCGTGTTCTGATACCAGGCGTGGGCGCCGTCGAGCACGACCAGCATTTCAGGCACCAGCCGATCCTTTGCTGCTTTCGCGCCCTTGCCCGCACTCACACGAAAGATGAGCCGAGCCGGCGCCTTGGCGCGGACCTCCATCTGCATTTCCTGTGTGTCGGCACCCCTGGCCAACGCATAGGTCCACTGCGCGTCGTAGGTGCGAGCCGCCGCGTAGACGTCGAGAGCTTTCAGCAGAATGTCGCGCGGAGTTGGGCCGCCGGCAGTCGGCGTCTGGGCCGATTGTGCGGCTGTCAGCGCCGCCAGCGCGATCGTGGCAAGTGTCATTCGCACGAGCCTCCTTCTATGGCGAGCGGCATGGGCGAATCGGACGGGTCGGACAAGTCGGACAAGTCGGACAAGGCAGTCAGTATGCTCCGCTACTCCAGCTCGCCGAACCTGCCCTCCAGCAGAGCCGTCTTGGCGTCCATGTAGTACCTGAAGTTGTCCCACGAGGTATCGGGCGGGACCGTGTGATCAACAGTTGGTATGAATCCGCCCTCCTCGATCAGCGGGATGAACTCGCGCAGATGCGTACGAATCGCTTCCGGCCCGCGCGCGATCTCCCGCTTGTCAACGCCGCCCCAAAGCCTCAGTCCCTTCCCGAACCTGGCGCGCCACTCTACCGGCCCGACCTCCGATGCCCGCTCGATCGGCCAGATGACGTCCACTCCGGCATCCATCATGAGCGGGATCAGCGGCGTCGGGTTGCCATCGGTATCGACGGCAAAATAGCGCACGCCGTTACCCTTCATGAACTCCACCATGCGCCGAAGGTGCGGGAAGATGAACCGACGATACGCAGCGGGACTCAGCAGCGGCCCGCTCTTCATGGCCAGGTCCTCGTTGAGGGTGAAGTACTCGACCGAAAGGCGCTCGAGCACCGGTCGGCTCGTCTCGATGATGAAGTCGGCGAAGAACTCCATCATCTCGTGCATCAGGTCCGGGTAGTCGTACCATGCTACGGAAAGCTCTTCGGTTCCCATGAACTCGCGAGCGCGCCAATAGAACCCGTTGGCGGCGCAGTTGACCCCCAGCGCCAGAGGGCAGTCGCGGTGCTTCCAGGCCTCAACACGAGCATCAAGATCGGCAGGGTACCGCTCGGGAAGGGCTGCAACGAGCCTGCGCTTGATGTCCAAGAAGTCGGCCGGCGTCTTGACAGGGTGCTCAAGGTACTGATCCATGCACATTCGCCCGCCGCCGACGGTCCCGGCCTTCAGCGCCTTTCGGACGATGCCGAGGCTGTCGCGGAAGACTTCGTACTCGCTGGTCTCCTCGATCATCGTGTGCTCGAAGGGCGGGATGAACCCGTAGTGCACCGGTATGTAGTCGCGTCGGTCGAGAGCGATCCCATCCTCCGCCCAGAACCAGTTCCACGTGAAGCCCGCGATGGCTTCAGGAGCCTCTTGCTGCCACCGGACGATCGTCTGGGGCCACACTCCCAGCTCGTGATTGGGGCGCCGATCCGACGTTCGGTATTCCATGCAGTCAAGGAATCGCTGGAGGTCGGTGGTCATGGATGTTCCTTCGGTGGGCGGTTCGTGCGGCATAGGCGTCGCCGCGCTCGGATGAGTCTACCAGTTTCGATGTGTGCACGAATCTCCCCCGGCACGGCGAGTATTTCATTGGCCGGCGCTGCTGTCCGATCCGTCCGATCCCTCCGATCCGTCCGAAAAAGAAGGAAACGCCACAGCAGCGGAGAATGGTATAGCGGATCATGGGATCCGCACATGCTGCGTTGCGGCCCATGCCGAACGACAGCTTACCGAGTTAAGTGACTTGACCGACCAGCGAGAAATAACGACCGATCACCCTGACGGCGCTCAGGCGACGCTTGACGCGGCGCGTGCATTGCGGCGGGCCAGGCGGCTCGCCCGACAGGGCGATTATGCTGCCGCGATAGACAGCCTCGATGCCGCGATAGGCTTCGGGGCCGACCCGTACGACTGCTACTTGAGGCAGGCAAGCCTTTACAGGTCTCTCGGACGCGTGGGCGATGCCGTGATGTCTGCACAGAAGGCCATCGAGCGCAAACCGCATCGCATAGCGGCGCGGGAGGCCGTCATCGCTCTCCTGCTGCAGGCCAGAGACTACAGGGGCGCCGCCCGGGCCAGCCGCGACCTTCTGAAGGTCTCGCCGAAACACATGGCGGCCCGCGATGCTCTGGGCGCTGCCTACATGGGCATGGGTGATACGGACGGCGCGATACGCGTTGCATCCGAAATGATCCGTATGAATCCGGCCGATCCTCTGCTACGATTCAGAAAGGCCATGCTCCTGCAGCACAAGGGCGAGTTCCGCCTGGCCATCGCAGAGTTCGAGGCGGTGCTGCAAATCTCGGACGACCCGGCACTGAACGACGCCATCTACGATCAGCTCGAGGATCTGGACCTGAACCAGCTCCACAGCATCCTGCTGTTGGCAGCCGACGACCCTCTGTTTCGTGCCAAGGTGATCGCCGATCCGGAACGGGCAATCGCCGAGCGGGGCTATGGGCTCTCCATGCTCGGTCTCCGGCGGCTGGCCGACATTGCCGACGAAGACCTCGACCGGATCCCCGGCGACAGAAGACCCAAAACGTACCACTGAGCCCAACGCTACGGCATCGAGGACCCCTGGGTTTCGATACGCTTCGCCCTCAACCACCGGGGACTCGAGCACACTGGAGGCCCGATTGAACATATCCAAGCGTTCCATGCGAGAACTCCTGCGCGCTGCCCGAGAGGGGCGGCGCACGCTCATCATGGGCATACTCAATGTGACGCCGGACTCGTTCTCCGATGGAAACCGTTACCTGCAGCGTGATGCGGCGCTGCGGCGGGGTGTCGAGATGGCATCGGCCGGCGCCGACATCATTGACGTGGGCGGCGAATCGACGCGCCCCGGCGCACAGCCCGTGCCCGCCGATGAAGAGCTGCGACGGATCATGCCCGTCATCGAAGGCCTTGCCTCGGAGCCGGGCCTGGTGCTCAGCGTGGACACTCGGAAGGCCCAGGTTGCCCGGGCTGCGCTCGAAGCCGGCGCCTCGATGGTGAACGACGTTTCGGCTCTGACCGGCGACCCCGAGATGGCAGAGGTGATAGCGGCGCATGGAGCATCGGTGTGCCTGATGCACATGCTTGGAACTCCGGCGACCATGCAGACGGACCCTCAATACGATGATGTAGTTGCCGAGGTGGCCGAATACCTGCGCGTTCGGGCCGAGGCCGCCGAGGCTGCGGGGATCGAGCGTGAGCTGATCGTGATTGACCCCGGTTTCGGTTTCGGCAAGACCCTCTACCACAACATCGAAATGCTGCGCCGGATCCGGGAGTTCACCAAACTCGGCTACCCGGTGATGGTGGGCACATCGCGCAAGAGCATGCTTGGCGCCCTGCTGGGTGGGGTTGGGCCTGAAGACCGGACGGAAGGCACCGCCGCAACCGTGGCCCTGGCGATCGCCGGCGGCGCCTCTCTCGTCCGGGTACACGACGTCCGCGAAATGTGGAGGGTTGTCGCGGTCACGGACGCCGTGGTGCGCAACGTCATTCCACTTTAGAAGCCCGTACGGGTCCGATCCACAGCGTGTTGGATGGCGCGCCTGCGCCGGAGAAGCTCAGGTCCGCGATGATGATCTGTTTGATCTGCGCGCGATCGAGCTTGCCGTTATCGTCCCTGGAGTCCTCGGCGACTGTGAAATCGGCAAACGGCAACGATACCTTCCGCAGTTTCTGATCGCCTTCGAGCGCCACGGTGGCATTGTACTTGCCGCCGCTGCTCTCCTCCAACTGAACCATCACGGAGGTCGCCTTGGCCGATGCCATGGACATCAGCAGCTTGTCGCTCTTCGCCAGGAACCCTTCCGGCACTCCCCGCATCGCTGCCGCTATCTGGCCTTCGGTCAGAGCGTAATCCAACCGCATTCCCTTGCCTTCGAGCGGTTTGTCGGCGGTCGCCTCCGCACGCACATGACCGGTCACAAACCATCCGATCTGAGGCCTCATGAATGCGTCAATGATCAGTTCGCCCGGATGAGGCGTTGGAACAGGAAGGGCCGCTGTGCTCGCAGTGATGTCATCCAGGAAGAACATGCGCGCACCCGTTCGGATTCCGAGCATCTCGATGAGATTGCTGTCAAGCACGCCCGCAAGCATCTGTGCGAGATCCGCAACCGCAACGGCCTCCAACTGCTCGATGTCGAGCTTGTTGTTCGGGTCTTTCGGATCGTCCTTATCACGTCCCAGCGTGAAATCGCTCAATGCAAGCTCAACTCTCTGCCAGCGATTGGCCGGAATAAACGCAAGGGCCTGATAGCGCCCTCCGCCTCGCTCTTGCAGGACAACCAGCAGGGGCATGGCGGCGGGCGACTTCGCCCAGAAGGCAATGGACTTCATGCCGGCCGGCGCCGATTCGCCCATGGGAAGCATCAGCGCCGACATCTCGCCAGGCTCGATCAGGTACTCGAACTTCAGGGCCGACTTGCCCGACTTGAAGGTGCCCTCGGCCGTCGTCAGCGTGACCCGGCCGCTCGCTCCCATGGACTGCCAGCCGTGATCGGTCCCCTCGAAGTCGTGGGTGACGATCGGGGCGGGCTGGCCGAACGTCCGAATGCCCGTAACGGCCAGGATGACTACGACCAAAGACGCTCGCAGCGCCATCATGGTGATCTCCTGTAGTGTGGTACAGGATGGTACGGAGGTGAGGGAGACGCGGTTTCGGGAATCTCCACACGGTCACTCGGAACGTATGGAACGCACCACCGATCCCGCAGTGCCGCGCCATGCAGCAGCCAGGCACGAAATGAAACCCGAAAACAGAATCCCGGCTATCGCCACGGTCGGCGCAAGCCAGTTGGCGCTTGTTTCGCCGGACGCGATCCTCGGCGCTGCCGCCGCCAGTCCCGCCGCCAGTCCGATGGCCGTGCCGTACAGCAAGAGCGCGGCGCTCTCGCCGAGCATCATGGAGGCGAGCTGCCGCCGTGTGAAGCCAATGGCCGCCATGATGCCGAGTTCCGAGCGTCTCTCGTAGGCCGAGCGGAGCAGCACGACACCCATGCCGACCGAGCCGAGCGCTATGCCGAGCCCTCCGAGCACGAGGAACGCTGCCAGATAGGTGTTCTGGACGCTCATCAGGTCAGCCAGCACCTCGCGTGTGTGCCGCACCTCCAGCCCGGCATCGCCCAGGTTTCGGCGGAGTGCGTCGGCGACGGCGTCAGCCATCCCATCCGGAGCCCGGATCAGGAAGTAGCCGGGTGTCTGGATTCCGGGGAACATGGTCCGGAAGCGCTTCTCGGACACGAGAACCTCGCCGGCGAAGATGGAGGAGTTGATGAGACCGTCAAAGCGCAGCGCGAACCGACCCGCAGGCGTGTCACGAACGATCCTGCCCCCGAGACGCGATTGGAGTATCCACCGTACGCTCTCGGCGTCGCCGAACGCAGGCGCCTCGCCTCGCCTGACCGGGCGATCGAGCAGCTCCCAGGGGTTGTCTGGTCCTCCATCGGTCCGGACGGAGAACCCGCCGCGCTCGATCATGGCGCGGGGCACGCCCAGGACGCGCGGCGATGTCGGCTTGGCAAGGTTCAGACAACTGGCGTCCGTACCGGGACTGATCAGGAAGGGGACCACCTCGATGTTGCGCAACGTTTCCTCGTCCGCCGGATCGAATCCGAGGTTGGCGCGCCCGTCGGGTGTGTCGAACACGATGGCCGGCGGAGCGCCGATGCGGGCGATCAGGTCGAAGCCTCCGGCGCCCGACCGGCGATCCCGTACATCAATGGCCGCTCCGGATCGGACATTGGCCGCGACGACCACAATCAGGAAGGTCGCTCCTGCAATGATCCCGGCCACGAGGACGCTCTGGCCGCGGCGGAGCGATGCGTTCCTATGCGCAATGCGGCGGATGCTGAGGCTATCGGGACGTCGGCCGATCATGCGAGCGCTTGCAAGCCGCGCTCCGAGGGCGGCCAAACCCGAGACGAGCAGCAGCGCGCCGCCCACGAGGGCGGCGGCGCTTTCGGCGATCAGCCCGCCTCCGCGCGAAACCAGAAGAGCAGCAGCCATTCCCGCAATGCCCAGCGAAGCATAGGCTGACCGGGTCAGACCCGTCCGACTCGTCCGACTCGTCCGACCCGTCTGACTTGTCTGAAAGGCCATTGCGCGCCACCCGGCCAGCAGGCGAACAACGTTCGTGCGCGCCATTCGACGCGCTGCCGTCCATGCAGCGATCGTTCCGAGAACATACGCCGACAACGCGCCGATCGCCGGGCCGGTCCAATCCACATGCAGATGGATCGGCTCGCCGGCCACCGCCCCGGACCACCAGGAGTTGAGCGCCACGACAAGCGCTGCCGCGAAGGGAGCGCCGAGCGCACCCCCCACAACCGCGCCGCTGATCGCCGCGAGGCTCCCCTCCAGGGCGCTCAGCGCCGCCGCACGTTCGGGCCTGAAGCCAATCGCCAGAAGCACCCCGGCCTCCGAGGCGCGTCGCTCGGCCGACATGCGCAGCATCATGGCCGCCAGTGCGATGCCCGAGGCCACGATGAACATGCTCATGCCAAGCATGAGGCCCCGAAAGTCCGATGAGCCCTGGGCGGCGGCGAGAGCCTCGGCCCGGAGGGCGCGGAGCCTGGGGCCGAAAGACCGGAGACGCTCGCTCGTCCGCATCATTTCACGGACCGCCGAGGCCATGTCGCCGACGGCGCTCGATGCCGCTTGCCCCTTCCCGCCGACGGTGAAGCGGATCGCCGTCACCCACGCGTCGCCTGCAGCGGCGGTTGGTCCGTCCGTGCCCAGACCCCACATGCGGCGGATCGTGTCGCGCGATACGAACGCCTTGGGCGTCGCGCGGTACCGGTCCCAGTAGGTCTCATCACGAGGCGTGATGCGCGAAAGGTCAACGGGGAAGGGCGGGTCCCAATCGGATATGCGCTCGGCGTCGGTGATGCCCTTGAACCGGGGTGTCACCCATCCCTGAGCCTCGGCGCTCTCGACCGGGACAATGCCGGTCACCGTCAAGCGCGTGGCCTCCGCCGGGTAAGTGCCGTCGGGCATGGGCCGAAGCCACTCGACGGCAAGGCTCTGCCCGATACCGGCTCCGAGGTCTTCGGCCAACCATGCGTTAAGAACGATGGAACCGTCGGCGACAGGAATATCGGGCGAGTTGCCCACCACCGCGTAGTGCGCCGATTTGGCGCGGCCCTTGATGCTGGTGGCGAGCATCATGGAACCGATGTCGGACCGCGCGCCTGGCATGCCTGTCTGGCTCCGGACGGCATCAACCTGTTCATTCGTGAGGGTCACGTCGGCGCCGCGCACGACTACCGCGCCTCGCCGCGGGTCCTCATCAACGGTCAGGCCGAGATCGTCCGGCGAAGCGTTCCTGAAGATTGCCTGCTCGATGCTCTCTGGCGTGGTGCCGGGAAGGACGCTCAGAAGCTGTGTGTCCACGTTGCCGTCCTGGTCAAGCTGGTCCGCGAGCCAATCGGCATCCACGATGACGTTGCGGCGTGCGCCGCTTTCGAAGCCGAGGCTGAAGCCGCCCGCTCCATCGGAAGGCAAGATGGCCTTGACCTCCAATCGCAACGATCGTGTCGTATCGTTCAGCGAGCGCTTCGCGAAGATGGATGTCACCGGAACCTGCGCCGCTGCCGCCGGTCGCGCGATGATGGCGTCGCCGACGCTGAGGTCGAGATCGGCGGCGAGGGCCGCACTGATCGCCGCCTCCCGAGCCTGCAGCCGGAGACGCCGGCCGGCGCCCGGAGGCACCATCTCGAAGAAGGCGGAGCCTGCGCCGATCAGTTGAACTCTTGCGGCGACTGCGCCCGTGTCGGCGTTCCGGGCGGAACCGGATCGCAGGATGATGGGCGCTGAGGCGACGACGCCCGGCGCGGTGATGACGGCTCGGGCTGTTGTCATTCGAAACGGTCTGGCGCCGACAACGGCATAGTCCGCCTTGCCGATGCGTGCCAACGCCGACCGTCGCAGGGTCGTCGCGACCGAGTCGCCCGCAATGAGGGACCCGGCAATGACGCACGCGGCAACGGCCACTCCGGACGCCGTCGCCGCAGCCGATCCGGCATAGTGCCGGAGCCCGCGAACGGCGAACCGAAGCGCGTGAAGGCCTCGCTCATCCGTATGAGCGCCGACGGAGCGGCCTGTCGCAGCCTTCGGCAACGCCCTAAGCACCTTCGCGCAGTGCGCCCGCCTCAAGCACATAGCGCCGGGCGAACCGCGCCGCGTGGTCAGGATTGTGCGTGACCATGATTACAGCCATGCTGCGCTCGGCGTCGGACGAATGGGGCGCAGCAGCTTCGAGCAGCAGCGTAATGACGTTCGCCCCCGTCTCACGGTCAAGGTTGCCCGTCGGTTCGTCGCACAGGAGCAGATGGGGCTTGTTCATCAGCGCGCGAGCGATGGCGGTCCGCTGCCGCTCGCCGCCGGACATCTCCCACGGGAACGCGTCGGCCCGGTGCGCCACGCCAACATGCTCCAGAAGCTCCATGGCGCGGGATACGGATCCGGGTGCGCCCGCGGCCAGCGTCGGCAATAGGACGTTCTCGATGGCAGTCAACTGAGGAAGCAGGAGGTGCTCCTGAAACACGAAGCCTACGGCGTGTGCTCGGTAGGCGGCTGCCTCGAGCGGCTCGATGGCTGCAAGGTCCGTGCCTGCGACGATCGCCTGGCCGGATGTCGGCTTGTCCAGACCGCCGACGATGTTCAGCAGCGTGCTCTTGCCCGATCCGGATGGGCCCATGATGGCCACCGTCTCGCCGAGATGGACCGTCAGGTTCACTTCGCCCAGCACGGCCCGCTCGCCGAACTCCTTGCGCACGGCGCGAAGCTCCACCAGAGGCGTCATGGCCGGGACGTCCCCACGTTATTGATCCTTGACGGCCTGAGCCTTGAGGGCGGCCTCCACCAGTCCTCGGAAGAGCGGATGCGCACGATTGGGCCGCGATTTGAACTCCGGATGAAACTGGGTCGCGATGAAGAAAGGATGAGACGGGATCTCGATGATTTCCACAAGGCGGTAGTCCGGGGAGATGCCCGAACACATCATTCCATTGCGGTTCAGCGTGTCCCGGTAGTCGTTGTTGACCTCGTAGCGGTGGCGGTGTCGTTCGTACACGTGGGAATCGCCGTAGAGCCTCTCGGCCAGGGTTCCGCCGACAATCTGGCACCGATAGGCGCCGAGGCGCATGGAAGCGCCCTTGTCGGTGACATTCCTCTGCTCCGGCAGAATGTGGATGACCGGATGCTGCGTCGCGGGATCCATCTCTTCGGAGTTGGCCGCCTTGAGGCCGCACACGTTCCGGGCAAACTCGATCACCGCCATCTGCAGGCCCAGGCACAGCCCAAGATAAGGAACGCGGCTTTCGCGTGCATACTGCACGGCCAGGATCTTGCCTTCGATACCACGGTGGCCGAAACCGCCCGGTACGACGATCGCATCCGCGCGCGAGAGCCGTTCGGCGCAGTTATCCTCTGTGAGCTCCTCGCTATCCACCCAGTCAATCTCGACATGGCAATCGTTGGCGATGCCGCCGTGCTTCAGCGCTTCACCGATGGAGATGTAGGCATCGCCGTTGTCGGTGTACTTGCCGACGGCCGCGACTGTAACTCGGCGGGAGGGACGCTTGATGCGGTCCACAATGCCCTGCCATTCCGCCATGTCCGGAGCCGTTCGCGCCAGACCGAGCCTCGTAACGACAAGGTCGGCGAGCCCCATTTCCTCGTATCGGAGCGGCACCTCGTAGATGGTATCGGCGTTGCGCGATTCGATGACCGCTTCGCGCTGGACATCGCAGAAGAGCGAGAGCTTGTCTCGCATCTCTTCGGACATGGGGTGATTGCTTCGGCAGATCAGCACATCCGGCTGGATGCCCATCTCGCGCAGCTTGATCACCGAGTGCTGCGTGGGTTTCGTTTTCAGCTCGTTCCAGGGGCCGACTTCCGGTATCAGGGTGACATGCACGTATAGGGTGTTGCCCGGGCCGGCGTCTTTGCGGAACTGGCGGATGGCTTCGATGAATATCTGGCCTTCGATGTCGCCGACGGTGCCGCCGATCTCGGCAATGACAACGTCGGCCGGAGGATCAACGGCGACGCGCAGGATGCGCTCTTTGATCTCGTTGGTGATATGCGGGATCATCTGGACGCAGCCGCCCAGGTACTCGCCTTTGCGTTCCTTGGCGATCACCTCGCTGTAGACGCTGCCGGTGGTGACCGAGGAGTGGCGCGTCAGGTTCACGTCAATGAACCGCTCGTAGTGGCCCAGGTCGAGGTCCGTCTCGGCGCCGTCCTCGGTCACGAACACCTCGCCATGCTGATAGGGGTTCATCGTGCCGGCGTCAACGTTGATGTAGGGGTCGAGCTTCTGGACGGTGACGGTGAAGCCGCGATTGCGGAGCAGGCGGCCCAGGCTGGCGGTGGTGATCCCTTTGCCGACCGAGCTGACGACGCCGCCTGTAACGAAGATGAACTTGGCCATGGCAAACCCCTTCGCTGGTGATGGAGGGGACCGACCGCATCGCCTCGACCCGTACCCGACACCGACGCTCTCGCTCTCGGTGCGCTCTGCTTCCGCCGTGGCCCTTTCCATTATATCGTACCGAGCCCGTCCTGCGGCCTTTGACATGCCCCATTCCGGTGACTATAATGGCTGACATGCGCGAGCAGGCAGCCGGTCATATTGAGCTTGTGAACAGGCTAAGGAGCAAGACCCTCGATGGGAAGCTCGTCTGGGAACGTTCGGGCGACTATGGCGGGCAGTACTCGGTGCGGCTGAGCAACGGCTATCTGGCCACCGTGCAGAAGGCTCCGGCGGGGAGTGTCGTGGTGACTCTGGTGAACGAGCGCGGCGTCGCGACCGTGCATCTCGACAGCTCGCGCGTTGCCGACGACCTGCTGCGGCTCGCAGTTCTGCAGTTGTATGTGGCGGTGCGCGACACCGTCGCCAGTCTGCTGACGAAGGACGCGCTGGACGCCGTCGAGGACCTCTGACGCGCGGCTAACGGGTCAGACGGGACCGAAGTTCGAGCACGATGGAGCGAATCTCCGGCTCGAGCGGCATCTGCGCCTCTATCTTCTGGATGGCGCGCTGAACCGTGCTGTGATCGCGTCCGCCGAGCACCGCGCCGATCTCGCGGCACGATGCGTCCGCAATCTCCCTGCAGAGGTACATGGCCACCTGACGGGCCAATGACGACCTGCGGTCACGCCTCTGGCTTCGCAGTATTTCCGGCGTAACGCCGAAGGAGTCGGCAACTGCGGTGACGATGTCTTCGAGGGCCATCGTCGGCTTGCGCGGCGAGGTTCTCTTGCCTATGAAGAAATGGGTGAGCACCGCCTGAGCGAGGTCCGTGTCTATGGGGGCTCTGAGCACCGATGCGTTCACCACCAGCCGCGTCAGTGCGCCTTCGAGCGCTCGGACGTTGGACTGAATGGCATCCGCAATGAAGTAGAGCACCTCCGACGGCACCGTCCAGTTCTCGGCCTCGCACCGTGACTGGAGTATGGCCACACGCGTCTCCAGTGATGGCGGCGAGATGTCGGCGATGAGTCCTGCCTCGAACCGGCTTCGGAGGCGGTCGTCCATCGTGCGCAGGTCACGCGGGCTGCGGTTGCTCGTCAGCACGATCTGTCTGCCCGATTGGTGCAGCGCGTTGAAGGTGTGGAAGAACTCCTCTTTCGTGTGCTCCTTGCCGGCGAGAAACTCGATGTCGTCCACGAGCCACACGTCTATGCTCCTGAGGAAGCGCCGGAAGCGATCGGACTTCCGCTCGCGCAGCGATGCGACATAGTGGTGTGTGAACGTCTCGCCGTCAACGACAGCCAGTCGGGTCCAGGGCTTTCCCTCTCGTATCCGGCGCCCGATCGCGTGCAGCAGGTGGGTCTTCCCGAGGCCGGACGGCCCGTAGATGAACAACGGGTTGTATAGAGAGCCGGGACTGTCCGCGACGGCCTCGGCAGCGGCGACGGCCAACTGGTTGCTGGGCCCAACCACGAACGTGTCGAACGTGAACCGATCGCAGAGCTCCAGCGAGATCTCCGCCCGCATTTCCTCGAAGGCCGAATCGCGCATGCGAACCCGCTCGGAAGGCCGCTGTGCCTCCTCCGGCGGGGCAAGCTCGGGCACCTCCTGGCAGGGTCCGTCATCGCGTTCTGATCCGGGCAGAAGCTTGATGGTTACGTTGACAGGCTGCCCGACCGCGCTGTCGAGGGCCGCTTTGATGACGGGCAGACACCGTTTCTCGACCCACTCGCGGGCGAATGCCGTGCCGACGCCGAGGACCATTTCACCGTCGCAGAGCGACACCGGCCTCATCGGTCGAATGTAGCTTTCGTAGGTGATCTTGCTGACCTTGTTGGCGAGCATGGGCACAGCGCGCTCCCACGCATGGCGTGCCGCAAGGGTGTACTCGTTGTCGGAAAAAGAGAGCTGTCCGTCAGAGCGCATTCGGGGTAGCCTGCCCAGCCGTAGGCGCGCATTATAGCAGAGGACGGCGCGCCCGACAACCGGACAAGTGTTGCATTTCGGAGGTCTGTCTAGCGGTTTCGGAAACGCACTTCCCAGCGGGTCATGGCGCCATGGCAAGTGATCGGAAGTATAACCGAATCGGCGGCTCCCTTGCGTGCCGGCACCTTTCTGCCGTGTACCTTGGCCTCGACGGGGCTCCAGCCATCCGCCGAGATCACCAGCAAGCCGCTTTCGCCCCGGTTCCTGCGCAAGACGCCGGTCAAGCGTTCGCCGTCCCAGCGCACCTGCGTCAGCTCCGTGCCGCCTGACTGGTGGAAGGTGGTGCCCGACGGCCAGGGGTGCGGCCGGCAGGGCCTGACGACGAGCAGCTTCACGCCCGGTCCGAAGAAGCCCACCTCCCACACATCCGGTGCGGGAGAAGATATGAGCGACCGGGCATCGCCAGGGTGCCGATAGCCCTTCGGGCTTCGACGGTCGAAGGGAGAGCGGCCGAGGTTCTGGGCAGACCAGAACTCGTATACCGAAAACGTCGCGCTCGGATCGAGGCCAAGCCGGCGCAGGGGCAGGCGGAAGCGGGTGATCTGAGCCTTGCCATAGGGCACATCGTCGTTGGTGTCGTAGTTGAACAACCCGATCAGTGTCCACGCGTCCCAATCGGCCTGCACGGGCAGCCTCCAGACGCGCGACGCACCCGCCTCGATGGAGCGCGAAGCCTCGCCGCCTTGTCCGCTTGCGGACGCATCGTAGGCGAGTGTCGCAGCCTCGATGGGTTCAAACAGATCCACGGGCGTCGCGCTGATACCGAGGGGTGGGAGCGTCGCGAGCAGGACCTGCCACCGATCCTCAGGCAGGGTGGCCAGGTCATCGCCGATGTCCACCTGGCCGCCGGCAAGGAACGTCGCCGTGGCCCGCGTGCGCGCCTCCTCGATCGTGCCGGGCAGCCCGACGACCATACAGGACGGCTGGATGATGCCCCACCGGCGGTTCTTCCAGAGATGCCCGGCCACGTTGCGCCCGTAGTCGTTCTCGAGGTGCTTCCAACCGACGTAGCCTGTGTTGCCCGTGTCCTCGCATGTGTAGAGGAGCGGCAGGCAGCCCTTGCCGGGCAGTTCCGGGCCTCCGCAGTTCATGGCAAGCGCGCTCTTGTCCGGTCCTGTCATCTCGTCTCGGATGATGGCCAATCCGGTGCGTGCCGCTTCGGCCCCTCCTCCTGCCACGATTGAGCGATCCGTGCGGCCCGTGAGGTGTCCGGCCGTGACACCGCCGATGAAGTCCGGCTTCAGGTAGCGGACTCCCCGGTCGGCGAGGGACCGTATCCGGCTTCTCAGCCAGTCCTGCGCGCCTCGATGGGTGAGGTCGAGCGCGTAAGTGTTTCCGTGCGGCTCTCAGAACCAGGTGCCGGTTGATTGCGGGACCTTCGTCTCGCTGCCGCCGGCCCCGAGGAGCCATTCGGGATGCTCCGACACGAGCGGGTCATGCTCGCTGATCGTGAACGGCGCGCACCATGCCCCCAGCTTCAGCCCGAGTCGGGCCAGACGGTCCGACAGGTCGCGAAGGCCCGACGGGAACTGATCGTTCTCGCTGAACGAGGACGGCAGATACCCGGCTTGCCAGCCCAGGTCGAGCAGCATGTACACGAGGCCAAGCGGCTCAAGCCGCTCCGCGGCGATCCGGGCGTTGGCGAGCACACGCTCCTCGCTGACCCCCAGGCGGAAGGGGTACCACGAGCACCAGGAGACTGGAGGGCGGTCGAGGATCCGGGGACGGTGGCGCATGCGGACACGATCGCCATACTCGCACAACAGCGTCCACGGGTCCTTGCCGGCGGCGATCGTCAGCGTTTCGAGCTTCCAGGACTCGCCCGCCTGGAGCCTCGTCAGGCCGCAGCCCAACCCGACGGACCATTCCGTCAATCGGCCTCCCCGCCAGACGGTATGGATGTCGCCCGTCCAGCGCTCGCCGGTTTCGAACCCGACCAGCAGCGCCATGGCGGCATCGGAGTCATAGACAAGCCACACGTACTGCGAGCCGCTGACCGATGCAGCCTGCGTCGCGTCCTGTTCGCCCGATCCGGCGGGCGACGCCGCAGGAGCCCCCCAGTGCCGGACGCGACACCAGTAGGAGCCCTGCTCGTACACGCGCGGCGATCCACCCTGCGCTCCCGGCAAGGCGTCACCCGACGCTCTGAGCAGGCGGACATCGGCAACGTCCACAGTCGCAGATGAAGCGTTGGCAAGTTCGGAAGCGAGAACAACGACCCGCCTGGCACCGATGGAGAGGCTTCGCCTCAGCGTCAGTCCGGCCTCGAATGATTCGACCACCTCCACGTGGCCGGCGCCGTCACGACGAACCCGCACCTGCTCACGCCGCAGCGTGCCCTGGGCGATCGCAACCGCGGACGAAAGCCCGTCAAGCCGGAGCTTCGGCCATCCGGCAACGGAGACCGAGGCGAGGCCGTCGTCGCCAACAATGACCGACAAAGCTTCGGCGCTCATGTGCACAGGACCGCGACCTTGTGGCCGATGTTCGGAGCCGATGCCGTTGCGCTCGTCAGTCCACCAGTCCCTGACGCACGGCATAGTGCGTCAACTCGGCATTGGTCTTCATCTGCATCTTCTCAAGGATGCGCGTGCGATAGGTGCTGACGGTCTTGACGCTGAGCGAAAGGTCGCGCGCAATCTCGCTGACTGCCTTGCCGCGCGCAATGGCACAAAGGACCTCGTACTCACGATCCGACAGGATCTCATGGGGCGGTTTGCCGCTGTCGGTCTGGATGTCGAGCACCAGGCGCTCGGCCAGCGTAGGGCTGATGTACCGGCCACCTTCGAGCACCTTGCCGACCGCCTTGATCAGGTCGTCGGGGGCGCTGTCTTTGTTGAGGTATCCAGATGCGCCTGCCTTCAGCAGTCGGATACCCATCTGATCTTCGGGATGGACGCTAAGGACCAGAACCGGCATGGTCGGACGCTGGTACTTCAGGTCACGCAACACCTCAAGACCGCTGCGGCCGGGCATGCTGATGTCGAGGATGACAAGACCGTATTCGCGCTTGAGCACCTTGCCCAGCGCCTCGTCGGCATTGCCGGCCTCGTCTATGTCCGCTCCTGCGAAAGCGTCCGCCAGTATCTGCTTGATACCCGTTCGGACTACTGCATGGTCGTCAACGATCAGGATGCTGTGCATCACTTCTCCTCCGTGACGGTCTATGGCCGCCGGCGCATCTCAGTGTTCGCCGCGTGGCGTCTTGCGTCGTACTCCATCCGGCCACGACCGGCGCAGGCGTCAGGCGAGCGGCATTCGAAGCGCCACTCTGGTCCCTTCGCCGGGGCCGCCGACGATGGTGACATTGCCGCCGAAGATCATGGCACGCTCCTGCATGCCGAGCAGGCCAAGCGACTTCTGGACGATGTCCATATTCTTCGGCATGCCGACACCGTTGTCCTGCACGGTCAAGATGAGGACGTCGTCGCTAACCGCCAGCCGCGCCTCAACCTGTGTGGCCCGCGCATGGCGTATGACGTTGGTCAGCGACTCCTGGAATATCCGGAAGACCGCTGTCGCGCGTTCATTGTCGAGTTCAATGTCGTCGGACTCGCTGGCGAAGCTGCACGGTACGCCGGTACGTTTGCTGAAGTCATGGGCCTGCCATTCGAGGGCGGCAACGAGGCCGAGCGCATCGAGCACCGCAGGCCTGAGCTCGGTCGAGATCCGGCGAATGTTCTGGATCGTCAGGTCAATGTGGTGCGACATCGTGTGCAGCTTCTCGATCAGCGGATGGATATCCTCAAGGTCTTCGACTTTCCCAAGGCGGGTCGCCAACCAGGAGACATCCATCTTCAGGCCGGTCATCTCCTGGCCGAGAACGTCGTGGACTTCTCGGGCAATGCCTGCGCGCTCCTCCTCGCGAACCGTCTGCAGCCTGCGTGCCAGCGCCCGGAGCTGCTGAAGCGACTCGGTGAGGCGCTCCCTGGTGGCCTTGGCTTCGCTGATGTCCCTGTGGGTACCTGCCACACGCAACGGAGTGCCGTCGGCATCGTGCGCAACCACACGGCCATGGTCGAGCACCCATATCCATTCGCCCGTGCGTCGCTTCAGTCGGTATTCGATCTCGTAATCGGGGCTGCGCCCGTCTATGTGGGCTTGCAGCGCCGCATTCGCCCTGGGAGCGTCGTCGGGATGGATGATCCGATCCCATTCAGCGCCAATGCGCTCGATGTCGGACGGTTCGTATCCAAGCATCAATGCAAGTTGCGGACTGCGCTCAATCCTCCCGGTCCGGAGGTCGTAGTCCCAGAAGCTGTTGCGGCTGCCCTCGAGGACGAGCTTGAGCCGCTCCTCGCTTGTTGCCAGCGCCGCCTCGGCCTGCCGCCGCTCCAGGTCCAAGCGCCTCTGCTGGAGCGCAATCTCGACCGCAGGGCCGAGGTGTGCCAGCCGGTCCTTGAGCACGTAGTCGCATGCTCCGAGCTTCATGCACTCGGCAGCGGCCTCGTCGCCAAGCTGGCCCGTGACGACGATCAGCGGAATGGACCGATCGGTCTCCAGGAGGATGCCGAGCGCGCGGATCGCGTCGAACTCCGGCAGCGAGTAGTCGGCCAGCACGATGTCCGGCTCCGAATGGAGCGCCTCCTCGAAGCTCCGCGCCGTGTCGGAGCGTTGCCACTGCACATCGAACCCGGAACGCTTCAGCTCGGCCACCATCAGCTCGGCATCGGCGGGGCGGTCCTCGACG
>DYKI01000008.1:0-8413 GCA_020722705.1 Chthonomonas calidirosea | reverse complement strand
AAGCCGCAAGGGGGTGCGAGCGGCCACCGTCCGGACAGGCTCCGTGTGCTGGATGTCGGCCGTCACTCGCTTACCCCGACGCTGACCGTGTCGAGATTGTGGTTGAGCCAGTAGAGCACCGTGGCCTTGAGCGCCTCCGAATACTCCTCGAACTCCACCGGTTTGACGACGTAGCTGTTGACGCCGAGCGTGTACGCCGCTTGTATGTCGCTCGAGTGGCGCGAGGACGTGAATGCGACTACCGGAATGGAAGCCGTGGCCGGGCACCCCTTGATGCGAGCCAATACCTCAAGACCATCCATTCTCGGCAGCTTGAGATCGAGGAGCACAAGCCGCGGATGGGCGGGACGGTCTTTCGTCGAAGAGCCTTCACCGCAGCCGAACCACTCGATCGCCTCGACACCGTCCCTGAGCACCTTGAGTCCGGCAGTCAGGTCCATGCGGCGCAACACGTGAAGCGCAAGGTCGCGGTCGTAGTCGTTGTCTTCCACCAACACGATCTCAACGGGACATTCATGCATCGGTGTGCTCCTGCAATGTGAAATAGAACGTTGCCCCTTCGTTCGGCGCCGCATCGCACCAGATGCGCCCGCCATGGCGAACCACGATGCGCTGCACGGTCGCGAGGCCCACGCCTGTCCCGGGGAAATCCTCGGCCCTGTGCATCCTCTGGAAGACGCCGAAGAGCCGCGTGGCCCTGGACGCATCGAACCCCGCCCCGTTGTCTTTGACATAATACACCGTCTCGGACCTGCACGTTGCACCCACCTCGATACGGGCATGGGCCTGTTTCGCAGAGAACTTGATCGCGTTGGACAGCAGGTTGAAAAAGACCTGCTTGAGCAAGACCGGATCGGCCGTGCAGTCCGGGAGGTTGCCGATCACCCACTTGATTTCCCTGCCCTGAAGATCGTGCTTGAGTCCCTGGAGCGCCGACTGGACCGTCTCGGCGACGCTGACCTGCCTGACATCAAGAGCCTGGCGAGCCGATCGCGAGAACTCGAGCAGGCTCGTGATCAGAGCGCTCATCTCACTGGCACCGCATCGGACCGACTCGAGCATCGTGCGGCACTCGGGATCCATTGCGCTGCCATACTGGAGCAGAGCTAGCCTTGTGAAGCCGTCAATCGCGCGCAGCGGCGCTCGAAGATCGTGCGATACCGAGTACGAGAACGCTTCCAGCTCCTTGTTCGCCGCCTCCAGTTCGCGGGTGCGTTCGCGCACGCGCACATCCAGCCGGTCAGCCGTTCGCTGGAGTTCCTCATGGAGTTCAGCGTTCATCAGCGCCGCCCCGGCGACGAGCGCGAAGCTGGTGAGGGTTGCGCGTGTCTCCGATCGGCTCGCCTCTGCGAGCATGGAGATGTCGAGGACCGGAGCCGCATTGCGTCGGGACCCGTTTGGTTCCGGGACCAGCGTGTGCAGCACGCCGAACACCTGATCACGCGACACCAGAGGCAAAGCCAGGCCGTAGCATCCTGACTCGGGCACGGCAAGCTGGAAGCGCTCGCAGTCCAACAGATCGGCAGCCGGGTCGTATTCGACTGCTGAGCGGTCACGGATGGCGTTCCATGATGGATGAAGCGCCATGCCTTCGGCGTCGTGGGGCGCAGCGCAGGCATCTGCGACGAGCAGCCGGGGCGCTTTGTCATCGGCGGAGCATGATGCGAACGGCTCGAGTGTGGCTTCCGGACCTACCCTTACCAGCCATGCCGCAACGGCACCAAAGCGTCGGACCGCTTCGCCGACGATGGTCAGGGCCACATCAGCGACGCTCAGACTCTCGGCACATTTCCGAGCGGCCGCATAGAGCGCCTCCACGGTCTCGGTGCGCCTTCTATTCTCGGCTTCCAGTCGCGTTCGCTCGGTAATGTCGGCGAACAGGGCGACGGCCGCAGGTCGGCCTCCATAACGCATACGGCTGCACGCCACCTCGACGGCGATGATCGAGCCGTCCCGTCGGCGGTGGAAGTCGTGAACCGGACTCGCCCCGAAAAGGCCCATCCGCTCCATGACCGCGTTGGTGTCGTCGGTGACTGCATCGGCGAGCAGGTGGCGCACGGTCATCCGAAGGAACTGGTGCTGGGTATAGCCGTAGCGCATCTCTGCCGGCTTGTTGGCCGCGAGTATCTCCAGATGCTCCGTGTCGAACACCACCATGGGGTGCGGATTCGAGTCGAAAAGCTCCCGATACCGCACTTCGAGGTCCTTAACGATCTGCTCGTGCTTCTCGTCGGCGAGCCGCAGGCTGGCTTGTCTGGATCGAGCCAACTCGTCCAGCGCTTCGATCGCGTGTGAAACAACCTTGAGGTCATCGTTGCGGGCGGTTCGAGCGCTCTCGTGGGTGGGCAGGGCGGACGCTGCATTCCCTTCCCCGCCCGTCTCCGTCAATGAAGCGGCGACTCGTGCATCCGCACCCGCCACGTGGAACCTGGCCGCTCGAGCCACGGAGGACAGGGGCCGAAGCACGGTCGCGTCAACGATGAGCCACGCCGCCGCCGTGGCGGCCAGGATGGTTCCGAGGCACCACGCCGGGGCAGGGGCGGCAAGAGCGATCGGAACGCCCATTGCGGCCAGGAGCGCGGCGAAGATGATGGCGAGCCGTATGCGCATCGTTGGTTCCGGCACCCTGGGGCCATGCGAGCCCCGGCGCCCGGCTCTATTATCGGCAATGGCCGATGTGTTGTCAACGCGCGCTCGGGCCGAGCACGCGCTGCGCCGTCATGGAACTCCGCGCACGTTGCGAAGCATCAATGCGCTCAGCGTCAGGAGCAGCGCCGCAACGGCGAACAGGTACAGATAGCCGACGACGGCGTAGTGGGGCACTGTCGAGCCTGCCCGCATCAGGGTCCCTCCTGCTTCGAGGAGGCGTCCGCTGAGCTCCGGCGCCAGCGACTGCGGCAGCACCATGGAGATGTGCCAGACACCCATGTCCTTGCCTGCGTCGCTCTTGTTCGGCAGGACGTCGCAGCCGAGGGCCCAATCAACGCTGTAGTAGGCTCCGAACGCCAGACCGTACAGAACCGCCGTCAGGTACACGGCCGGCATCGTGCGAACGACCATGAAGCCGATGGCCACGAGCGCCATAGAACCGTTGGCAACATAGACCACGCGCTTGCGGCCCACGCGATCCGAAATGGCTCCGCCCAGCAGCCCGGTGCATGTCGCGCCCACCAGAGCCAGTCCGACGATCCGGCCCGCATCCTCGGCCGGCCTCGGCGAGCAGACCACGTCGCGAAGGTAGTACTGAAGGAACGGCTGGACCATCCACATGCCGGCCGTGAAGAGGAATCGCGTGATCCAGACCCAGGCGAAATCGGGATGCTTCCTCGGGTCAATCCACAGGCGGCGCAGGATGGCAGCCAACCCGCCGATCCTCGACCTGAAGTTCGGCCCGGCGCCCGACGACTGCGCGTGTCCGTCCGTACGCTCGGGCGCAGACCCGCGGCGCTCGCGCATGGATGCGGCGGTCGCGATCAGCAGCAGCGCCATCGCAGCCGCGATCACGCCGACGGCGATCCCTGAATGCCCGCGCTCCACCAGCATGCCGCTTCCAAGCGCGCCGAGGATGGTGCCTGTCTGCGTCATGGCGGCCATCCAGCCGCTGGCAACGCCACGCTGACCGGCGGGTACGAGGTCCGGGATCGCGCCGCTGTAGGCGGCTGTGGCCACATTGCTGCCGAACTGAACGACGAGGTAGCCTGCGAGATAGAGGGGGAGGTTCCGGAAGTACCCGGCAAGGAAAAGTGCGCCCAGCCCGACGACATTGATGGCCGTACCCGTCGCCATATAGGGCCGCCGACGCCCCCAGCGGTGCGTGCATTTGTCGCTCAGCGCACCGACAATCGGCGGGAGGAGAAGCGCGACTACGGCCCCAATGCCGATCAGCCGCCCGAGCATCTGCGCGTGTCGCTCGGGATGGATCTCGGCGATCTGGCGGGGCATAATGACGACCAGCAGCGCGCCCCAGTGGAGGTTGACGGCGAGCCAGTAGAGACTCATGCCAAACAGCGCGCCCCGGCTGAGAGGCTCAGCCTCGATGCGCTCATTCACCACAGGAACGGCGGTCGCGTCAACGTTCATCGGGATACCACAGCCATTTTGCCACGCGAAGGCATCGCGGCGGATGGTCCGAAGGTCCCATTGACGCGCGATGGGCGTCCTGATTCGTTTATCGGCGTACCGGCCAGGGTCATTTGCCGGCGCGAGGCGAGTGGCCTCCGACAGCCGCGCTGTCACGCGAATGCGAGGCATGGCGCTCGTCACTGCACAAGGATACATTTCGCGTCAGGCAGAATGACAGTCACAGGCGCCGTCGGGGTGCCGCGTCGGAGGCTCGGGGAGCTAGACAATGATCTCCATTCTTACCATCGTTGCCGCGTCCGCCGTGACCGTATTGCAGGTGGATGCCGAGGCGTCGCGTCGGTCCGTATTGAGCCGCGGCGATACGGCGCGTCTGGCGCATGTCTTCCGCAGGGCCCGATCCGGCGGCAAGGTGGTCATAGGAGTGATCGGCGGGAGCATCACCCAGGGCGCTTTGGCTTCTGCCGAGGACAAACGCTGGGGCAACCTTGTGGCGCAATGGTGGCGCGAGACGTTCCCGAAGGCCGCCGTCGAGTTCGTCAACGCCGGTATCGGAGCAACGGGCTCCGACATCGGCGCGCACCGCGTGAAGGCCCATCTGCTTGGCAGGAGGCCGGACTTCGTCGTGGCTGAGTACGCGCTCAACGACCCGGCCAACGAACAGGCCGCCGAGACCCTTGAGGGCATCGTGCGCCAGGTGCTGAGCCGGCCAAACCATCCTGCGATGATGCTCCTGTTCACGATGAACAATGCAGGCGGCAACGCGCAGGAGTTCCACGCGAAGGTCGGACGACATTACGGCCTGCCCATGGTCAGCTTCCGTGACGCCATGTGGCCCGAGGTGCAGGCCGGGCGCGTCAAGTGGGGCGACATCGAGGCCGACATGGTGCATCCCAATGACCGTGGACACGCCATCTGCGCGAGACTGATCACGGACCTGCTGAAAGGGGTCCTGGCCCACACGCCCTCTGATGGCAGCCTGCCGCGGATCGCTCGTCTGCCGAAGCCGCTGATCAGCGATGTGTTCGAGCGCACGGCCATGCTCGGACCCGAGAACCTGACTCCGAAGCGCATCGAGGGATTCGGTTCTGGAGAGCGGAGCTGGGCGTTCGGGCCGGTCTGGGAGGCCGATCGGCCCGGGAGCGTGCTGGAACTGCCGGTCGAAGGCACGACCGTCGGCATTATCTATTACCGCGTCATGGGACCCATGGGCATGGCCGAAGTGACCGTGGACGGCGGTCCGCCCGTGAAGCTCGACGGTTGGTTTGATCAGACCTGGGGAGGTTACGATGCCTGCCAGTTCGTAGCGAGGGGCCTGAAGCCCGGCAAGCACGTGCTCACGATTCGCCTCCTCGAAGAGAAGTCACCGCGCAGCGAAGGCCACAAGTTCCGCGTCGTTCGCGTCCTCTGCGCAGGGCTGCGAAGGTGAGGAACGCAGCGCACGGGATCAGGCAGAGGGCACGCCGTCCCTATGGGAGGGCCACCGTCCCCGGTGACCTCTTCGCGACTAATCGGACCGATCCGACCGATCCGACCGATCCGACCGATCAGTCCGATCGGACGGATCCGGCCGATTCGTCCCATCAATGTCGGCAACGTGCCCTCAGTCGAGCCCAAGTGAATCGGCGAACCTGTCGTCGTCGGTCAGATCGTCTTCGCTCAGGGGACGCCAGCGCCCATTGCCGAGGTAGACAAGGATGGTTCCACATCCGCTGCATCGGGCGCGGCTGTCGTAGCCTGTTCCCGGCACGGGAGCCGCCGGCGCGCCGGTCCGCTTGTCCCTCGGGCGGAGCTCCTTGCCGCAGACGGGGCACCTTCCAAAGATAGGCGGCGTATCGCCCAGATCGGGCTCGATCTCCTCTTCGGTCGTGATGTCAATGCGCGGTCGCGTGAGTGTCTCTGTATCCATGGCAGGACGTTCCTGGTCGTTTGGGCAATATGTTGGGAATAGGGTACCACGCCAACAAGGGTGGACGCCCTCGGGGAGATTGGCATGGGTCACTTCTGGACGGCTATGTGCATCCTCGCGGCGGTCGCGGTTCTTCTCTGCGCGGCTATCGGCGACGACCGACAGCCGTTGCGACTGTGGTATGAGAAGCCTGCCGGGCAGTGGGTCGAGGCGCTGGCCATCGGCAACGGCCGACTCGGAGCCATGGTCTTCGGCGGTGTCGAACGCGAGCGGCTGCAGATCAACGAGGACACGTTCTGGTCCGGTGGTCCCTACGATCCGGCGCATGACGGAACCGCCGCCGACTTGGCCGAGGCGCGCAAGCTCGTCTTTGCGGGCAAATACGGCGATGCCGACAGGATCATCCGCGAGAAACTGCTCGGACGTCCATCGGGCCAGATGTCCTATCAGCCCATCGGCAATCTGGTCATTGAGACCGAAGCCGGCGGGTCCGTGACCGACTACCGGCGCGAACTCGACCTCGACAGCGCCACCGCGACCGTAACGTGGAAGCGCAACGGTGTGCGCATGACGCGTGAAGCGTTCGCGACGCCCGTGGCCGGAGTGATCGCGGTCAGGATAACGACAGACAAGCCGCGTTCGGTGTCGGTGCGCATCAGGCTCGACACGCCCCAGAGCGCCGTAATCCACTCTGTCGGTCCTGCGGAGGTCGTCATGACGGGCACGGGTCCTGCCTATCGCGGTGTGCCCGGAGCGCTCCGCTTCGCGTGCCGCGTTCGTGCCATACCGTCCGGCGGCAGCTCGCGCATCGAAGAGGGCATTCTCGTCGTCGAGGATGCCGACGCCGTGACGATCCTCCTCGACGCCGCGACGAGCTATGTCAACTGGCGCGACGTGTCCGGCGATCCTGTCGCGGCCACCAAGCGGCGCATTGATGCTGCCGCACGGCAGGCATACACGAAGCTGCGATCGGATCACATGGCCGAGCATCGCCGGCTGTTCCGGAGGGTGGCGCTCGATCTTGGCAGTTCGCCTGAAGCCGATAGGCCGACCGATGAACGTCTCCGCGCGTTCGCCGAGGGTGCGCGCGATCCCCAGCTTGCCGCGCTCTACTGCCAGTTCGGCCGCTACCTCCTGATCTGCTCGTCGCGCCCCGGAACTCAGCCCGCCAATCTTCAGGGCCTGTGGAACGAGAGCACCTCGCCGCCGTGGGACAGCAAGTACACGATCAACATCAATACGGAGATGAACTACTGGCCGGCCGAGAGCGCCAATCTCTCGGAGTGCGGCGAGCCGCTCGCGCGCATGCTCAAGGAGATGGCCGAGAGCGGCGCACGCACGGCCCGGCGCATGTTCGGCGCGCGTGGCTGGGTCTGCTTCCACAATACGGACCTGTGGCGGGCGACGGCGGCCATTGACGGCCCGTGGGCCTACACGCCCACGTGCGGAGCGTGGCTGGCCGGCTACCTCTGGGAGCGCTATCTCTTCTCAGGCGAGCGCAGGCACCTCGAAGAGGCCTACTCCGTCCTGAAGGGAGCCGCCGAGTTCTTCCTTGACACCCTCGTGGAGGACCCGAAAACGGGCTACCTGGTGACGTGTCCCACCGCGTCGCCCGAGAACCGCCATGCGCGAGGAGCCTATTCCTGCGCAGGCTCGAGCATGGACAACGCCATCCTCCGTGATGTGTTCGGCTATGTCATCGAAGCCACCAGGAAACTCAACCGCGATCCCGACCTGCGCGCGCAGCTCGAAGCCGCGCGACGGCGGCTCCCGCCATATCGCATCGGCAAGGCCGGACAGCTTCAGGAATGGTTGGAGGATTGGGACATGGAGGCCCCGGAAATCCACCATAGGCACGTGTCGCACCTCTACGGCCTGTTCCCAGGCGCGCAGATCACGCCACGGCGGACGCCGGAACTGGCTCAGGCTGTGCGCAAGTCGCTGGAGACGCGTGGCGACGAGGCCACGGGCTGGAGTCTCGGTTGGAAGCTCAACCTGTGGGCGCGCCTGCAGGACGGCGAACGGGCCTACAAGCTGCTCCGCATGCTGCTTGATCCGTCCCGAACCTACCCGAACCTGTTCGACGCCCATCCGCCATTCCAGATTGACGGCAACTTCGGCGGGGTCTCCGGCATCAACGAAATGCTGCTCCAGAGCCATGCCGGCGATATCGAGCTCCTGCCCGCGCTGCCGAAGGCCTGGCCGTCAGGCGCGGTAAGCGGCCTGCGTGCGCGCGGAGGCTGGGAGATCGGACTACGCTGGAGTGATGGCCGCCTGGCCGATGCGCGCATCCGAGCCCACCGCGCCGGCGAGCACACCATCCGTTACGGTGATCGGACGATCGTCCTGAAGCTCCGCAAGGGCGAGGAGAGGAGACTGAACGGAGAGTTGAGGCAGCCTCACCGGGAGGGCGAGGCTCCCGCC
>DYKI01000233.1 GCA_020722705.1 Chthonomonas calidirosea | reverse complement strand
GACCCTCCCAAACGGGACGTTGGTCATCGAGGACGATGACCCTCCCAAACGGGATATGGGTCATCTTCACGTTATGGTGGTCGGCTGACGGAGCCGCTCCGTCGGCGGACCCAGTGCTATAATGGCGGGGTTCGATAGAGAGAGGAGTTCTCAATGAGGGAAACGTTGGGTATGTGGCGTCTGCTGGTGCTTGTCTGCGTTGCCGTCTGCGGCGCCATTGCCGTCACTGCATCGGGACAGGGCACCCGACCGGCTGCGTCAGGCGCATTCGGTACGGTTGACGTTCAGCGTGTGACCAACGAGTTCATGGCGATGAAGGTAGCCCAGTCGGAGCTTCAGGCACGGCAGACGAAGGCCAATGCGCGTATCCAGCGACGAGTGAACATGCCGTTCCTGACCGAAGATGAGCACAAACAGCTCGACGAAATCGAGGCCAAGGACGCTGCGGGGCGTTCGGCTGCCGAAACGGCCAAGGCCAAGGAACTCACCGACAAGGGCATGAAGCTCTCCGGTGAGATCGCGGCGCTGGCCCAGAAGCCCGACAAGGACCTTACTGATGCCGACCGTCAGCGCATTAAGGATGCTGAAGCTGCCAGGGCTCGCGTTGAACAGCAGATCGCTTCGATCCGGGACGAAGAGGATGCCAAACTGCGCGAGTTCGGTATGGCCAATCAGGAGCGATTGACCAAGGAGTTCAGGGCTGCCGTCAAGCGTGTCGGCGAAAAGAGGGGCCTCACGATTGTCTTCGATGTCCAGGTGGCCGTCTATGCGGGCGCCGACATTACCGACGATGTGATCAAGGACCTGAACGCCAAGAAATAGGCTCTCCGACATGAGGGTACAACGGTCGGGACGACCGTGGACGCTCACCGCTCTGGCAGCGTTGCCTGCGTTGGCCGGCTGCGCACCATTCGTGATGCATCAAGAGCGTGTCTATGTTTCGCTCGACCGTTTGCTGGAGAGGCACTCTGCGTTGGTGAGCTTGGCGGAACTGCCGGGCTCGCGCATCCGGCGCGTCGTGCCGGAGCCGGGACCCATCCAGTCGTACAGGGAGCTTCCCGAACCGCTGAAGCCTCTCCGAAACGGCAACGCAGAAGGACAGGCGGAAGAGAAAGACGACAACGATGCTTCCAGCTCGGAGCGGCTCGTTGCCCTTGAGGCATCCATGCAGGCTCGAGCCGATGCGGCAAAGGCGCGTGATGTGCGCTTGATGCGCTCGGCTCTCGCTTCCGAGCGGGCACAGGCTATGCGCGAGGCCGAGGAGCGGATATCATCAAAGCAGAACACACTGGAGCGCAAGGCACGGCCGAGGCTGCGCGATCTCGATCTGCGCATCCTGGCGCTGACGGCCCAGCGAGGATCGCTCGCGGCCGGCCCTCCAGACGACGTGGAACAGGCTCTTCGTGATGCCAAAGCCGCCAGAAGGCAGATAGAGGCGCGTCTGACTTCCGAGATCGCGAGTTTTCGGAATGCGGAGTACGCAGCAGTTCGTGGACGCATCGAGGAAAGGGAGGCCGACATCGAGCGTGAGATTGGCATAGCCGATGCGGCACGCAGACGGGAGATTCAGATCGCGCTGCGGAGGCACCGCGAGGCGCTCGCCGCCACCGGGCGGAGTTTGCCGCGTGAGACGCAAGAGCCGAGAACCGAGAGGCATGAGGCGAGTGCACGATTGGCACCGTCCCGTGGCGTTGCGGGCTGGACCGACGTCCGGGCAGCGCCGTATCGTGAGGCTCACGTTGGCGATGCCGCCAAGCTCGTACGTTCTGTGCGTCAGCAGGCACTGCGCGACCTGCGCGAGCACGTCAGTCGGATCTGCGCTGAACGAGGCTGGGTTCCGGTCTTTGCCCCTCGGCCAGGAGCGCCCGACCGAACCATGGAGATTGCGCGCGCCCTGTTGAAGGATGGATTGCTTCAATGAACGTTGTTGATTGGTCGGCGCCGGCGGCACCCAACGGGGGGTCGCTCACGCTTTCGGTTCAGGAGATCGCCGACGAGGTGCAGGGTACGGTCGCCGGTGACGGTTCAGTGCCGATTGCAGGGGTTGCCTCGATCACCGACGCCGAGGCCGGTGACATCGTGTTTGCCGAGTCTCCAAGCTTCCTTGGCGATGCAGAAAGGTCGCGTGCTTCGGCGATCGTCGCGTTTCCCGATGCGGCAGTCGCGGACAAGCCGGTGATCCGCGTGGACAATCCGCGCTTCGCGTTCTCGCGCGTGCTGGCGCTCTTCTCGCCTCGAATGGCTCCTCCGATCGGTGTCCATCCCAGCGCTGTGGTGGGAGAGCGCGCGGCAATCGCCCGTACTGCATCGGTTGGACCGCACGTCTCGATTGGTGACGACGTGGTCATCGGGGACCGCGCGATTGTGCTGGCCGGATGCAGCATCGGCGACCGCGTCCGCATCGGCGAGGACTGCATCATCCATCCCAACGTCGTCATCTACCCCGGGTGCTTGTTGGGCGCCAGGGTGGTGATCCATGCGGGGGTGATCATCGGTGCCGACGGTTTCGGCTTTGTCCGCATTGGGGGCATGGCCCACAAAGTCCCGCATATCGGCACGGTGGTCATCGAGGATGATGTTGAAGTCGGGGCAAACTCAACGATTGATCGAGCCAAGACGGGCACCACGGTCATCGGTGCGCGCACCAAGATAGACAACCTTGTCCAGATTGCGCACAACGTCAAGGTTGGCTCCGACTGCATCATCGCGGCGCTGGTCGGCATCGCAGGGAGCGCAACTCTGGGCAAGGGTGTCATCATGGCCGGGCAGGTAGGCGTCCGAGATCACGTGAGGATCGGGGATGGAGCGGTCGTGCTCGGGCAAACGGGCGTCTGGGGGGACCTCGACGCGGGCAGCCTTGTGTCCGGATCGCCTGCCAAACCGCACCGGCAGCGTCTTCGCGAGATGGCGTCGGCCGAGCGCGGGCCCGAGGCGGTTCGGAAGGTTGGCGATCTGATGGCCGAGATAGCGCGCATGCGCGCACGGCTGGAGGCGCTCGAGCGCAACGGCGGTCAACCTGCTGATATGGGTCATCGGGGACGATGACCCTCCCACTTCGGGAGGGACGGCGTCCTCGCCGTCCGGGATTGGGATCATCGGGGACGATGACCCTCCCACTGCGGGAGGGACGGCGTCCTCGCCGTCCGGGATTGGGATCATCGGGGACGATGACCCTCCCACTGCGGGAGGGACGGCGTCCGCGCCGTCCGGGATTGGGGTCATCGAGGACGATGACCCTCCCACTGCGGGAGGGACGGCGTCCGCGCCGTCCGGGATTGGG
>DYKI01000232.1 GCA_020722705.1 Chthonomonas calidirosea | reverse complement strand
GGCAAACGCTGAGCGGCTCGACCAGAGTGTGCGCTTCCGATGCCTGTCGTTCCAGACCGTCTTCAGGCACCAGGTGGTCAACATGTTGTTCCTAACGGAGGACAACCAGGAAACATTTGCGACGTTCGAGCCGCTTTTCCGGCTCATGGCCAATAGCATGGTGATTCTGAGCCGATACGAGTGATCCCCCTACTCGGTCACGCCAAGTTCAGGTCTTCCTCTCCGCTGACCAGATCATGGGTGTAGGCGCATCGCGTTGCGCCCCGGAGCCTGACATTGATGAAGTGCACCCGGAACGCCACGTTTCCGAACAATCGCACTTGGACGATCACGTGAGATTGGTCAGGTTCGATGACGAGCCCATGGAATGGACGGGGATGACCCGCGCGTAACTCCTCAAGGGAGTAGAACTCTGCCCCAGCCCCTTGGCGTTCTGCGAGCAGTGCCCGAATCGGGTCCAGTGCCGGACCGAGGATCGCATCGCCGACGTGCAGGGCCAAGTACTCGTATGCGATCTTGACAGGAACGATCGGGTTCACTCGCGGTCCGGCGAGCACGGGCGAAATCTTCTCGATTGGCCACTTCGCGATCTCGATGCCGGCGATGATCGCGACCCGTGAACCCTCGGGAGCCTCATCGAATCTGGCTAGGGCTTCCGCCACCTCTGCCGCAGAAAGCCTTTTGTGTTCGAGCATTCGCGACAGATTTCGCCGGGCGGCATCGGTGGGTTGGATCAGTGATCCGTCCACCGATTTCTGCGCTCTCACTTTGAACTGGCCGCGTTTGAACGTTCCGGGTATATTGCCCTGAGGTCCGATTCCTACAAACGGCTGGTCCTCTGAGACGCGGGCCCATACCGCCGGGGTGCGGTGCTTGATCGCTTCGGCTGAGAGCCGCACACCTGGATCACGCTTCAGGGCGGCTTCGATCTGTCCAAGTCTGTCATTGCACGGTTTGCACAAGAAGCGGCAGCAGAGAGCACCTCCGAGCGCCTGCGGTATGACGTGCTCGACCGTCATGGATCGGCGCTTGGCGCACACGATGCAGCGGTCATCTTGCCACGGCGCCTCCGGCATTTCAGCGTAGTGCGATGGTTGCCGGCTGGCAATGGGGCGATATGGCGCAGATTGAAGAACGCACAACCATGACGCAGGCGGAGTACGCCCGCCATCGCGGCAAGAACCCACAGTACATCAACAAGCTCGTCGAGGCGGGCGTCCTGGTCATGCGCGGCCGATTGGTGGATGTGGCCGCGTCCGACGCCGTGCTGGACGACAAGCCCGAGCCGCTTCCCTCAAGGCAGCAGCCGGCGACCTTCGCCCAAGCCCGGCCCGCGCGTGAGCTGTTCTCCGCGAAGCTGAAGAAGCTCGATTACGAGACCAGGATCGGAAAGCTCGTTCCCACCGACGAGGTCAGCATAAAGCGGTTCACGTTCGGGCAGCAGATCCGCGCTCGGCTGCTCGGCATGCCGAGCAAGTTGGCGCCGCAGCTCGCCGCCGAAACCGGCGCGCAGAGTGCGCGAGATCCTCGATGCCGAAATCTCGTATGCACTGAAGGGCCTGGCCGAGGAGATTCGAGATGGCCGCGCTTGATCTGTGCGTCGCCCACCTGGCGGACTCACTGGAGCGGCCGCCGGGCCGGGCCTGCCCGGACCCGGGCCTCCACGGCGTCGCCTGTCTGCCGCATCCCGCTCTGTCATAGGGCTGGATCCAGCCGCTTGTCATCTGGAGGAGTCTGGGGCCACTGCCTCCTTCCCGCTGGCGCCTCAGCTCTTCTTCGAGGTCACGGCGGAAAAGGAGTGGACCGCCAGCTCCACCTTCGTGCTGCCACAGTGCGGGCACTCCACTTTCTTCTTGTGGAGTTCATCCATATGCATCACTTTCTCGAACTCTTTCTTGCAGTCCTTGCAGACGTAGACGTAGTGAGGCATACAGAACCCCCCTCTCTACTTCCCCTCATAACACCAGTGACGCCGCGTTTCCACCCCCCGGCGCGCGGCGTGGCTGGCGCGCCGGGCAACAGGCCGCCATCCTGCCTTGATGGGATTGTATGAAGGTTTCAAAAGTGTTAGTTTCAGGGTGACGGCGGTTTCGACCAGCCGCCGCCGGATAGCCCTGATGCAACGGTCCCTGCGCCGCGCCATCTCGCCTTCCCGCCTCGAGACGGCGAAGCATGGACCTTCCCACATGAAGGAGAACCATTCACATGGAGAAGTTCACTCAGGAAGCATTGAAAGAGTACCTCATGCAGCACAATGAGGAGTTTCGCGCTCTCGCCGAGAAGCATGCCGAGTACAAGCGGCTGATCGACGAGATCGAAGCGAAGTCTTATCACACTCCGGAGGACGAAGTGGAGGAGCACCGCCTGAAGAAGCTGAAGCTTCATGTGAAGGACCAAATGCATCAGATCATGTCGCGCTATAGGGCCTCCGAGGTGGCCTGACCGCAGCCTGTGATCCCGGCTCCATAGGCGAACCCCCAAGCCCCGGCCCGCTGTTTCACGGACCGGGGCTTTTCTGTAGCCTACGACAGCCGGTCGGTCGCCCCGATGGCTTTCCCTCTTGCACCCCCTTCTTTCCGCCCGTTAGGATATCGGCCATGCGGATGCGCGCGCGTGGCTTTGCCGGTCTTTTCCCCTTTCCGATCCTGGCTTGCGCGCTCATCGCTGCCGCCCTCTTGCTGGCGGGGTGCGGCGCTGTTCCGCCGGATCCCGAACAGGCAGCCCGGGCCATCCTTGCGAGCGAGCCCTTCCGCGCTGCCCGCGTCGAAACGCTGGCTGCCGAAGCTCCGGGCCGCTGCCAGGAGGCTCTCAGCTCCCAAGCCGGATGGAAGCGCTGGACCAGCTTGGGCCTTGCCCGGGTTTCCGATGTCATCACCACGGGAGGGCCTGTCTGCCGGCTGACTGTGGAGGAGGGCTTCCGCCGGGAAGCCGAAAACTGGAGCCACCGGGCGGTCTCTTCAGAGCCGGGCGGCGCGGCCGCAATCACGTTGCCCGTCGCCGTGCCCACACTGGTTCGGATTTCGGAGATCCGCTCCGCCGGGCGCGGCGTTGCCGAGGCAGTCTTCCAATGGCAGTGGCGCCTGAATCAGGCGGGGCAGCGCCTCGGCATCGAAGTCACGCCGCGGCGCGGTTGGGCCCAACTCGTCCTGGATGACAGCGGCTGGCGTGCAGCACGCATCGAATTAGGCATAAGGTAGTTCGCCATCCTATTCGCCCAAATTCATGAAATTTCCATTAATTATTAGCGTCATATAGTGGTCCCAGGATTTCAGACCACCCAATAAGTTAGAATCTGGCGCAGTCGT
>DYKI01000231.1 GCA_020722705.1 Chthonomonas calidirosea | reverse complement strand
AGGGACGGGGGCAGGGACGGGGGCAGGGACGGGGGCAGGGACGGGGGCAAGCCCCATCCCTACCTGTGGGTCAAACCCAACGCCGGTTGGCCCGAACAGGTCGGCGGGCGGATCATGTACCCGGCCGACCCCGAATATTTCGGCGACTACGCCCTGGCCTTCTGCGAAGCCGGGGCGGATATCGTCGGCGGCTGCTGCGGGACGACGCCCCAGCACATCGCCGCCATGCGGGCCGCCCTCGACAAATACCCCGAAGGCTGCCAAGCGGTCCAGATCGAATTCCCGTTCACGACCGAAGCGGACGAAGGCGACTTCTCCGCCGAACAGCCCTCCCCGCTGGCGCAAAAACTGGCTGCGGGCCGTTTTGTCATCTCGGTCGAAATGGACCCGCCGCGCGGTCTCTCGACCCATAAACTGATCGCCGGGGCGTCCCTGCTGCACGACGCCGGGGCCGACGTGATCAACGTGGCCGACAGCCCGATGGCCCGGATGAGGATGTCAGCCTGGGCGGTCTGCGACGTGGTCAAGCGCCAGGTCGGGGTGGATACGACCCTGCACTTCCCGACCCGCGGGCGCAACCTGCTGCGGGTCCAGGGCGATTTGCTGGCAGCCCACGCCCTCGGCCTGCGCAATATCTTCGTCGTGATGGGCGACCCGACCTCGATCGGCGACTATCCCGAAGCGACCGACAACTACGACCTGGTGCCGTCGGGGTTGATCAAGTTGATCAAGCAGGGATTCAACGCCGGGATGGACCACAGCGGGACCAGCATCGGGCAGCCAACCAGTTTCTTCGTCGGCGCGGCCCTCTCCCTGTCCCCGAAAGATCCGGCGGCGGAGGCCAAGAATTTGCGCCGCAAGCTCAAAGCCGGGGCAGACTTCTTCCTGACCCAGCCCGTCTACGAACCGGAGGCGGCGCGGGAGTTCATCTGCCGCTACGAAGACGAATACGGGCCGATCGGCAAGCCGATCCTGGCCGGCATCCTGCCGCTGGTCAGCACCCGCCACGCCCGCTTCCTGCACCACGAGGTGCCAGGCGTCCACATCCCCGAAGCGACCCTGGCGCGGATGGAAGCGGCCTCAGATGGGGCACGCGAGGGGGTAAGGATCACGATCGAGTTGATCGAGCAGCTCAAGGAATGGGCCGCGGGCGTGTACATCATGCCGCAGTTCCATAGGTATGATCTGGTAGCGGAGATCATAGAAGCGGTAAAATAGAGAGTAGAGATTGGAGAGTGGAGATCAGTGCTCTTGGACCTCATGCTCTTCAAAACTACTCTCCGCTCACTTCTCACAATTCTCTGGACACCCATGCTCCTCACCATTGACGTCGGTAACACCAACCTGACCCTCGGCCTGTACGAGGGCGACAAACTCGGCCCGCACTGGCGGCTGGCGACCGACCATGCGCGCATGCCGGATGAATACGGCTTGCAGTTCCTGGGATTGCTGGAACACGCCGGGTATGGCCGCGAGGCCCTGACCGGGATCGTGCTGGCTTCGGTCGTCCCGCCGCTGACCGGACGCGTAGCCCAGGCCTGCCGCGAGTACCTCAAGCAGGAGCCGTTGCTGGTGGATGTGGGCGTCAAGACCGGCATCCGCATCCGTTACGAAGACCCGCGCCAGGTCGGGGCGGACCGGGTGGCCGACGCCGTGGCGGTCCACCACCTGTACGGCGGCCCCGCCTGCGTGATTGATTTCGGCACGGCCACCACCTTCAACGCCGTCACCAAAAACGGCGAGTATCTCGGCGGGGCGATCACCGCCGGAGTCAACCTGGCCGCCGAGGCCCTCTACACCCACGCCGCCAAACTGCCGCACATCGAATTGCAGCGCCCGCCTTCGGTCATCGGGCGCAACACGCCTCACGCCATGCAGTCCGGGCTGCTGTTCGGCTACGTCTGCATGGTCGAAGGGATGGTCGAGCGTTTCCGCCGCGAGCTGGGCGCGGAGATGAAAGTCATCGCCACGGGCGGGCTGGCCGAGGTGATCGCCAGGGAGACCGAGGCCATTGACGTGATCGCCCCCTGGCTGACGCTGGACGGGCTGCGGATCATCTGGAAATTGAACCAGCCCTAAGCGATCCCCTGCCATCACAACTTCGACAGCGACGTTGCATCTTATGCGGTATGGTGACAACCCCTTGAAACACACAGTCTTATTCATGTTTGTCCTGGCCTTTCTCGCCTCCTGCGCGCAGCAGGATATTCGCGCCACCCCCGTCGAGGGGGACGGCGCGGCGCGTCTCCCGACGGAGGCTGCCGCCCCCTTGCCAGCGGGATCGTCCGCCACGCCTGCCAATCCGTCGGCCGCGACGACTGGCGGGAGCCCTGCGCCCAGCTCCACGCCTGTCCCCGCTCCCACGCCGACCCTTGCCCCGGACGCCTGGATGTCCATGCCGGTGATCCCTGAAGCCGTCAGCCGGCGGATGCGAGAAATCTACCAGGACGGCCAGGAGCTCGGCAACGCGCCGGACGTGTTCACGGTTATCGGCGATTGCGGAGGGTCGCCGGGCAGGTTCCTGGGCGATTTCGGGATGGGGCCGAATTATTATTCGCTCGGCGACTACGCCTACCTCCAGCAAGTCGTTGACCATTTCCACGACGCCTTCGGCAAACAACACCTCACCGTCAGAGACGGGTTTACGGTCGCATCCATCCTGTCGCCGCTCTGGGCCGACCCGGCCTTGTGCCAGTCCAACGAGACGCCGCTGGCCTGCGAGGTGCGGCTCAACCGTCCGGCATTCGCGTTCGTCATCCTGGGCACGAACGATTTCAATCACAAGGAAACGTTCGAGCCGAATTTACGCAAAGTGTTGGATTACCTGATCGCGCAAGGCGTCGTCCCAATTTTGGCGACCAAAGCCGACAACCTGGAAGGCGACCAGACGATCAACGCCGCGATTGCCCGGCTGGCCTACGAGTACGACATCCCCCTGTGGAATTTCTGGCTGGCCGTCCAGCCGCTGCCGAGACACGGCCTCCTGGACGACGAGGCGCACCTGACCTGGGCCGGCAACCATTTCGACGATCCTGTGCGGATGCGGGCAGCCTGGCCGTGGCGCAACCTGACCGCCCTGCAAACGCTCGATGTCGTCTGGCGCGGGGTGACGGTCCAGCCGTAGCGCGCTCGCGGCCCTTCGCCCTGATCGGCTTTGCGCCCGGGCTGGCGGGCCTGCTGCGCCCCAACCCTCCAAGCCAGGCGCGTCGAAAGGCGCACTTGTGTTTTAATCGGATAATGCCCGACTTCTCCAACTTCCTCGAAATCCAGACCAAAACCGCCTGGGGACGCACCCTGGTCGAATT
>DYKI01000230.1 GCA_020722705.1 Chthonomonas calidirosea | reverse complement strand
AGCTCATCGACGCCCACGGCTGTACCGTCGCCCATCGACACGGCAGCGGATGCCTCCCCGGTGGCAGCGCGGGGCTTCGTGCTGACGGCGGAGTTGATCGGCGGCGCGGCGGTGAAGGCCGACAGCGGATAGCTGGTGTCATTCCAGCAATACACCTCAGCTTCTGCGGCCTCGCGGCCCTTCGCCCGCTTCTTCGCGTTCGGGATGTTGAGCGAGCCCGGTAGCCTGAGCAGCCTATCCACGTTGTGGCAGGAGTCAGCCTTGAAGATGCGCTCCAGCTCGCGGTTGTAGCGTTCGGCCTCCGCCGGGTCGGTAATGGTCAGCGGCTCCGACAGCTTCCACAGGGCTTGAAATCCGCCCCCGCTGTCAACGATCACGGACGGCTCGGGCTTGGCGTCCCTCAACATGTCGAGGATGCGGGCACGTTCGGCCAGCAGGTCCTCGCCCGCGAACGGGTCCACGTCCACCCACAGATATTCGAGCGTGGCAATGTCGGCCTTCGTTGGCTTCTTGCCGGTCGGCTTCGCTACCGTGCCCACGGTGTAGTACAGGTTGCGCTTGCCGTTGTGCTGGGCAATCCACGCTTCCGCGTCATTGGCGTTCTTGAAGGTGCGCGTCTCGGTTGCGCCACCCTCCGGCGGGATCGCGGTCAGGCACCAAGGGCCACCCGGGCGCAGGCGGTTCAGAAATTCAATTGGCGTCATTGCGCACCCTCCGCCGTGTGGTTTTGTTCGTTGGCGGCCAACCACTCATCGAGCGCGGCGCGGCGATAGCGGACAGAGCGGCCCAGCTTCGCGTAGCGCGGCCCGCCACCTTGCAGGCGGAGGAGTTCGAGCGTTTGGCGGGACAGGCGCAGGTAGTGCGCGGCCTCCTCGGTGGTGAACACGTTTTGTTGAAGTTCAGCGAGGAGCTGGGCGACCTGCTCACGGGTCAGGAGTTCACGCGTTTCCATGATCGCGGTCCTCCTCAAGCAGGTAGTCCATCAGCGTCCGCCGAAGACACAGGCGGTGCGCCTCGTCCAGGTCGAGGACGGCGCGGCGGAAGTCGTCGCGGTCCTTTAGCGTCGGGTCCTCGCTGAGTTGCTGGGCCAGTTGACGCTGACGGCGGAGGACCTGAGCCGCGGCTTGTACGAAAAGCGCGGTCAGCTCCTCATCGGTGATTTCGTCGGACTTCTCTGCCAGTTGCCGGACGCGCTCCGCCGGTAGGCCGGACTCAATCGCCAGCATCTCAAGCGAGCCCCCGCCAGCCATCAGGAAGGCGGTGATGAAGGGGTGCGGGGCCTCGTCCGGCTGGGCGATGGCTTCCAGCCCGGCATCGACGCAATGCCAAGCGAGCGCGAGGAGGTTCTGACGGGTCGCCCGGTTCGCGCCGTGGGTGGCTTGCCACAGGTCCAGCTCATCCTGAAACCAGACGGTGACGCGCTGGCCGGGGAGGCGGTGCGGCTGGGGGAAGTGTTCGAGGGTCTTGGCCCAGCGCCAGAGGGTGGCGGTAGAGCAGCCCAGATAGGTGGCGGCTTGCGCAGGGCGGAGCGCAACGCGGTTGTTCTTCTCGGTCATGGTCGGGAACTCCGATCAACTCGGCCCGCGCCACCAAGAAGAAAGGGGCAGCGCAAGCCAGTGTTTGGCTCACGACTGCCCCCTTGCATCACGCTCGGATTTGAGACGGCTCCAGTAAGGGCTAACCGCTGAAAGCGGACCGCATCACGCGTATCACCACAGACTCTTGCCGACCTAGCAATCACTCAGGTCGTCCCCGGATCACCCGGGGAACATTGAGGGCGATTTTAAGACTTACGGCTGGAGGTCGTAAAGCCTTTTTAAGTCCTAAGTGATTGATCTATATACTTTTTACTTTACTTTTTCGGGGCCTTTTTCCGCTCAACCGCTTGTCGCTGCTGGGTTTTCTTCGAGCCATCGCACAGGAGGCGCAGGCGGTCGGTTATCTCCTGCATCGGACCCCGCAGGCGCTCAAGTTCGATGGACATGTACCCGCCGGTCACGTCGCCCTTGTCGGGTAGGCTGTGATTGACCAGCATCTTGATGGCGTAGGGCGACACGTCCAGCGACTCCGCGACCGTGATGAAGGTATTGCGCAGGCCGTGGACGGTGAACTTCACGCCCAACTTCTCCTTCGGCTCGGCAATGTGGCCGCTCTTGCTTTCAGCCGGGAACACCCAAGGGGAGTCGGGGAAGAAGGTCTTGGCCTGCTCGCACTGCTGGCGCTCCTTGAGTAGCTCAATCAGGAAGTCCGACAGCGGCAGCTTGAACGCGCGAGCCTCGCCCCCTTTGGGCCTCGGGATCAGCAGGGCCTTGTTCGTCCAGTCGATATGCTCCCAGCGGACCGCGGCGGCGCTTTCGCGGCGCAGGCCGGTGAACAGGACAAAGCGGAGGTAATCGCGGCGGATGGGGTTGGTCATCGCCGTGACCTCGGTGTACCACGCGGTCAGGTCGGTGCTTGGGATCGCCGCCTTGCGGCGCTCCTCCGGGAACCAGTCCACGGCGATGGTCGGATTCACGCCCAGCTCATCGTGAATCTTCAGCGCGTGGTTGTAGGCGGCGCGGAAGACGCGGAAGGCACTGTTGGCGACATACGGGCCGTTCTTCTCCCCGATCTTGTGGTGACGCTCGCGGCAGTCCTTCCGGGTGATCTCAGTCAGCGGCTTCTTGAGCCAGTCGCTCAGGTACTGGTCCGCCAGATAGCGGTAATCCTTCAGGGTCCGCTCCGACCGCTTTTTGTTCGATTTCAGGTGAAGGTCGAGGGCATCCCCGAAGGTGACGGAGGCGGCGGGCTTCTCCTCCCTGTTTGGGTTGATTCCCTTGCCCATCTTCATCAGGAGTTCGCGCGCCTCCTCCCGGGCCTGCTCAACGGTGTACACGCCATACCGCCCGATGGAGGTGCGGACGGTCTTGCCGTTGATGTCACGCTGTACAAAGAAGGTCTTGGACTTCGCGCCCACGCAGACGCCCAGCCCCTTCAGGTCGGTGTCGAAGTACAGGTGCTGGCGCTTCTTGTCGTCGGCTTGGACGAAGGGGAGCCCCTTGACGGCGCTCTGGGTGAGCTTGATCGAGGTGGACATGCTGGGCCTTTCTAGTAACGGGATAGTAAGGTTGATCCTTAAAAGCCGGTAGTGTCACCTTCTAACTTAAACCGGCCAATTCCCCGTAACCATAGTGCCTTTCTGACCTTATTAAAAGTCCTTAGCGTCCCCTTAGTAGCTGGCTCATATAATTCGTAATCAGTAGGTCGACGGTTCGATTCCGCCTTGCGGCACCAGATCACCAGTCCGGATCGCCGGATTTCCCGTCGTTGCGCTGGCGGCTTCGCGGTCGG
>DYKI01000053.1 GCA_020722705.1 Chthonomonas calidirosea | reverse complement strand
GAAGGCTGAAGGCTGAAGGGTGAAGGCTGAAGGGTGAAGGACGAAGGGTGAAGGACGAAGGGTGAAGGACGAAGGGTCGCCTTAGCGGGCGGCCCTTCGCATCCGTCCCATTCGTCCGATCCGTCCGATCCGTCCGATCCGTCCGATCAATCCCCGAGCGACAGCCCGATCAGCCTGGCCGTCTGAATCCAGGGATGGTCGAGGGGTACGGTGCGCTTCTTGCCGGCGACCTGTTCGAGCGGGATCGGAACCAACTCCTCGCCCTTGATGGCCACCATGATGCCATGGGATCCCTCGGCGATCAGGGATGCCGCCTTAACGCCGAGTTGAGTTGCGAGAAGCCTATCGGTCGGCGATGGGATGCCGCCTCGCTGAACGTGCCCCAGCGTGGTCACCCGACTCTCCATGCCCAGGGCGCCCTCCAGCACAGCAGCAAGGTGAGTGCTGGTGACGCCGGTCGCATCGAGGACCTCGTCGGGAACCAGCCCTCCCTTATCGTCGGCCGGCCGCGCGCCTTCGGCCACCGCAACAAGGCTGAACCGCCGCCCCTTCTCCCTCCGGCGGGCGACCGCTTCGATGACGCGATCGAGCCGATAGGGCACCTCGGGGATGAGACAAACGTCCGCGCCGCCCGAGAGGCTTGCCCCCAGCGCCAGCCAACCGGTGTTGTGCCCCATGATGTCCACGAGGATGATGCGCTGATGGCTGGACGCGGTTGTGTGGAGCCGGTCGAGGGCCTCGGTCGCGATGGACATGGCCGAGTCGAAGCCGAAGGTGACGTCGGTCTCCGCCACATCGTTGTCAATGGTCTTCGGCAGCGTCAGGACGTTCAGACCGCTCTTCTTCAGGTGCATCGCCACCTTGGCCGTGCCCCCTCCGCCGATGCATACGAGACAGTCCAGATTGAGCCGCCGATAGTTCTCGACCGCCGCGCCAGTCATGTCGCGCGTGCCGCCGTCGGGACCGGGCATGCGCTGCGGCTTGTGGCGGCTGGTGCCGAGAATGGTGCCGCCCAACGTCAGGAGGCCCGAGAGCTCATGATCGGCAAGGCGGATGAACCGGTTCTCGACCAATCCGGTGAAACCATCCAGGAAGCCGAATACCTCCATTCCGTAGGTGCTGATGGCTGCCTTAGCCACCCCTCGTATAGCCGCGTTCAGGCCGGGGCAGTCGCCACCGGATGTGAGAACACCGATCGTCTTTGCCTTGGAGCGCTGAGCCATACCCACTCCCCATCCGCCGCGTTTGGGCGACGGTCGTTACATCCAAGATGATACCTTCCGGCCACAAGACGGCAGTGCCCAATGAGAAGGGAAGCCGGTGCGCCCCGGCGAATAAATGTACGATGCCGAACGCAGTGCCCGCGAGTTCGGTATCACTGGAGATGAGCGATGTGGGGGTTGGGACGGACGATGGCGACGATCATGCTTGGCTGCCTGGCGAGTGCATCGGCGGCGCCGTCGGTTGACGTGACGACGTTCGGGGCAAGACCGAACGACGGTCAGGACGACACCGTCGCCGTTTCCAGGGCCATCGAGTCGGCTCGGAATGGCGGCGCGAAGCGGCTCGTCTTCCCAAAGGGGCAGTACGACTTCCATGCCGGCGCCAACCCCACGGCGCCGACCTCGATGCTCCACTTTGAGGGCCAAAGCGACCTCGACATTGACGGTCAGGGGTCGGAGTTCCGGTTCCATGGCCTCGCGCAGGGCATCACCTTCCATCAGTGCACAGGTGTCACCCTGCGCAATGTCACGTTGGACTGGGTGCCGACGCCGTTCTCCGTTGGGCGCGTCATCGCAGCAGCCGAGCGCACCTTCGACGTGGAAGTCGAGCCCGAGTACCCCGTCAAGGGTGGCGAGCCTGTCGGGGCGTTCATGGAATACGATCCCGTAACGCGCGCGCCGCTTCGTCGTGGGTTGGATGTCTACAACGGCGTTGAGACAACCGAACTGCTGAGGCCGCAGGTGCTCCGTCTCAGTCTGAAGTGGCCGATCGCCGTCAAGCCCGGCGTCCTGGTCGTCCTGCGCCATCAGGTCTACGGCTACAACGGCGTCAGCTTCCACCGATGCTCGGACGTGCGTGCCCGGAACGTCACAATGCACTCCGTACCCGGCATGGGTCTGATCGCTGTGCACTCGCGCAATGTCACGGTCGAGGAGCTCAAGGTCGTGCCGCGGCCGGGCACGAAGCACCCCATGTCGGCCACCGCCGATGCGACCCACTTCATGGGATGCAAGGGCACCGTGTCGCTCCGCAACTGCGTGTTCGAAGGCATGGGCGACGATGGGGCCAACATCAAGTCCGGCCTGTATCTGACCGTGCAGAAGCGGCTCGACGATCGGACGGTGCTGGCGCAGCACAACCTGAAAATGACCGACCTGCCCGACTCCGGCGATGTCATGGAGGTCTTCCATACCGACACCCTGATCGCCTACGGCCGGGCGACGGTCAAGAGTGCGGTGTTGGAGGATGATCGGATAACCCATCGTGTCGAGTTCGAGGGTCCGCTACCGTCGGAACTCCGCGAGGGCGACGTTCTGGGCAACGCAAGCCGGGCGCCCAAACTGCGCATGAGCGACTGCACAGTGCGCCTGAACAGGGCGCGCGGAGTTCTCTGCCAGACGCGCGACGCGGTCATTGAACGGTGCACGTTCGACCGGTGTACCGGCCCGGGCGTCCTCGTGCTTACGGAGGTGGTCCACTTCTTTGAGAGCATCGGCACGCGCGATGTAACCGTGCGCAACAATCGGTTCATGGACTGCAACTACGGGGCGGCTTCGAGCGATGCCTCGCTCATGGCGATGGCATGGCTCAAGGACTTCGCTTACCCGCCGAGGCCCGGAGTCCATGTGAACACGGTCATCAGGAACAACCGCATCGAAGGGGCCGATGGCGGGGGGATACTCGCGGCCGGCGTGGATGGTCTGACCGTCGAGGGCAACACCCTGGATGACGTCTGCCGGAACCCTGGCCGCGACGAGGGTGCCTACGGAATCCGGATCATCAACTGCGGCAATGTACGCCTGCGCGACAACCGTATGCCGAAGGATCGCCAGGGCAAGGGCTTCAAAGACAACGTGAAGGTGACACCATGAACGTGCTGCTGATCACCGTGGCAGGAGCAATCGCTATGACGATGGGATGGGAGCAGTCCGACGAGACGGCGCTGCCGAAGCTGGACAGGGCCGAGCGTTGCGTGGCCGTACGAGGAGGGGGCTACTTCCCCGTGCTCGTGCAGCTCAAGGACGGACGACTGGCAGCCGTCGTGCGCGGCGGTGCGCCTCACCTCGGCAAGGCCGGTCGGCTTGATTGGATCGAGTCGAAGGATGGAGGCAAGACGTGGTCCGATCCTCGAGTTGTCGTGGACGGCCCGTGGGATGATCGCAATCCGGCGGTCGGACAAATGCGCAATGGGACGATCGTCGTGGCCTATGCCGAGTGTTCGAGCTATGATGCCGACGGCAAGTGGACTCCCGACGCGGGCAAGTTCGCGCTCTACTACATTCTGTCGAAGGACGGCGGCAAGACGTGGTCGGAGCGGCGGCCCCTGACTGCGGGGCCCATAGGCCGGATCGGCTCGCCCTATGGCCGTATCGTCACCCTCAAGGACGGCACCGCGCTTATGTCGGTTTACGGTCAGGCCGATCCTGCCCATGATGGTCCCGGCAAGCCGCCCGTGGGCTCACGGGGCGACATCGTCGGTGTGCTCCGCTCGACCGACAACGGCGAAACGTGGGGCGACTTCAGCCTCATCTCCGCTGCAGACCACAACGAGACCGCGTTGCTGCCCATGCGCGACGGGCGCGTGCTGGCCGCCATGCGCACCGGCAAGGGGCAGGTGGACATCAGCGAATCCGCAGACGGCGGGCGCACATGGTCGAAGCCCGTCGCCGTGACGGGAGGCCCCGACCGCAAATGGGCCGAACACCCCGCCGACCTGGTTGCGCTCAGGGGCGACCGCGTGCTCATGGTGCTCGGCAGGCGGCACGCACCCCTCGGGGCCATGGCCATCGTGAGCAACGACGGCGGGCGGACATGGGACTACGCCAACCGCCGGCTGCTTGCGTGGACATCCCAGAGCACCGACTGCGGCTACCCGAGCGCTGTTCGCCTGCGCGACGGCACCATCGTCTGCCTGTACTATTCCGTGGGAACGACCGATCTCCCCGGCGTGCAGCAGGCAGTTGCCGTGCGCCTCCCTGAGCGCGCCTTGCCATAGGTCCCATAGGTCCCATTAGCCTGCAGGAGCAATCACCATGATCAACCGACGTGAGTTTGTGCGCGATGCGGCGACGGCCGCAGGAGCGCTTGCGTTCGCCGGAGCCGTTCATGCCTCCGGCCAAGCCAGGCGCAGGCTGCCCCAGATGCGCCTCGGAAAGACGGGCCTTCGAGCGGGCCTGATCGGCATCGGAACCGGCACCGTTGGCAGCGGCAAACAATCCAACCAGACCCGGCTCGGTCAGGATCGCTTCACCGCCCTGGTGCAGCACGCCTACGAGCGGGGCATCACGTTCCTCGACTGCGCCGACCAGTACGGCTCCAACCCCTACATGGGCAAGGCCATCAAGAGCATCGGCATCCCGCGCAAGAGCGTCGTCATCCAGACCAAGACCAACAGCCGCACCCCCGAAGGCGTTCGCGCGGATATCGAACGGTTCCTCAACGAGTTCCAGACCGACTACATTGACATCGTGCTGCTCCATTGCATGATGCAAAGCGACTGGAACGTCGCCCTCCGCGGAGCCATGGACGTGATGGAGGAGCTCAAGAAGAAGAAGGTTATCCGGGCGCACGGCGTCTCGTGCCATCACTTCGGCGCGCTCGAGACGGCGGCTGCCGAGCCCTGGGTGGACGTGGACCTGGCCCGATACAACCCATGGGGCATGATCATGGATGTGCCCCGCTTCTCGGAGGCCAAAGACAGCCCGCCCAAGGTGCGCGAGGTCCTGAAGAAGATGAAGGGCGCGGGCAAGGGCGTTATCGGCATGAAAGTGCTCGCCGAGGGCCGCATGGCCAAAGGCCCCGACAAACTCGACCGCGCCTACGAGAGCATCAAGTTCAGCCTCGACAGCGGCGTCATTGACCTCATGGTCGTCGGTTTCGAGAGCGAGCAGCAGATAGACGAGATCGTGGACCAGGCGTGGAAGGCGCTGGAGGCCAGCCGCCGCAAAGGATAGAGACCCTGAACACACGCCTGCCGGCCACAACCGTATTTCATGAATAGAAGGCGCTTGCTAGGCCGATTGCTGGCCGGGAACCTGAAGAACGTTGACTTCGCCGACATGGTGACGTTGGTGGAGGGGTACGGTTTCCGAAAGGCCCGATCACGAGGCAGCCACATCGTGTTTGCGCACCCGGACTGCGCCGTTCACCTGTGTCTGCAGTCCGTGAACGGACAGGCCAAGCCGTATCAGATTCGGCAGTTCCTGACTCTTGTCGAGCGTTACGGGCTGCGACTGGAGGAATAGTATGCCCGACTACCATATCAACATCTTCTATTCCGAGGAAGACGGAGGGTATATCGCGGACGTACCCGATCTGGAGTACTGCTCGGCCTTCGGCGACACGCCCGAGGAGGCGCTCGCTCAGGTTGAGGTCGCGAAACAGCTCTGGCTTGAGGCCGCGCAGGCCGAGGGCAGGCAGATACCGAGGCCGCGTTACCGGCCGGCCATCTACCAGTTGGCCCATTGACGCCATGTCGCCGCCAGGCGCTTCGATACCGGCACTGATGCGGCATACAACCGTGCGACGCGGTCGGTGACGGCCCGGTCCCGGCGTCAGTCAGCCGGAATCAGGTCCGCATACCGCATCGCCCGCCACCTCGTCGGGCACCTGAGTCATGGCTAGTTCGCTCATCGAATGGACCGACGCCACGTGGAACCCGGTGACGGGCTGCACGAAGGTCAGCCTCGGGTGCAAGAACTGCTATGCCGAGCGCATGGCGCGGCGGCTGCAGGCCATGGGGCACCCCCGCTATCGGAACGGCTTCGAGTTGACCCTCCACGACAGCGCCCTCGATCTCCCGAAGACGTGGCGCTCGCCGCAGCGCAGTCACCTCCTGGCGCGGCCATTCGGAACGGGCCCGGGCCAAGGTCAGCATACGGTCGGAACTGCGCGGAACCGAGGCTCGGCGACGTGTTCTTGGTGCGGATGCTACGCTTTTGTCTGGAGGCTCCGCTGTGACGACGATACTGACAGGGGTTTCGACGATGCCGTCTGACGGCATCACGTCTCTGCTCCCGCGCGAGCTGATGTGTGAGCCGGCGCGCAGGCTGCGAGATACGTATGCGCGTGTTCCGGGCGAGCGTCTCATTCGGCGCGAGTTCGGCTTCTACTGCCTCGAGCGATGGTACGAACAGGGCCTCGATCCCAGCGCCGATCTCGCCACGGAGTTCAGCTACGACCAGGGCGGCAGCATCGGTCTCGGTCAGCTCGGGTGGTGCGAAGCGGCGTTTGTGCCGGCATTCGAGGACAAGGTTATCGAGGATCGCGGAGATCATGAAGTCGTCCAGGACTATGCCGGGCGTCACGTGCTGTTCTTCAAAGGCAGACGGAACGGGTTCATGCCGGAGTACCTGGAGCATCCGGTCAAGGACATGCGCACGTGGGAGGAGAACGTCCGGTGGCGACTCAATCCGGCATCGCCCGAGCGCTACGCCGATCTGGACCGGCGCATGGCCTTCGCTCGGGAGCAAGCCGGCCGGGGCATGATGGTCACCCAGGGCCTGATCGGCGGGTACATGTACCTTCGGAGCCTCATCGGCCCAGCCGATCTGCTCTATGCCTTCATGGATCAGCCCGGGCTCATCCACGCATGCATGCAGCAGTGGTTTGATCTCGCCGATGCCGTCATCGCCCGCCACCAGGAGCACGTGACCATAGACGAGCTCTTCTTCGCCGAGGACATCTGCTACAACCACGGCATTCTGATCTCGCCGGCCATGATGCGCGAGTTCCTCTTCCCGCACTACCGCCGGCTCATCGCCAACCTTCGGTCGCGCCAGCTCGACCCCGATCGCCACCTCTACATCCACATAGACACCGACGGTGACGCGCGCCCGGCGATCCCGGTCTACAAGGAGATCGGGATGAACGTCATGTCGCCGTTCGAGGTCGCATCGGGCTGCGACGTTGTCGAGATAGGCCGCGAGCACCCCGATCTGACCATCTTCGGCGGCATAGACAAGCGCGTTCTGGCCCAGACCGAGGCGGACATTGACCGAATGGTGGAGTACATTCTGCCGGCCATGCGCGAGCGCGGCGGATACATACCGACCTGTGATCACGGCGTGCCCGAAGAGGTCAGTCTCAGCAACTACAGGCACTATCGCAAACGGTGCATCGAACTCGGCGGGTAACTGCTCACTCGGGCAGGTGGGCCATCAACTTCACGCACACACAGGCGATCACCGCAGACGCGGGCAGGGTGAGGAGCCAGGCTCCCACCACGTTGCCCACCGTCGTGGAGGGCGACCCACTGCATTCCTTCATCGAGTCTGCTGCGCCGCTCCGAAGGACGAGAAGGGAACCTGCGCGAACAAGGCGAACCCTTGGAGCAAGCGGCTCAGACCGCCAACGCTCACCCGAGGGATATCCATGGCCGACACCATCCGCTGGGGCATCATAGGCCCCGGCAGCATCGCCCACCGCTTTGCGGAGGGCATCACAGCCGTTCCCGACGCAACCCTTGCGGCGATCGCGTCGCGCACTCCCGAACGGGCTCAGTCGTTCGGCGACAAGTGGAACGTGCCGAAGCGCTACAACGCCTATGAGGACCTGGTCGCCGATCCCGAGATTGACGCCGTCTATGTCTCGACGCCGCACCCATACCATGCCCCGTGCTCGCTGCTCGCCATCGAAGCCGGCAAGCCTGTTTTGTGCGAGAAACCCTTCACGGTCAACGCGGCCGAAGCTCGGCGGGTCGCGGCTGCCGCCCGCAAGAAGGGCGTCTTCGCCATGGAAGCGATGTGGTCCCGCTTCTTCCCGATCATGGCCCGACTGCGGCAGATCGTCGCCGATGGATCGGCGGGCGAAGTGCGGCTGGTCCACGCCGACTTCGGTTTTCGCGCGGGCGTCAATCCGGAAAGCCGTCTCTTCAGCCCGGCACTGGCCGGAGGGGGCCTGCTCGATGTCGGCGTCTATCCGGTCTCCCTCGCCTCGATGCTGCTGGGCAAGCCCGACCGCGTGACCGGCGTTGCCACGCTCGGCGAGACGGGCGTTGACGAAAGCGCCGCCATTGCCCTCGGCTATCCGAGCGGAGCGCTGGCCTCGCTGACCACGGGGATACGCGTCAACACGCCCCACACCGCGGTGATCTGCACGACGGAAGGGAGCATCAGCTTCCCTGCGCCCTGGTGGGTGCCCGAGCGCATGACCGTCAAGGTCGGCAGGTCATCCGCCGAGTATCACGAGCCCAAGCAGGCGTCCGGTTTCGAGTACGAGATTGCCGAAGCAAGCCGCTGCATTCGCGCCGGGCTGACCGAGAGCCCGATCCTGCCTCTCGACGAGACGATTGCGGTCATGGACACGATGGACCAGTTGCGCGCGCTCTGGGGCGTGCGCTATCCCATGGAGGAAGCACAGTGAAATACGGAACCATTGCAGGCATTGACAAGCCGGTCTCGCGACTCATTCAGGGCGCCCTCGTCGCCGCAGGAATGGGCGAGGAGAAGGCGTTCGAGCATCTCGATGCCGTATACGCACAGGGATGCAATGCGTTCGACACGGCGGTGATCTACGGCCAGACGGATCGCATCCTCGGCAAGTGGATCCGCGAGCGCGGCATCCGAGACAAGGTGGTCATCCTCGCCAAAGGAGCACACCACAACAGCGATCGCCGGCGCGTCACGCCCTTCGACATCGCATCCGACATGCACGACACGCTGGCGCGCATGCAGCTCCCGTCGGTTGACCTGTATGTGCTGCACCGCGACGACCCGAATGTACCGGTCGGTCCGATCGTCGAAGCGCTGAATGAACACGTTCGGGAAGGGCGGATCAAGGCCTTCGGCGGCTCGAACTGGACCCACACGCGGATCAAAGAGGCGAACGAGTATGCCGCGGCGCATGGCCTCATTCCGTTCGCCGTCACCAATCCGCAGTACAGCCTCGTACCCCAGCGTCAAGAGCCATGGGAGAACTGCGTGAGCATCGGGGGACCGGCAGGAGAAGAGGCCCGGGCCTACTATGCACAGAGCGGTATCGCAGTGCTCTCGTGGTCGAGCCTTGGCGCAGGCTTCCTGGCCGGACGCATCACACGCGAGAACGCAGCCGAATGGAAGGAAGGCTACGAAGAGCAGGCCGTGCGCTGCTACGGCTCGCCGGAGAGCTTCGACCGACTGGATCGAGTGCGTGAGCTGGCTGCCGCCAAGGGTGTCGAGGTACCCCAGATCGGCATGGCGTTCCTGATGAATCAGCCCATGAACGTCTTCGCCCTCGTGGGCTGCAAGACCGCCGACGAGATGGCTTCCAGCGCGGCAGCGCTCGACATCACCCTGACCCAATCCGAGCTCGACTATCTCGACCTGAAGCGAGACACACTTTAGGAGGGCGCGATAAGCCGCGCCCCGACGGGAGAAACCAGCCAATGCAGGCAGCCTCGCCGCCACCCATCTACACATACACGATCGCTCACAACGGAACCCCGGAATCCTACGACGAGGCGATGGCTGCCGCATGCCTTCAGGGCATCGCCAACCGCCGCTCCCCGGTCGTCTACATTCTGTCCGACCATAACCGGCGCGCCCACTACTGGCTCGACATTCTGAGCAAGCCCGGAGGATGGATGAGTGGACGATTGACGCGCCCGCTCGCGGACCTGACCGCTCTGCGCGAGCTTGCGGGCAAGAAGGTCAAGGGAGCCGTCATCTGGGATCCTGCGGTTCCGGCCTCACTGAATGTAGCCACCACCATGGCGGGCGTTGAGGATGCCGTGGTCCTCAGCCCGGAGTTCGCCGAGCGATATCTCGTTCCGTGGAAGCTCCGAGTTCTTCATGACCTGCGCGGTAAGTTCACCGGCGCCGAGACGGGCAGCAAGAAGAACGACGCCGTGCGTTGGGCCATCCGCGAGTACCTGGCCAAGGGCAAGTGCTCGTCGCACCTGTTCTGCCTCTACGAAGACGCCTTCAGCACCCGAGCGCGGGGCGACATTGGCTACGTAATCACACGCGACTGGGCCGTGAAGAACCGCGCGTTTACGTTCGACCTGTCTCCCTGGGGCGACGAGAAGCCCGGCGATGACCCCGATCAGCCAATGGGGACCGATCTGGCGACCTACAAGCTGCTGCTGGAAGAGATGCTCAGGCATTCCGCCGGCAAGCATATGACCGAGATGGCGGGTTTCTTCGCATTCGCCAAGTACAGCAACGTGCCCGGCCATCAGAGCCGCCATGATCCCGTGCCGACCGAGTGGGAAACCGTCTGGCTCATATCGCCCTACAACTGCTATCAGAACACCGTGGCCGGCGATTGCTTCAATCAGTCGTTCCACTCGCATGCCCCGCGCAAGCCGCTCCGGCAGCGCAACGTGGACGCCGAGGTGAAGCTCGAGAATAAGAACTACGTGTGCATCCTCATGGCCGACTACGACTCGGCGACGCCGCTCTATGAGTTCCTGCCCAAGCACTGGGACGATCCGGCGCGCGGCAACCTGCCCTTATGCTGGGGCATCAACCCGAACCTCATCGAGACCTACCCGGACGTGATCCGGCATGTCTACGAGACCGCCTCGCCCAACGATACCTTCGCGGCTGACGCGAGCGCGGCGGGCTACATGAACCCCAACCGCGTCCGTCCGGAGTATCTGCCGCTGTTTGTCCGCCACAACCGGCGCTTCTATCGCGAGGCCGACATGCGGATGTCGCCCATGGTGCTCGACTGGGATGAGCCGACGGACGCGGTCAAGGATGCCTTCGCCAGGTTCTCGCCGGATGGCTTCGCCATGATCGTCATGGACCTTCACGGCACTGGAGGGAAGCTGCCGCCGATGCATGTCTGGAAGGGCATGCCGGTGACGGAGCTCATCAACGACGCATGCAACTTCGCCGGCGTCGAGGAGACCGCCGCCACTATGTCGCGGGCGATGGACGCAAGGGGCACGAAGCGGCCCAGTTTCCACTTCTTCCGGATCGTGTGGACCTCGCCCGGCGACGTCGAGAAGTCCATCAACAGACTGAAGCAGATTCGTCCTGAACTCGACATCAGTGTCGTCGCGCCCGCAACCTTCTTCCGACTGATCAAGGAGCGCCTCGAGCCTTAGCCGGGCATGTCCGAACGCGCACAAGCGAGCCGGCCACGCGCCGGCTCATCCTTGCTTGCGGGCGGGCATGTGTGTCAGAATGCGCTCAACCTGCGATGATCCCTCTACGCGACAGCAACCCGACGCGTCGCTTTCCGGTGGTGACGGTCTCCATCATCATTCTCAATGTCGCCGCCTTCCTGCTTGACCTGGCCACGCGCCGGTCCGAGCTGGTTGAGGTGATGACTCCGTACGGGCTCATGCTGGCGAGGCGCCAGACCGGCGGGCTTGCCGAGAGCTTCGCGATGGTCCCGGCTGCGCTCATGGCCGACTTCGGCGCGACATGGATGACCATCGTGACGTCAATGTTTCTGCACGCCAACTGGCTCCACATCGGCGGCAACATGCTCTACCTGTGGATCTTCGGCAATAACGTCGAAGACACGCTGGGGCGTCCCGCGTTTGTGGTCTTCTACCTCGTCTGCGGAGCGCTGGCCGCTGCAGCTCATGTCGCCACCGGGCCCTGGTCGGAGGTCCCAACGATCGGCGCGAGCGGAGCGGTTGCAGGGGTCATGGGCGCGTACGTGCTTCTTTTCCCGCACGCCAGGGTGCTCGCGCTGGTCCCCGTCATATTATTCAGCACACTGATGGAGGTGCCTGCCATCGTCGTCATCGGCTTCTGGGCGGTGATCCAGTTCCTCAACGTGAACTGGCTGGGCGGCGGCGAACTGCGCGGCGGCGGTGTCGCCTATGCGGCTCACGCCGGCGGTTTCGTCGCAGGACTTGTGCTGATCGCGGCCATGGGTGGTCGAAGGCTGGCGGAACGCTCGCGCGGAAGGTACTACGGTGACTACTGACACGCGGATGCCGTGGCGCATTCCGCTGGCGACCATGCTGGCAATCGGCGTCCTGGCGTCGCTCTACGGCGCTGCGCTCAGGTATCGGGCCGAACAGCGCAACCGCCGGGCGGAGATCGCGGTGGACTATGCCGAGGTGACCCGGCTCGCCGCCGCTGTCGGGGTTCCTGCTGCCGACGTTCTCTTCCGCCTGAAGCAATCCGGCGTCACCTCCGTCGCCGTTACCGAAGACACCGTTCAGGACATGGTGGACGCCGGGCGCGCCCAACTCAACGCGTCGGGACCGATGACGGGTATCCAGGTGGGCGACGCCGCCGGGCTTCAGCGCATCGTGACCAACCTGACCATGCGGGGAGTCAGAGCGATTCCCCCGGATACCGCGGCAAGCGTCCCGTCGGTTCTGCTCTGGACCGCCGAAGCGAACGGCGCCGCTCCGTCGGCCGGCTACGTCCGTCTCCTGAGCGCATATCCTCCGCTGAGCACGATGGGAATCGGGATTCCTCCTGAGCAAGTCGAGACGATCCGCGCGTCGGGCCTGAAGTGCGTCGCGCGCATAGCCAACTTCCCGGGAGCAAGGCTCGACACGCTGAAGGCCGTGCTTTCCTCGATCAGGGCTGCTGGGGCGGACATCGTCGTTTGCACCGGCACGGAGGTCCTGGGACACTACGGTGCAACCTCGGACGCGGCCCAGGCCCTGGCCTCCACGGGAGTGCTGTGGGGGCAGGTCGAGTTCGGCAAGCAGAAGGGCGACGACGGCCTGGCGCGTGCCCTCAACGGTCACTACATTCGGGTGCACAGCATCTCCGAAGGGGAGATGGGCACCTTGAGCGAGGCGGACGCCATTGACCGATTCGTGCGCGCGGCACGTGAGCGCAACATCCGGCTGCTCTATGTGCGCATGGTGACCTTCGCCGGAGTGGACGCTCTCGAGCGAAACCTGAAGTATGTGGCGGCCATTGTGAGCGGCATGGGGCGGGGCGGGCTGTTGCGCCCAGGAGCGGCGATGCCGTTTGAGGAGACCGACGTTCCGGTGTGGGCGTTTGGCCTCTCCGGACTTGCCGGCGGCGCGCTTGCGGCCTGGCTGGCCATTGCCGTCCTGCCGTGCGCGCGAGACAGATGGCTGCTGCTTGTGCTGCTCCTTCCCCTGGCCTGCGGCGTCCTCGCCTGTATCGGCGAATCGGGCCGCCGACTGGTGGCGCTCCTATCGGCCCTGTCCGCCCCGACCCTGGCCTGTCTGCCTATGGTCGCCGCGGTGCAGCGCCCGTCGGATGGCCGGCCAAAGCCCTCTTCCGAAGCGCTCTGGGCTCTCGTTCGTGCTTCATTGGTGACCGCCATCGGAATAGCGTCGGTCGTCGGTCTGCTGGCGTCGCGACCCTTCATGGTCAAAACGAGCCAGTTCCTCGGCATCAAGGCGGCCCATGCTGTGCCGATCCTGCTGATCGCCATCCTTCTGGTCATCGGCCTACCCGATGCGGCCGAGACCGTTCGGCAGGCGCGCGATCGCATCAAGCGGCGTCTGAACAGCTTCCTTGCCCAGCCGGTTCTTCTCGGCGCGATGGTCATGACCCTGGCGATCCTTGCTGCCCTGATGCTGGCAGTCGCACGCACCGGCAACGAGCCTGGGGTGGGTGTCTCGGGACTGGAGATGCGATTCCGAGCGCTGCTCGATGCCGGTTTGCCGATCAGGCCCAGAACGAAGGAGTTCCTGCTGGGGCATCCGGCGTTCGTGCTGGCGTTTGGCCTGGCGGCGCTCGGCAAGCAGCGCTGGGCATCGGTGCTGGCTGTGATTGGCGTGGTCGGTCAGGTATCGGTCCTCAACACCTTCTGCCATATCCACACCCCGCTGACGCTCTCGGCCCTGCGTGTGTTGGTTGGTCTGGTCCTCGGCGGCCTCATTGGGCTGATGGCATTGGCTGCATCTGTCAAGTTCTGTCGCCAATCCCCGCCGTCGCCTGTTACCGATGTGCCTCTTGCCGAACCATAACCGTACGTCCCGATCCGACATCCTTCCGCCCACGGGACGAAAAGGTCGGTGTGGCGCGCGTGTGTCGTTTCACCCCCGCCCCAGGGGGCGGGGGTAACGACGCGCCGCCGCATCGTGGGAGGACGAGGCTCCGGGAGGGCGAGGCTCCCGCCGAGCCGAATGTCTCCTCTGCCGCGCATGGTAAACCCCGGTCGTCCGGCACGTGCCGCGCGCGGGAGAGGGCCAGGGTGAGGGCTATGCGATTCCCCCCTCCCCCTTGGCCCCGCCCGCCCCAGGGGGCGGGGGTAACGACGCGCCGACGGAACGTGGGAGGGCGAGGCTCCCGCCGAGCCGAATGTCTCCTCTCCCGCGCATGGTAAACGCCGGTTGTCCGGCACGTGCCGCGCGCGGTAGAGGGCCAGGGTGAGGGCTATGCGATTCCCCCCTCCCCCTTGCCCCCGCCCGCCCCAGGGGGCGGGGGTAACGACGCGCCGACGGAACGCGATCTCCCCTTGCATGCGCGCGCTCGGGTACGATGGGAGAGCGAAGCATCGGGAGGGCGGGGGTAACGGCCCTTGTACCGATAGGGAGTTCCTGAACAGTGCGTATTGCCATCTCCGGCTATTACGGCTTCGGCAACGCGGGCGACGAAGCGGTGCTGGCGGGCATGCTGAAGGCCATGCGCCATGCCGCCAACATGAAAGCCGACGATATTGCGGTTCTGAGCGGCAATCCCTCCTCCACGGCTTCCGAGCATGGCGTCCGAGCGGTCCCCCGTGCGGCCATGGCGCAGGTCAAGGAGGCCATTCGCTCTGCCGACGTGCTGATCTCGGGCGGTGGGAGTCTGCTGCAGGATGTGACAAGCTTCCGGTCGCTGGTCTACTATTTATGGGTGATCCGCATGGCGCACAGGCTGCGACGCCCTGTCGCGGTTTACGCACAGGGCATTGGGCCGTTGCGAAGGCCCGTTTCACGCTGGATGGTGCGGCGATCTCTGGCCGGTGCAGCGGCTATCTCAGTCCGCGATGAAGGCTCGGCCTCAACGCTTCGCGCGATCGGACTGCAGCGCTCCGACATTCGGGTGACATCCGACCCGGCGTTTGCACTCGTCCCGAATGCGGTGTCGGGAGCCTCCTCACCGACGGTTGGCATCGCCCCTAGGCCGTGGCCGGGGTTCGATTCCGAGCGGATCGCCGCTGAAACTGCCCGGGGGCTGAGTCGCAGAGGTATCACCGTAGTGCTGATCCCTATGCAGGACCCTAGCGACGAGGCCCTATGCGCCGCCGCCGCAGGCCTTTCTGACGGGTCGGCAGCTCATGTCATCTGCCACGGTCAGTATGCCGGAGCCCTTGCCGCGTGCAGCGGCGTTGATGTACTGATCGGGATGCGCCTGCACGCCCTGATCATGGGGGCCATCTGCGGAGCGGCGCCGGTCGGGGTATCGTACGATCCGAAGGTGGCGGCGCTGATGGGCGGTCTCGGGTTCTCCGACGCGGTCGTCGAGCTCCCGGATGCCACGCCGGAGCATCTGGCAAAGGCCGCACTCGATGCGCTCGGAACGCTCGACGAGCGTCGAACCCGGCTGACCACGGTTGTTGACGCGCTCCGGCGCGAGGCGTTTGCCAACGCAGGGTACATTTTGGACCGTATCAACCGTATTGGTGCTGTACGGTCTGAGGGGGCATGAGGCCAGAGGCAGCAGGCATAACACAGGGACAGGGCGGCACGTTCCGACGCACGTTCGGAGCGGCGTTGGTTGCTGCCTGCGTCCTTGCGGCGGCTTCGCGGGCGACGGGCCAGGCACGCGAGACCCTCTGGGACGCCCTCAATGCGCCACCGGCGGACAACGGCCCGGCCGCGACGACACAGCCCGCCCCCGCAGCCGGTCAGACTCCCAACCAGACGGCAACTGGCAAGCAGGGACGCAAGCTTGCCAACCCACTGCGTTTTCTCGACGACTTCCAGCGATGGCTGCGCACCCTTGGATCGGCCACCAAATCGGACCTCAAGATCAGCGGCCAGCACAACTTCCGCTACCACGTGGAGAGCGTTTCGGGCAGCCGTGATTCGTATGACAACTCTACCTATTACGGCAGGCGTTCGCTCGGAGGCGGATACACCGACACCGACGTGACCGTGTCGGGCAAGCTCCTGGGCCTCGTATCGTTCGAGACGCGGTACACAGACAATGTCTACGGCAACCCATATGACAACCGGATCAAGCTCAGCTACCAGAACAAGGCATTCAGCGTTGAGGCGGGCGACATCCAGGCGGGCGTGACGGGCAACTCCCTGGTGGACTTCACGCGCTCATTGAACGGCGTGACCGTTTCGGCCAACGTGGCGAAGGGCATCAAGCTCAGTACCCTCTACAGCCAGGAGAAAGCTCAAACACGCACCATCGTCATCAACGGCGCCAACCGCGCGGGGCCGTACTACGTTTTTGCCGGTCAGGTTGTGGACGGCAGCGCCAAGGTAAGGGTCAACAACCGCGACATGGTTCTGGGTCAGGACTACACCATGGACCCATACACCGGCGAGCTGAACTTCCTGAACGGGCTGATCATTCACGAGCTGGACACAATCGCCGTCACATTCGAGACCTACGGGTACAACCAGTCGCCGGGCCTGCTCACAGGCTGGCGCGCCGATGTGACTGCGTTCAAGCCCGTCCGGCTGGGAGTCACCTATCTTTCGCAGATCGCCAACCGGTCGGCCGGCCGCAATGCGACCAAGACCGAACAGTTCTACGGTTACAACAGCGCGACGACGCCCTACGTGCTTGAGCTCCCCGTCGAGGTCACCTTGATCCGCGATGAGGACGGCAAGATTACCGGCTGCGTGCCGGTCTATCCCATGACCGTCACCATCGGGGTGCTGCCCCAGACTTACGGCACCGACTACGTGCTGGACCCACTGCTGCCCAACCGTGTCTATTTCAAGATGGCCGTCCCGAGCACGCAGATCATCCGGATCGAGTACCGGCCGGCGTCGGCGGACGCGTCGTCGGGCGATCGCGGCGTTCTCGGCTTCGATATCAACACGAGTCTCGGGAAACTGGGATCCATCACCGCCGAGATGGCTTCAAGCACATTCAGATTGTCGAACACCAGCACGGCGAGCAGCGCATGGCAGATACGCAGCGACATGAAACTGGCTCGAGACAAGCTCAAACTCAACTGGGCAGTCAAGAACATCGGGGCCGACTTCACCGCAATCCAGAGTCCCGGATTTCGCCGCAACGATCGCGGCATCACCCTTGCTGCCGACTACCAGGCCAGCTCACGATTGAAGCTGAGCGCCAACGTCGAAAGGTCCAAGAGGCCGGCCTATAACTACACAAGCTACTCTTCAGGGTCCTCCGGCCTATCGCAGGCAGCCGGCACCGATGACTACAGCCAGTTGTCGTTGAGGGCCAACCTTCAGTTGGGCAAGGATGCGACCCTGAGCCTCGTCCACAATGCCATGGGCACACGCATGGGGCTTGGCGGCGACAGTACCCATGAGACCGACACGCTGACCTATCAGCAGGGGTTCGGTCAGCTCAACCTTGATTTGTCGCTGGGGCGTCAGAAAGCCTCAACGATGGCCAGATACTCCACGACCGGCGGAAGCGGCGCCGATACGCAGACGGCGTCGTACGGAAGTGATTCGCTCAATGCGCGGCTGGGCGCCAAGTGGCGGCTCGGAGAGCGGCTGTCGTTCGACACGATCTTTACCAACAGCTCCATCAAGAGCGCCGACGGTAAGCGCAACACGGCCCAGGACATCACGCTGAACGCTCGGAGCATCCCTTTGCGCAACCTGACGCTCACCGTCGGCTACTCGCTCCAGAGCTCGGGAGGGTATTCGCTGTTCTCGGGCTACACCGACTACTCGGGCTCCTACGGCTCGACGCCGGGGCTCTCGGCCGTAACGCGCCAGGTCGGCTCCGCTGGCTATCTGGGGAGCGGCTTCACCGGCTACTACGGCGGCGGCGTCAACGGTGGGCTCGGAACCTACGGCAACTACAGCGGCGGATTCGGCGCAGGCGGCTACGGCCTCGGCTCGGCCAGTTTTGGCGGAAACTCGCGCGGGCTCAATATTGCGGCCAACTACCAACCATGGCCGACGGTCAGCCTCGATCTCACGTGGAGCAACGCGTCCAGCATCGGCGACTACCTTTTCAACAGCAAGCGGGACAGCCTGTCGCTGAGCGCCAACTACAATCCCGGCGAGCGCCTCTCGTTGGCCGGCGGCATCCTGATGCAGAACGTGTCTTACGTCGGAAGCTCGGGCGGAACGTCCACGACGGGGCTGTATCTGAACGCCATGACCAAACCCTACGGCAAACTCCAGGCGAACCTCAACTACAACATCATGCGCTCCAGCACCACGGCCGCCACGTCAACCGGAACGCCGGGCGACCCGACCGGGGGGTACTACGGAGGCGGCTACGGCGGCTACTTCGGCAGCGGAGGAACCAACCTCTCCTCGTATGGCATCAGGCTGGAGTATCCCGTCTGGCTCGCCGCCAACCTGTTCGTTCAGTTCGACAGCGCCGACAGCACCGGCTACCTTGCCTCGAACCAGCGCACACTGGCATTCGGGTTTGCCTTCGATCTGGGCAACAATACGCAGTTCCAGCTCGGATGGCGCGACCAGAAGTACCTCTCCAAGGCCGCTGCCGGCAGCTCCGACTACAGCTACCACGTTCGATCGCTCGACGCCGACATCGGCCTCAGATTCTGACGCCTGCGGCGCCCAAATCCGCCACGCAGCCCTCAGCCGCGCCGACTCGTCGGACTCGTCGGACCTGTCCGACCTGTCCGACCTGTCCGACGTCCGATTGGGAGCGCCTACGCCTCCGGCTCGAATCTCGCCTGGAAGAACCGCAGGTACTTCGGCTCATAAACCATGCGCAGGCCGGGGGTTGACTTCCGCACGGAGTAGACTGCGGCGACGGACTCGGCGACGACGTCCATGTGGGCCTGGGTGTAGACGCGACGAGGGATGGTCAGGCGGACGAGTTCGAGCCTTGGGTAGCGATGGTCGCCAGTGGCCGGATCCCGTCCCGCCGAGACGATGCCCCGCTCCATGGCCCTGACGCCGGCATCGAGGTAGAGCTGCGCGGCGAGCATCTGCGCCGGAAAGCGGTCCTGCGGCAGGTGATCGTAGATGGCCCGGGCGTCGAGGTACACCGCATGCCCGCCGATGGGTTTCACGATCGGGATGCCCCAGCCCGCGATCTTGTTGCCCAGATACTCGACCTGGCCGATGCGCGCGCGGATGTGATCGTCCTGCACCGATTCGGCGATGCCTCGCGCCATGGCCTCCATGTCGCGGCCGGCCATGCCGCCATACGTGTGCAGCCCCTCGTAGACGACAACCAGGTTCGACGCCTCCTCGTACAGCGCCGGATCGTTCGTGGCCAGCCATCCGCCGATGTTCACCAGCGGGTCCTTCTTGCCGCTCATGGTACAGCCGTCGGTCAGCGAGCAGAACTCGCGGAGGATCTCCTTCACGCTCTTCGCGGACTGGCCCGGCTCCCGCTGCTGGATGAAATAAGCGTTCTCGACGGCGCGCGTGGCGTCCATGTAGACCGGAATGCCATAGCGAGCGGTCAACTCGCGGACCGCCCTTGCGTTTTCCAGAGAAACAGGCTGACCGCCAGCCATATTGACGGTCGCATGGAGGCACACGTAGGGGATGCGGTCCTTGCCGTTCTCACGGATCACGGACTCGAGCGCATCGAGGTCCACATTGCCCTTGAACGGGTGCTCAGATGCCGGATCGTGGGCTTCGGGGATGATGACGTCCACGAAGCGGCCGCCGGCCAGTTCCTGATGGAGCCGCGTGGTCGTGAAGTACATGTTGCCCGGCACGACATCGCCCGGCTTGATCAGAGTCTGCGACAGTATGTGCTCGGCGCCGCGCCCCTGGTGCGTGGGCACAAGGTAGCGATAGCCGTAGTGCTCCTGCACCGCCTCGACGAGGTGGTAGAAGTTGCGGCTCCCCGCATAGGCTTCGTCGCCGAGCATCATGCCGGCCCACTGGTTGTCGCTCATGGCGCTCGTGCCGCTGTCGGTGAGCAGGTCAATGTAGACGTCGTCGGAACGGAGCAAAAAAGTGTTCCAGCCGGCCTCTCGGATGGCGGCCTCACGCTGTTCCGGGGTTGTCAACCGCACGGGCTCGACGACCTTCACCTTCCACGGCTCGGCCCAGGACCGGCGCGAGGGAACGGACAACTCACTCATGACCTTCTCCTTGTGCTGATTGTATCTCCTGACAGACGCCCGGGTGTCAGAGAACCAGCATGACCTCATGCAGCGGCTTGCGCTCGATGGCGGGCGGCTCGACAGCCGTATCGCGCAGGCCTGTCGCCACGACGATGAAGGGACGTTCGTTCGGCGGCCTGTCGAGGACTTCGTTGAGGAAACCCATCTTCGTCGGCGTGTAGGTGAGCGTGCCGAGTCCCGCATGGTGCAGGGCCGAGATCAGGAATCCTACCGCAATGCCCACCGACTCGCGCACATAGTAACAGCGAACGCGTTGACCGTCGGGCCCGATTCCGTAGGCCTGGGCAAACACCACGACCAGCCACGGCGCGTCTTCGAGGAACGGCTTGCGCCATGTCGTCCCCAACGGCTCCAGATCGCCGAGCCACTCGCGGGGTCCGATATCCGAGTAGAATCGCCTCTCCTCGGTCTCTGCCCGTTCGCGCAGCCTGCGCTTCATCTCGGGGTCGCCGACGGCCACGAATGTCCATGGCTGCTTGTTGGCTCCGCTCGGAGCCGAAGCAGCCGCGCGGATTGCTGTTTCGATCACCTTCCGGTCCACCGGATCGGTGCGGAACGCGCGGCAGCTCCGACGGCTCGACATAGCGACGCGATAGGCTTCGGCACGGGCGAGACGTTCGGCCTCAGTCATAGGACGGGCCCTCCATTCTTGGTGGGTCGGCATTCGAGCAGGCGAGGATCGGATCCCGGTCGGTCACGGCTGCCCGCAGACATCTGACGCAAAGGGCACGGCAAAGGCATACCCGGGTTGTCGGCTGTACCCGATAGTTGGTGAGAGTATAGTCCAATAGTCCTGCTGTGCTCCGAACCACGGGCAGCATGGCATGCCGCTCCTCTCCCCGCAGTCCCGAACGTTCCCCGCAGCGTCGTTACCCCCGAGACGCCGCACGCCAACACCGAACTGGGGGGCGATGCTCCGCGGGAGGGCGAGGCTCCGCGGGAGGGCGAGGCTCCGGGAGGGCGAGGCTCCTGCCGAGCCGAATGTCCCCTCTCCCGCGCATAGCGGACCTCGGCTGTCCGCTACGTATGGCGCGCGGGAGAGGTTGGGTGAGGGCTATGCGAGACGCCCCCCCTCCCCCCTGCCCCCGCCCGCCGAAGGGGGCAGGGGTAACGGCCGCCGCCGGGACGTGTGGCGAGGCTCCGGGAGGGCGAGGCTCCTGCCGAGCCGA
>DYKI01000229.1 GCA_020722705.1 Chthonomonas calidirosea | reverse complement strand
CATACACTGGCTTGATGACTATCTAAATCCTAACACATGATTGGGTGAATGGCAGTTAAAGTCATGTTTCAAGATGGTTACACCGGGAATACCCGATGAGGAGGCATGAATGCGGTTCTTCGAAGCCGGCAGCGTGCTGCTCGCGTTAGCTTTGCTTATGGTGACTAGAGCACGTGGGTTTCTTCGGCCATTCGACCGGCGGCGGCGCGGTAGTGCTGGTGTGCGCGGAAGACCCACGCTGTCAGGCCGTCCTGGGGATGGATACCTGGATCGAGCGCGTCGCGGATGACGTCATCGCGCGGGGACTCACGCAGCCGTTGCTGATGGTGAACAGCGAGGCGTGGACCAATGGCGGCAACAACTACACCACGTATCTTCTCGCTTTCTTCGACAAACACCTGCGCGGCGAAGCCGTGGGCTTGCTCGACGGCCCCTCCCTCGCCTACCCTGAAGTGCACTTCGAGAAACGCTAGACCAACCTTGCGAAGGGAAAGAGACCCTTCGCAAGGTTCGCCGCCACGTTATAACGCCTGCCGCAGCAGATCGCGCAGCACGCGCCAGCCGATCACGTGAATGTCCGCATCGCGCAGCGTGGCGCGCAGGCGCTCGTCGCAGAACGTGCGATACTCGGCGTCACGCACTTGCCAGCCCTCTGGGAGGATCGCCCGCAATTCCGGTGTGTCCACCGAAGGGTGGATGATGAGGTACGTCAGTCCCGGCGGCAACTGCGCGAGGAAATGCTGCGTGCGCGCAACGTGATCCTCACCCGGCGCGAACGGCACGAACGTGACGTTATCCACCATCGGCAAGCCCATCGCCGTCAATGTCTCGATGTGGCGCGCCAGACCCGCCGCCGTTTCAGGCGTGAAGCCCATGCCCATCGCCAGGATGCCGGCCTCGTCCTTGCGCACCAGCAGCGGCGGGACGCGATACTGTATCGCCGTCTGCACGTAGCTCTCCAGGAACTTGGGATCGAAGACCGTGCCCATGTGCGTGTCGATGTGTGTCACGTCGATGCCCGCTGTCAGGGCGCGCTCGACCTGCGCCTGGATTTCGCGGCGCACGGCCTCCGGCGTCGCGTGCGCCTGCACTTCCTCCGAAGTGTAAGGCAGATAGCCCGCCTCGTCCAGCAAACCGGACGCCGGGTCGCGCGTCGAAATCGGTCCCCAGCGGTAGCCGCTGCGCCACTCACTCGTCAGCGTGATGTGGACGCCCATATCGACCTTGTCGGGGTGCGTGCGGCAGAATTCCGCCGTCGCCGGGAACCAGGGACACGGCACCATCGTCGAAGCGGCGGAGATCAGGCCCACCTCAACCAGGTCGGCGTAGGCCGCCAGCGACGCCTGGCACATCCCGATGTCGTCCGTGTGGATGATCACCGCGCGGTCATCATCCGCCAGACCCAGGTGTTTAAGGACTGGATTGGGTTTCATCATCATACCTCGCATAGTCTGATAGTCATTAGTCGGATAGTCGTTTTGTTATGATGCGTGAAGATTCGTGGTTAAAAGTCCGCCAGGGCGAACCACTCGCCTTTTTGGTTGGGGATCGTCAGCCCGGCTACGAGCGTTCCGGCGTCCACCAATGCCTGGATTGCCTGCTCCACATCTTTTTGCGGCCACTGGAAGATCTTCGCCACGTCGCCGAACTGCGCCGCGCCCACCGAACGCAAATACAACTCGACCAGCTTCCGCTGCGCCTCGCCGATCTTGAGCGCGCCCGCGCGTTCGGGCAAGTCGGGGAAATGACGGTGGACACAGTCGTAGATGAAGGCGTAGTTCCACGTGCCGGCCTGCGCCACGCCCACCGGCAGAATCTTGAAATCGGCCTGAAGCTCGTCCAACGCGCGGTTGAAACGATAGCCCATTTCCGAAGTGGTCATAAAGGTCAGGTTGCGCAACGCAAGGGTGTGCGTCGGGCCTTCGCGCAGCAATGCTTCGTAGATGGCTCTGGCTTCTTGCGTCATCGCGCCACGGCGATACTGGTCGAGATAGTCCTCTTCAGGCGCGCCGTAGTTCTCGCTGAGGGCATAAAAATATGGCGCAACGTCCAGCGCGATCAGCGTCGCTTTCTTGCGCAGCACTTTGGCGTAGTACCACCACTTCTTGTCGAGCGAGCCGTCCTTCCAGCCCCAGGTCTTGTGCCCGGGATCGTCGTGCTCGTCGGCGACCGGGCGATCTCCGGCGACAGCGGCCCAAAGGCTGGGCATCTCCACGCCCTTGATCGGCCAGAAGTAGACGAAACCGCGTTCTTCAACGAAGGCGACGGCCTCCTCCACCGACGTCAGGCGCAGTTCCGGCAGCAGGCGATACGTTCGCGCGCGATAAGCGCGAATACGGTCCAGAGATAGATCCATCACAATTCGCTTCCGTTCAAAGCAGGCAGGACTTCGAGCGCCCGCTCTACAGCCTCCGCGACAAAGGCCTCCACGCCGCCGATTTGCTCGATCAACGCCACAGCCGCGTCCCAATGACGGTGCTCGCGGACCTTTTGCAGTTCGGCGGCATCCTTCCCACTGCGCGCCAGCATCTCGAAAAACGACTCCGGCGAATCCCCCTTCAACAGCGGCAGCCGCACGATGTCCCACATGCGCAGAAAATCGGCATGGGCGACGTGCGTGAATACGTCAGGTGGCGGCGCTGTGTTCAACGCAGCGGTCACGGCAGGAAAATCCACGAACAGCGCATGGCTCAACACGCTGAATGCCGTCAAGACCACGGCAGGCGGAACGGTCATATCCTGCAACGATGCCAAGCCCAACGACTGCTGCAGCCGCGCGCCCAGTGCCTTCCACGTCTCATCCGCCGCCAGGTGACACAAATAACCGGCGACAAAAGCGCGCTCCTCCGGCGTCAGAACGGCCCAGGGACGCGCCAACAGACGCTCACGCTGATCGAGGAACTTCACACAGCTCTTGGTGAACGCCGCATATCCATCCTCGTCAACCCGGCCCACGAAGTGCGTGGTGCGCCGCGACACGGACGTAAAGCTGTTCACGTCTACCACAAGATTGCCCGTCAAAAACGCACCGTACTCGGTAGCGCCAAACGCTTCCAAATGCGGGAACACCTGCTCCGCCACCACCAAATGCGTCGTCAAAGGCGGCATGATGCACTCCATAGATTTTTGTATAGTAACGACTGATGAAGATCAAGCCTTAAATCTGGTAATCAATCGCTCGCACATTCAGGCATCCCTACGGGACGCAAAAAGCGGCCCCCATCAAGCAGGCCATAAATGACCTGCCGACATTCAGATGTCCCTACGGGACAAACGCCCACGTCCCGTAGGGACACCTGAATGTTGCCTGGCGCTTGAGCGCCAGGTATCGGTAGGATGTTTGCTCGTGTCCCGTAGGGACACCTGAATGTTGCCTGGCGCTTGAGCGCCAGGTATCGGTAGG
>DYKI01000052.1:9081-21872 GCA_020722705.1 Chthonomonas calidirosea | reverse complement strand
GGCCTATGGCACGGCGAAGATGAGACCATGGGCGGAATGACGCGACGAACCATGCCGCAAGGTGCGGTCGGTGTGGCGGGCAATGCGCTTGCCGCGCGGCGGCGCGAAGGCGTCAGCGCGGCGACCATCCGGAAGGTGACTGTGGACACCCCCCGCCGGGCATTCGAGGTGGAAGTGTGAAAGCGCGGGCCATCGTCCATCAAGCGGTGGGTATCGTCGGCGTCGAGGAGTTCGATCTCCGCGAACCCGGCGACGACGAGGTCGTGGTCGAGGCCCATGACACCTGCGTCAGCCCCGGCACCGAGCTGCGATGCCTCGCGGGACGGCAGCCCGACGCCGTGCCTTTCCCGTATGTCCCGGGCTATGCCATGACGGGCGTGGTGATCCGGTCCGGTCCCAACGCATCCCTTGCGCCCGGCACGCGAGTGTATCTGAACGGCACGCACGATGCCGGACGCTTGGGCCTCATGTGGGGCGGCCATGCGTCGCATGCAGTTGCGCCCGCTGCGGCATGCATTCCTGTGCCCGATGGGCTGTCGCTGCTCGATGCGAGTCTCGCGCATCTGGCCGCCATCGCTTACCATGGCGTGCGTATCGCCATGGCCGACGAGGGCGACACGGTGGCGGTGATCGGGCTTGGGGCGCTTGGTCAGCTCTGCGCGAGGCTGTACGCATCGCTCGGGTGCCGGGTGGTCGCGGGCGACCTCAGCGAGAGGCGTGTCGGCCGCGCCCGAAATGCCGGCATCGAGGCTGTCCCATGCGGCTCAGGGATCGCGAGCGCGCTCATGCCCCTGCTGCCCGCCGGAGCCGATGTCGTGGTGGATGTGACGGGCAATCGCGCGGTTGTCGCCGAAAGCATCGCCCTCGCGCGCGACGTGCCCTGGAACGACGACTCGCCCAGGCGCGCCCGTTACATCATCCAAGGCAGCTATCCGAATGACGTGCCGATCCCGTATCAGGCTGCTTTCCTCAAGGAGCTTACGTTCCGCGTGCCTCGCGACTGCACCTTTGGGGACCGGGTGGCCGTGCTCAACATGATGGCGGCCGGAGAGCTGCAGGCATCGGACTGCATTGCTTCCGTCAGAATCCCGGAAACCGCGCAGGAGACATATGACGAGCTGTCGAAACCTGATGGCGAGCTGCTGACAGCAGCGTTCGAGTGGCGTCGGTGATGCACGTTTGCCTGCTGTCATCCTGGCGCTGTTCGGTTACATTTCGAGCAACTGGGACTTGTGTTTACGGCGATCGCGTCTTATAATGACACTTGGTGTGTCGTGCACAGACCGGGGACAACACCGGCACACGCCGCAGCGAGAGCCGCGAGCTAAGCGGCTTCGGACTGAGTACGAGGGAAAGGAGGCAAGATGGCACTGAAGTCAGGCCCGGAGATACCCCCCTGGGTGGCGATCCTGGTGATCGTGCTTGTGGTGGTCGTCGCCGGAGCCTTCATCTGGCGGGGCACCGGCAAGAAGAAGATGAGCGCCGACCAGATGGACCAGATGAAGAAGATCATGGAGGAACGCGGCATGGGACTGGCGGCGAAGCGCGGCAACGCACCGATGGCTCGCCCGGGAGCCGGCTCGCAGTATATGACGCCACAGGGCGCCGGTCGCTAAGTCTCAACCGCACTCGCACCAACGAATAAGGAGGTCAAGGACAATGTCCCGTCGTGGATTCACTCTAATCGAACTGCTCGTCGTCATCGCGATCATCGCGATTCTTGCGGCCATTCTGTTCCCTGTGTTCGCATAGGCCCGTGAGAAGGCCCGATCCATTTCGTGCCTATCCAACACCAAGCAGTTGGCGCTTGCCCAGCTCATGTACGTCCAGGACAACGACGAGAAGTTCACCGGATGGAACTGGGGTCAGCGCTTCGTCATGGACTCGGCATCCTACTGGGCCGTGTGCGCTCTGCCCTACATCAAGAGCATCAAGCTGTACCAGTGTCCGAGCGATGCTCTCGAGTGGCCGACCGTCAACGACTGGACCGGCATGGGCCCGGATGCGGGCGCCCATGACCCGTTCGCAAGCTGGAGCGACCGGAACTGGTGGGAGAAGCCGAACAACCCGAACTTCATCTCCTACGGCTTCAACGAATCTCTGGCCAATGGCCGCAAGCTCGCCGCCGTCAAGAGTCCGGCCAACTACGCCATGGTCATGGACTCGTCCATCGGTCTCGTGAACGCCTGGGAGGGCTGGGGCCAGGACTACATTGCCTGCCGCGCAGCCTTCTCCAACCAGGGCTGCTGTCTGATCTGGCAGGATGGCCACAATGCTGCCTGGTTCAAGGCCAACTACAGCCAGCAGGAGCTGGAAGGCGCCACTCGCCACACCGGAGGCCAGAATGTGGCCTTCGTGGATGGCCATGCCAAGTGGATGAAGTGGGAGAACATGACTGTGGCGAACCTTTCGCCGTCCAACTGACACTCGCACGATGCCCGTCCGCCGATCTGGGCCAAGCGGGCTGACATGACGCTCAGGGGCTGTTCCGCGCGAGCAGCCCCGTCTTGTGTCTATGCCGAGTGGGGCCATGAGCCCCTGGCGAGGCGGGCGCAACCGGCGCAAGGTATAATGCTCCCCAGCGGGCGGCCATGGTGTGCCCGCGGTTCTTTTTCATGACCATTCCGGCTTCCGATGCCGACGGCGCAGCCGTCCAACCCGCCCTCAAGCTCTTTTCGCTTCGCCGAAGCTTCTCCTGGACGCCGGAGGCGAACGCGGTGAAGGCCGTCGGCACCGTTGCCATCCCGTCGTCCATGGCCAAGCGAGGCGGGTCGGGCGCATGGGCGTCGTAAGCCAAGCGGCCCGCCCGTGGCCTGCAGATGTCGAGGTCTCAATGTCAACCTGCCCGGGTTAGGCCCGGCACACCAGATGAGGACAGCCCGTGAAACGTGACCTGACTACCAGGGATTTCTGGGATCAGCGCAACCAGTCCCGGAGCATTCGCGCCTCCGGGCTGAGGATGCTGTTGGGTGATGCGTTCGAAGGGACGCGCGCCGAGGTGTGGGAGCGCCTGCTGGCGCGCACGTGTTCCGCCCCGGGCAACATCCTTGAGCTGGGCTGCGCTCCAGGTCGCATCCTGAAGCGGCTGGCGGAGGTCGCGCCCCAGCACCACTACCACGGGCTGGACATGTCTGCTCCGGGGCTTGAGGCATGCCGCAGTCTCCTTCAAGAGGCCGGAATCCACGCCGAGCTGTATGAAGGTGATGTCTGGACAGCAGAGCTGCCGCGCAAGTTTGACGTTGTCGTCTCGGCCGGCCTGATCGAGCACTTTTCCGACCTCCGAGGGATCGTCCTTCGCCATGCCTATTACGCTCGGCCCGGCGGTTGGGTGGTGGTAACGGTGCCGAACTGGGCACGTCCGGGGATCAACCGCCTCATCACGGTGACGCTCCGCCCGAACACATTTGAGACGCACAACGCTGAAGCCATGGAACCGGAGAACCTCAAGAGCACATTCGAGTCTGCCGGCCTCCTGGATGTGGAAGCAGGTGAAGCCGGAGGGGCGTGGCTGACAACCGTTGCCGCAAGTCTGACGGTCAAGGCTCGGCTGGCCCAGGCGTTTGCCCGCGCGTGGAATCTGGGACTGGTGATCGTCCCGCCCCTGCGGCGGCTCTGGGGAGGACTCGTCTGGGCCATCGGACGGGTTCCCGAGGAGGCCGAGCGCTAGACATCCCTCGGCCAAGTCGTTGGCGGCGCCGCACAAGCGGACGTCGGACCCGTTCAGCCGCGGTCTCGTGAACCTCCATGAGGATGGCCGTCCGTGTCGGCCCGCGGTGCTGTGGGACACCGCGGTGATGGAACACCTCGACGGCGGGCTACCGTCAAGCACACTGGTATAATGGCTGCGGCGGACTGTTGCCCACAGTCCGCGTTTTTGCCCATGAGTGTGCACCCATCTGACACCGTCGCCACGGCTCGACCCGGATTGAAGCCCCTGTCTCTTCGCAGGAGCTTCTCCTGGACACTGGTGGCCAACGGCGTGACTGCCGTCTCCAACGTCGCCATCCTGTCGTTAATGGCGAAGCTGGGCAATGCGGAAATGGTCGGCCAGTATACGCTCGGGGCAACCCTCGGAGCGATGATCCTCGCCTTTCCCGAGCTCTGCCTTCGGGCCGTGTTGGCCACCGATGCGCGCGACCGTTACCGCTTCTCCGAATACCTCGGCCTCCGGTTGGTCGGCCTGGTGATTGGCTGCATCGCGGTCGTCGTGGCCGCGCTCGCAGGCGGGTACAGGACCGACACGGCGCTCGTGGTGGTCCTCGTCGGCGCGTACATGAGCGTCAACGGCGTGGCCGACATCGTGTATGGCCTGCTCCAGCGTCATGAGCAGCACAATCGGATGGCCATCTCGATGATCGCCAAGGCTATCCTGAGCGTCATCGTCGTCGGGCTGGCCATGGCCCTCACGCGTCAGGTCACGGTCGCCTGTGTAGCCCTGATCGCTTCCGCTTCTGCCGTGACGCTGTGGTATGACTTCCCCTCGGCTCGGTTCGTGCTGGCCGGCAATGAGATGGGGGTCATCGGGGACGATGACCCTCCCAATGCTGGGCATGGCCTCCGGACCCCGTATGGGACCGATGGGACAGATGGGACCGATGTTCCGAAGGACGGAGTGTGGCCGTCATTCGAGGGAAGGCGAATGCGCGCCCTTGCATGGCTGTCGCTGCCTCTCGGCGTCGCCAACGCGCTGAACCTCGTCTACTTCCACGTTGCCCGTCTGGTGATCGTGCGCTATCACGGCGAGTCGGACCTGGGCATCTACGCCGCAAGCGCGCAGATTGCCGCGGCGGGCTACCTTGTCACCTCAGCCCTTTCTATGGCGACCGGGCCGCGTATGGCCCGCCTGTATGCCGATAGGAAATGGGAGGCCTTCACCAGTGTGCTGCTCAAGTTCCTCGGCGTTTCGTTTGTGCTCGGAGCCTCGACGCTAGCCGTGGGGGCCGTTGCGGGGGGACCCATCTTGCGCGCTCTGTACACGGCGGAGTATGCCAGGCAGCCGGCGGTGCTGCTCTGGCTGCTCGGAGCCGCGGCCATCAACTACGTCTCGACGTGCTTCGGCACCTCCTTGACTGTTTCGCGGCAGTTCGGCGTTCAACTGACGCTCGGGATCATCTCCGTCGCGACGGCGCTCGCGGTCAGCATCGTGCTCGTGCCGCGCATCGGACTCGTGGGAGGCGGCATCGCCGCTGCTGCCACTTCGACCGTCCGACTGATCGGGCTGGGAACCGTGTTCGTGACGGCCTTTGCCAGGACACGCCGTGAGGACGGGGCATCGGCCACAGCCTTGTGCGACACCCCCGCAGTGACGAGCGAGGAGGCGACGCCATGACCGCCCGGACGGCGAAGACGTCGTCCCTAGCGCGAGGCGAGCTGACGCAAACCGCGCCGGACCGCCTGACTCGCGCCGCCCAGGCCCAGGCGCAGCCGGTCAAGCCCGTACGGCGCGCTCCTCGGCCAAACCGTCTGCTTGCGTTCGCGCTGGTCCTGTTCGCCGCCTCGGTGCCCCTGGACGCCGTTCCCCTCGTCGGCAGTCTGGGCATGGCGCGTGTGTTCGGGCTGCTGCTGGGGATTGCGGCTCTCACCCAGCCCACACTCTCTTTGCGCAGGCCGACGGCTGCCTTCTGGATGTTCTCCACGTATCTGGCGATTGCGCTGATCAGTGCAACTCCCCATATCGGCTGGTATGGCGGAGCCATTCAGCAGCGGGGCATGACGCTCATCCAGAATCTGATCATGTTCTGGATCGTCAGCAACACCATGCGCGATGAGGATCTGTCCGGTCGGGCGCTGACGGCAATGTCTGTCGTCGGCGGAGCAATCTCGGTGATGATGACTTTCGGCTTTCTCCAGACCTCCGTGCAGACCACTCGCGGGCTCAGGTTATCGTTCGCGGGCGCGAACCCCAACTTCGTCGGCGGCGTCCTCTCCCTGTGTTTGCTGGCCGTTCTCGGACTCGTTCTGACGGCGCGAGTGACGGGCACAAGATGGCGCTGGATGGCCCCGGCACTCGCCGTGCCCATCCTTGCTTCGCTCGTCCGCACAGGCTCGCGCGGCGCACTGGCCGGCCTGTTCGGCGGGTTGGTCATTCTGACGATGTCGGGAGAGCGCGCCACACGTCGCTTCCGCAATCTTGCGCTGCTCCTCGCGGCCAGTGCCGCGTCGTATTTCGCCCTCTACGTAACGTCCATCACTCGGGCGCGGTGGGGCGCGGCGCTCGAGGAGCGCGAGGTATCGGGGCGCGAGCGTATCTACCCTGAGCTTCTGAAGATGCTGAGCGAACGCCCGATACAGGGCTGGGGCTTTGAGGCACACCGGCGTGAGCTGGGACAGCGCGTCCCCCAGTTGTCCGAGGGAGCTCTGGACGCTCACAATCTCTACCTTCACGTGTTGACGGAGGTCGGCATCGTCGGCAGCATCCCGTTCTGGATCGCCCTTGGGCTCTGCGTGCGCGGAGGACTGCGTGCACGCACCACCCGCCACGGCTTGCTGCCGCTCGTGCTGGTGACGGCCATTCTGATCAGCAACCTGGTGACTACGGGGATCATATCGAAACCCTTCTGGTTCGTCATGGCGTATGCCGTGGCGGCCGGGGCGACCGCGACTGCCAAGAAACGCCGGGCCGCGCTGTCCGATCAAATGCGGCAGGATGTGGAGCGGGCGCTAGCCTCCGTCCGGGGCAACTAAGCGCGCATGGAAACCGACAGCGCGCGGCGGAGCCAACGCCCTCCGGTGCAAACCGCACCGATGAACGACACGAAGTCGCCCTTCGGCGGCTGACGGTAGAGGATGGGCTTGCGCGTTCTGCTCGTGTCGCCGTTGCCGCCTCCAGTGGGGGGGATAGCCACGTGGACGCAGATTCTGATCCGCGAGCTCGCGGCCAGCCCTGAAACCGAGATCGTCCATCTGGACACTGCGGTACGATGGCGCGCGGTGACGCAAACGTCAACGGCTGCGCGGGTGATCGGGGGAGCCGCCCAGGCCATACGCGACTACCTCAGGTTCAAAGCGCTGCTTCGGAAGGCCACGCCGGATGTGGTTCACCTGTGCACGAGCGCCGGCTTCGCCTTGCGGAAGGACCTGCTCATGCTTCGGAGCGCAGCCTCGGCAGGCGTCAGGTCCATCATCCACTACCGCATGGGGCGCATTCCGGCGCTGGCACAGAGCCATGGCGGCGAGTGGGACCTCCTGCGCCGATGCACCAATGCGGCCTTTGCCTCGATCGTGTTGGATCGGCGGTCCAATCGGGCGCTTCGGGAAGCATGTCCCGGAGCTGACGTGCGCAGCCTGCCCAACATGGTGGATGTAGCGGCGGTGGATGCGGTGATCGGCGATCCTGTCGGCACGGACGCCGGCTCGGACGGACGGCCCAGAGTCGTCTACGTCGGCCATGTGCTGCCATCCAAGGGCGTTGGCGATCTCGTGGACGCGTGCAAGCTGTCGGGAGTGGCGTTGCGGCTCGACATTGTAGGGCCTGCTCAGGACACATATCGGAACGAGCTCAAGGACCGATCGGGCGGCAAAGTGACGCTTGCCTTTCATGGTACGCTATCTCACGAAGCGGCGCTGAGGGCCGTAGCGCATGGTGACGTGTTCGCCTTGCCGAGTCATTCGGAGGGCTTCCCGAACGTGGTGGCCGAGGCGATGGCGTGCTCCAGACCCGTGCTGGCGACCGACGTGGGAGCCATGCCCGAGATGCTCGATGTTGACAGCCCGGAGCCGTGCGGCATCTGCGTCGCGGCACGTGATGTGAAGGCGTTGTCCGAAGCCATGCGGCGGCTCGCCGGAGACGCCGAGCTCCGTGCGGCCATGGGGGCGAGGGGCCGACGCAGGGCCGAGGCCGAGTACGCTGCGCCGGTCGTGACCAGGCGATTGGCGGATCTCTGGAAGGATGTTGCCGGGAGGACGAAATAGCGATGTTTGACGACAAAGTGGCCCTGATCACCGGCGGGACGGGCTCGTTCGGGAACGCAGCCGTGCGCCGCTTCCTGCAGACGGGTTTGCGCGAGATACGCGTGTTCAGCCGTGACGAGAAGAAACAGGAGGACATGCGGATCGGCTATGCCAACCCGCGCCTGCGCTTCTATATCGGCGACGTGCGCGAGCCGGACAGCCTGAAAGATGCCATGGTCGGCGTCAACTACGTATTCCATGCGGCGGCGCTCAAGCAGGTGCCATCATGCGAGTTCTATCCCATCGAGGCGATCAAGACCAACGCCCTGGGCGCCGACAACGTGATGACCGCAGCCATGGAGTGCGGAGTCGAGCGTCTGGTCGTCCTCAGCACGGACAAGGCGGTTTACCCGATCAACGCCATGGGCATCAGCAAGGCGATGATGGAGAAGCTCATGGTCGCCAAGGCGCGTGTGGCGGCCGAGCGTGGCAGCATCATGTGCGGCACGCGCTACGGCAACGTTATGGCGTCGCGAGGCTCCGTGATCCCACTGTTCATCGAGCAGATCAAGCGGGGCGACCCCCTGACCGTCACCGATCCCAACATGACCCGCTTCATGATGTCCATCGAGGAGGCCGTTGATCTCGTGCTTTTCGCATTCGAGCATGGCAAGCCGGGCGATATCTTCGTGCAGAAGGCTCCTGCGGCCACCATCGGCACGCTGGCCGAGGCGCTCAAGCGAATACTCAACGCGGATAACCCCATTCGTGTGATTGGCATGCGGCACGGCGAGAAGCAGTACGAGACGCTCCTGACTCGCGAGGAGCGGCTGCGCGCAGAGGACATGGGCGGCTACTTCCGCGTCCCCGCCGACAATCGGGACCTGAACTACGCGCTGTATTTCACCGAGGGTATGCCCGACGCCGCGCAGGCCGAAGATTACAACTCGCACAATACCGACCGCCTGGACGTGGACGGCATGGAGGCCATGCTTCGGAACCTCGCGTACATTCAGGATGAGCTGGCCGGTCGAGCGGGCGTTGCGCCGCCTTAGCGGTACCGTCCGACCAGTCCGACCGGTCCGACCAATCCGACCAGTCCGACAGAATCAAGGAGACAGAACGTTGACGACAGTCCTTGTGACGGGGTCGTCCGGCTTCATGGGGCGCAACCTGACGGTCGCCCTGGGCCGACGCGACGGCGTGGAGGTCCTGAGCTGCGACATAGACACAGGCGGCGACCTCGCCGAAATGGTAAGCAGAGCAGACGTGATCTACCATCTGGCGGGCGTCAACCGTCCGCCGGACCCGAGCGAGTATGCCCGGGGCAATGCCGGTCTCACGGAACAGGTGTGCGCACTGGGGGCCGCATGCCCGCGCCCGCCCATGATTGTGCTGTCATCCTCCATTCAGGCTGAACTGGACAACCCCTACGGCATCAGCAAGCGCCAGGCCGAAGACGCCCTGCGGCAATACTCGGAGCAGACCGGCGCGGCCGCAGTCGCGTTCCGACTGCCCAATGTGTTCGGCAAATGGTCGCGGCCCAACTACAACTCCGCCGTGGCAACCTTCTGTCACAACATCGCCCGTGACCTGCCCATCACCGTCACCGACCCCAATCGGGACATGCAGCTCGTCTACATTGATGATGTGGTTCGGGCCTTTGTGGCGCTCTTGGACACGTCGGACGAGTCGGACAGGTCGGACCCGTCAGACCCGTCGGACTCGTCCGACAAGCGTTTCCGCTTCGGCTCGGTGGAGCCGGTGTTTCACATCAAGCTCGGCGAGATCGCGGAACGGATCCAAGCATTCCGCCGAAGTCGCGATGATCTCATGCTGCCCGACCTGAGCGATCCCCTCAATCGGCGTCTCTTGGCGACGTACAACTCCTTCTTGCCGCCCGAGCGATGGTCCTACGCCTTGCAGCAGAGGAGCGACCCCAGGGGTGTGTTGGCCGAGTTCATCAAGACGCAGGGCGCCGGCCAGATATTCGTTTCCACCACCAAGCCCGGCATCGTCCGCGGGAACCACTATCACGACACCAAAGTGGAGAAGTTCCTGGTGCTGTCGGGTGAGGCCGAGATCAGGTTCCGACGGATCGCCCCGAGCCATAGCCGAGAGACGCCGGAAGATGTGGTGCGCATTCGGGTCTCGGGAACGGACCTGAGGGTGGTGGACATCCCGCCGGGCTACACCCACTGCATACAGAACGTCGGCGATACCGACATGATCACCCTCTTCTGGGCGTCGGAAGTGTTCGATCCCGCCAGGCCCGACACCGTGTTCGAGGAAGTTGAGCCCACGCGGCTCCCCCCTGCCGTGGAAGCCAAACCCAATCCCCTCCCTGATGACGGGGGAGCCAATCGCATTTCCCTCCCCCTTGACGGGGGAGGGCAAGGGAGGGGGTGACCATGCCTCCCATGCGCGTCATGACCGTCGTCGGCACACGCCCGGAGATCATCCGGCTATCGCGCGTCATCGCCGCCCTGGACCGCTATGCCGAGCACACGCTCGTCCACACAGGTCAGAACTACGACTATGAGCTGAATCAGGTCTTCTTCGACGATATGGAGATCAGGCCGCCGGATCGTTACCTGAACGCGGCCGGAGCCAACGCCGCCGAGACCATCGGCAAGACGATCGCTGCGACCGATGGGGTCCTGGCCGAGATCAAGCCGGAGGCATTCCTCGTTCTCGGCGACACCAATAGCTGCCTTGCAGCCATTGCCGCGAAGCGCCGCCGCGTGCCCGTGTTCCATATGGAGGCCGGCAACCGCTGCTTCGATGAGCGGGTGCCCGAGGAGATCAACCGGCGGATCATTGACCACATCAGTGACATCAACATGCCCTACAGTTCCATAGCGCGGGACTACCTGCTCCGTGAGGGACTGCCGCCTGATCGGGTGATCAAGACCGGAAGCCCCATGTACGAGGTGCTGCACCACTACCGGCCCAAGATCGAGCGATCGGACGTTCTGGCGAGACTGGGGCTGGAGCCGCGCGGCTACTTTGTCGTGAGCAGCCACCGTGAGGAAAACGTCGATTCTCCGGTGCTTTTCGAGAGGCTGGTTCAGGTGCTGAACGGGCTCGTCGAGCGCTACGGCCTCCGGGTCATCGTGTCCACCCATCCCCGGACGCGCAAGAGGATCGAAGCGACAGGCGCCCAGGTCAGCGACAGGGTCTCCCTGCTCAAGCCGCTGGGCTTCACGGACTATGTGAAGCTGCAAATGGAGGCGCGCGCCGTGCTGTCCGACAGCGGCACCATCACCGAGGAGTCCTCGATCCTGAACTTCCCGGCGCTCAACATCCGAGAGGCGCATGAACGGCCCGAAGGCATGGAAGAAGGCGCCGTGATGATGACAGGCATGGACCCCGAGGCCGTCTTCCGGGGGCTGGAGATCCTGGCGCACCAACCGCGAGGCGAAAACCGCATGCTCCTGCCGGTCGCCGACTATCAGTCGCCGAGCGTGTCGGAGAAGGTCGTGCGCATCATCCATTCCTACGCCGGCTATGTCAACCGGACTGTCTGGCGGCAGTACTAAGGGCGTGGCGTGCGCATCCTGATCCTCAGCCACTACTTCCCGCCCGAGATCGGCTCAGGGCCGCACTACCCCTTCGAGCTGGCCGAGTCGCTCGTGAAGCGGAAACACAAGGTTACCGTCGTCACAGGCTTCCCACGCTACAACGTCCCCGTCATGCCGCCCGACTACCGCTATCGGCTCTTCAAACGAGAATGCAAATCCGGCGTCCAGATCGTGCGCGTCAATGCGCCGAACTTCTACGGCAGTTCTGTCATCAGCCGCGGTCTCGTGCAGATGCTGGCCCCTCCGGCGCTCGGGCTCCGCGCCGCTCTGGCCGGTCGTCACGACGTGATCTACACGATCACCCCGCCGATCATGATCGGGCTTGCCGCGCGCCGGGTGGCTCAGGTGTATCGGATACCGTGGGTTGCGAACGTGCAGGACCTGTTCCCGCAGTCCATGATTGATCTGGGCATCCTGCGTGGACAGAGGATGATCCGCATGTTCGAGCGGATGGAGCGGACCCTCTATCGGACGGCCACGGCCATCACGGTGATGTCGCCGGGCAACCGAGAGTTCGTCATATCACGAGGCGGCGATCCTGACCGGGTACACGTAGTGCCCAACTGGGTGGACACGCGCTCCTTCAGTGCCGATGCGCCACGCGGAGCCTTTCGGCAGGCGCATGGTCTCGGTGATGCCTTCATGGTTGTCTTTGCAGGGACGATGGGCTTTTCGCAGGGGCTGGATGTGGTGATCGAGGCGGCGCGCCTGACGGCCGGAGAGGACGGCCTGCTCTGGCTGATGGTGGGCGGCGGAGCCGAGCGGGACCGACTGGCCGCAGCGGCCGAGGGGCTCGCCAATGTGCGGTTCCTGCCGATGCAGCCCAAGGAGAAGTACCCCACGGTTCTGGCGGATGCCGATGTGTGCCTCGTCACGCTGCGCCCGGAGGTCGCCACACCGACGGTGCCGTCAAAGATCGCCACGATCATGGCGGCAGGACGTCCGATAGTTGCGTCCATACCCGCGACCGGCGACGCCAGGCGCGTGATCGAGGAATCGGGCGGCGGTGTCGTTGTGCCGCCGGCGGACCCTCGAGCGCTTGCCGATGCTGTCCTCGCACTGAAGCGTGATCGCGACGCGCCGGCTCGCATGGGGCGCTCCGGTCGCGCCTATGCCGAAGCGAACCTTTCGAGAGAGGCCTGCGTTACGCTTGTTGAAGACGTTCTGAAGCGCGTGACGCGTTCAGCTTGACGGTGAAGGACACGACGGGCATGGAGCACACGTGCACTTTCTTCCCCTTGACGGTGGGGTGCAACAAGATCCCCTCCCCATTCACGGGGGAGTGCAACACGATCCCCGCCCCCTTGACGGGGGAGG
>DYKI01000052.1:4320-8981 GCA_020722705.1 Chthonomonas calidirosea | reverse complement strand
ATCCCCGCCCCCTTGACGGGGGAGGGTTAGGGAGGGGGTGAGACAACTCGGTGGCCGCCAACAGACCCGACACTGATCCCCGTCAGAGACCCGCAGTGACCGTCCGTCGGGCAGTCGCCGCCGATCTGCCGAGGGTGGCTCGCATCCATACGGAGGCGTTCCCCGGCTTTGTCCTGACCCAGCTCGGTGAAGGCTTCCTGCGCCGCTACTACGGGGCCGTCATGGACTTCCCGCAGGGCGCCGTGCTCGTGGCGGAGGTCGAGGGCAGACCGATCGGGTTCGCCGCAGGCTTCCTCGATCCGAAGGCGTTTTCTCGCGCTCTCAAGAGCCGCATCCTGTCCCTCGCGCCGCACATCATTGTCGGGGTCCTGACCCATCCGCGGGTGTTTGGCATCGTCTGGCAGACATCTGTCGGAGTGCTCAGAGGGCGCTTGCAGGCGACGGCCGGTACCGATGAAACCGGGACCATCGCCCTGCCGGAGGTGGATGCGCCCGACGAGTTCGAGTTCTGCTCCATGGGAGTGGCTCCGGAGGCGCAGGGCCTTGGTGCAGGAAAGGCGCTGACTCGCGCCATCGTCGAGGCGGCTCGCACCATGGGTGCCAGAGGCATCTACCTGAATACCGATGCCGACGACAACGACTATGTCAACAAGTTCCACGCCTCCATGGGATTCCAGCTTCAGGGGTGGTACATGGCCACCGGCAAGCGCCGCCGCAATCGCTACCGCATGTCGCTTGCCGAGGGTAACCAGGCCTGATAGAATGTTGTGTATGAGCGTGCTGCTCGGCGGCGACGCACTCGTGCGGCTTGCGCGCAGGCTTGCCGCGCCGGCGCTCATTCTGCTCGTCGTCGCCATCCTGCCCGACGGAGGCCGACTGGGCCCTGTGCGGGCGAAGCAGGCGGCCCTGACGTTCCTGACCGTCGCGGGCCTCGGCAAGATCCTCTACGACACGAACTACTACGATCACTACCGGGCCTGAGTCCGAACTCTTACCTTCAGGAGCCAACGCACGTGCCATCCGATAGACCGCGCCGCCTGACGCTGGACGCCATCTTTCGAACCAAAGCGCTCGATGACAAGGTTCTCCGAGCGCCAAAGTGGATGGCCGACAACCGTCGCCTCGCGTACCTCGACGAGTACCCGGGCTCGAAGCTGAGCACGATCTGGACATACGACAGCAAGACCCGTCTGCGGACGCCGCTGCTCGATCCGCGCAGTCTCGTCTACCGGAAAGCCGGCAAGCGCAAGCGGCTCGGCATTCACACCATCACGCTGTCGAAAAACGAGCGCTATCTCCTGCTGACTGCCGAGGCTCCGGCTCGGTTCAAGCCCTGCGGCGACCTCTTCGTCTACGACCTCGAAGGCGCTTCGCTGCGTCGCCTGACCCGGTCCGGCAAGCCGCAGTTTCATCCCGCATTCTCGCCCGATGGGACCATGGCGGGCTTCGTCCGAGACAACGATCTCTGGATCGTCGAGACGGCAACCGGCAAGGAGAGACGCCTCACTCGCGACGGCTCCGAAACCCTCTACAACGGCCGATGCGGATGGGTCTACGAGGAGGAGCTCGGTCTGGCAAGGTCATGGGAGTGGTCACCCGACGGCCGGACGATCGCTTTCCTTCAGCAGGACGAGACCGCCGTGCCCGAACTGTTGCTGTCGCAGTACGACCAGCCCCACGCCGAGCCGCGCCGGACACGCTACCCGAAGGCCGGCGACCCCAATCCGACCGTCCGATTGGGCTTTTTCGGCCTTGGTGACAAGCCGCTCGAGCCTGCATGGGCGGACCTGTCCGGCTGTGTCCCGACAGAGGAGCATTACATCGCGCACCTGCAGTGGACACCCGACGGATCGGGTTTGCTCGTCCAATACATCCCGCGCCTGCAGAACAGGCTGATCCTGATGCGCGTGGACCCGTCCACGGGCGGCGCGAGTACGATCATAGAGGAGACCGACGAGCGCTGGGTGGATCATCCCGGCAAGCTGCACTTCATCGGAGAGACCGATCGGTTCCTGTGGCCGTCCGAGCGCGATGGGTGGCGTCGGATCTACCTCTACGGTCTTGATGGGACGTGCCATGGCCCCATCACGCCTGCGGAGTGCGACGTCGAAGGGGTCGCCGCCGTTGACGCCAGGGCAGGCCGCGCGTACGTGATCGCGGCAATGCCCGGTCCGACCGAGCGGCACATCCTGCGCGTACCGCTGAATGGAGGCGATGCGGCCCGGATCACGAAAGGTTCGGACGGCGAGGACGCCGTCCCTCCCGCGGGATGGTCACCGTCCTCGGTGACCCATCGTTCGGACGGCGAGGACGCCGTCCCTCCCGGGTGGACCCTCAACGGAGGCCATGCGGCCCGGATCACCAACGGTCCCGGCAGGCACGGCGCCATGTTCAACAAGGATGCCTCGCTCTATCTGCACACGCACTCGGCGCTGAACATGCCGCAGACGATTGTGCTGAGAACGGCCTCGGGGGACATCGTGGACGCCCTGATCGCCGACGGTTCGCCCAACCTGGCAAGGTACGGGGTTCAGCGCGGTCCCACGCCGACCTTCGACCCTGCGCGACCTGCAAGCGGCGAAGGATGGCAGCTTCTCACGTTCAGGACGGACGACGGCGAGACACTTCATGGCCGCATCCTGCTTCCCAAACCGTTCGATCCTTCGCGACGCTATCCGGCCCTGATGCACACCTACGGCGGTCCCGGCTCCCAGGTGGCGCTCAATGCATGGGGCGGCAAGAGTGCGCTGTGGTACCACTATCTGGCCGAGCGGGGCTGCGTGATCTTCCTGTGCGACAATCGGGGAACGGGCTCGCGGGGCAGCGCGTTCAAGAAGATCACTTACCTGAAGCTGGGCGAGTGGGAGGTGCGCGACCAGATCGCCGGAGCGCGGTTCCTCGGCAGTCTGCCCTTCGTGGACGAGAGCCGCATAGCCATCTGGGGCTGGAGCTACGGCGGCTACATGGCCTCCAGCCTCATCCTGAAAGGCGCCGACGTGTTCCGGGCCGCCATCGCCGTTGCGCCGGTCACAGACTGGAAGCTCTACGACACGATCTACACCGAGCGCTACATGCGCCGCCCATCCGACAACGAGAAAGGCTATCACGAAGGCTCACCGGTCCACTTCGCGAAGCAGCTCAAAGGCCGGTTTCTCTTGATCCACGGCACCATGGACGACAACGTCCATTTCCAGAACGCCGCCCGGCTCGCCTCGGCTCTGCAGGACAAGGGCAAGCAGTTCGAGACGATGTTCTACCCCGGCAAGCGCCACGGCATCGAGGGACGGCATCTGCATCTGTACCGGCTGATGACCGACTTCCTGCGCCGGGCGCTCTAGCGGCTGGTCCGGAGGCGGCGAACGGGTGCATCTGAGGTTGGAGGAAATGGTATGGATCAGGTTCGGCGCCGATCGGCGCCTACGGGCAGCATATGCGGGGTATTGGGTCCACAGCTACGACCCCTACTGGTTCGATGAACCGGGGCGCGCATCCGAGTACGGGGCGGTCTACCTCACCGACGGCAAACCGATCGCAACGAAGCGATGGGAGGCCACCCGCGACGGCATCGAGGACTACGAACTGCTCTCAATGCTGCGGGACGCGATCGCCGACGCGCCGGCAGACTGGGCCGACGATGCACGCCGGCTGCTGCAGGAGGCCGTAGCGTTCGTGACGAGGAACCAGCACCGGGCCAGCAACATAGGCCGCCAGACCGAGCCTTTCGAACCCGGCTATCTGACGTGGATGGACTACCGGTGCAAACTGATGCGCCTGCTTGAAGCACGCTTCCAGTAGTGCAGCCCCTCGACGACCGCATGTCGGGACCAATGGATCGCACAACGGTCCACGGCACTCATGCCTCGTTCGGGTCGCTTGATGCGATATGGGCACGATCATGCGGACAGTTGAGCGTCGAACCTCAGTTGCGCATGCGCCTCAGCCAACGCCAACTGCCCGCCACGGCGTAGCCGAGGCATCTACCTTGGAGGCGGCAGCCCCTTCACCTTCGATGCGTCAAACTGGATGCCCCGGACCGAGCTCTTCGTGAACGTGGTGCCCTGCGCCCGGTTGTACAGCCAGTAGCCTGCGCCCAACAGGGCGAGGCCGATGACGACGAACACGGCGATGGGGCTGATTTCCCTGTTCATGGTGTCCTCCGAACGGCGTCGAAGCGCACCTGCCGGCGCTTCGACGCCGCCCAAGCCCCGACTACAGCTTCATTGGGTGCATCACCATCTTAACCAGGTCCACAAACTTCCCGGTCTTGTACTTGGCGTGCCCGTCCACCATGACGGCAAGCGTGGCTCCGGTCTCGTTGCCTCCTCCGAACGGAGGCGGCACCACCTGATAGTCGGTGACGCCGGCATGGGCTCCATACGAGTTGCAGAAGGCGATGATCGACTCTGAAGGCGTGTTGCAGACGGCCTGCGGCTGCCCCGCGATGTAGAAGTCCTGAGGGTTGTTCGTCTTGTACTCGGGGCCGAACAGCGGACCGAACGGCGGGGTGTTCAGCGCGATGAGACGCACAAACAGCTCCAGGGGTATCCGGTCGTATCGCGGCGAGGGCACGGGACCGACCCCTCCGAAGGCGTAGCCGTAGGAGCCGAACGCGTTCAGCGGCTGACCGTCGGCTCCGATCACAACCGGGTCGGGCCGCAGCG
>DYKI01000052.1:0-4220 GCA_020722705.1 Chthonomonas calidirosea | reverse complement strand
GCGCGCTTGCGCCAACCTTGACTCGCGCAAGATACGGTCCTATACTGGGCCACAGCGCTCCGATTTCTGATGCGCGAATGGCCGCCGGGAGCGGCGGACCATTGTCGGACCAACTGACCGAGGGATGGACATGCATGAATGCATTGGCAGACGCGACTTCATGGTGCGTGCTATGGCCGGAGGTGCGGCCATGAGCGTGCCGCGAGCAAGGTCCGACCAATCCGGCGGACATAAGCCCAACTTCCTCGTGATCGTTGCCGACGACATGGGCTTTTCGGATCCAGGATGCTACGGGGGCGAGGTCCATACGCCGAATCTGGACCGCCTGGCGCGCAACGGCCTCAGGTTCACGCAGGCCTACTCGACGGCCCGCTGCTGGCCATCTCGAACATGCCTGCTGACCGGCTACTACGCCCAGCAGGTTCGCATGGATCCTCCGCTGGGCCGAATCCCCGCATGGGCGCGCATCATGCCCCACTACCTCAAGCCTGCCGGGTACCGGTGCTGCCACTCGGGCAAGTGGCACCTCATGGGAGCGCCGAAGGTCGTTGCCGACGGCGGGTTCGACCGTTCCTACGTGATCCACGACCACGACAGGTTCTTCCATCCGCAGAAACATGAACTCAATGACCAGCCGCTGCCGAGCGTCCAGCCGAACACCGGCTTCTACCTGACGACGCACATCGCCGACCGCGCCATAGGCTTCCTCGATGAGCATCAAGCCAATACGCCGCATCAGCCATTCTGCCTCTACCTCGCCTTCACCAGTCCCCACTTTCCGCTTCATGCACTTCCGGAAGACATAGCCCGCTACAAAGATGTCTATCTGCAGGGGTGGGACCGCATCCGCGAGCGGCGATGGCAGCGTATGCGCAAGATGGGCCTGATCAACTGCCCCCTTCCGCCGGCTGACCCCGACATCATTCCATCGTGGAACCTGAGCAAGGAAGACCTGGAGAACATGATCGGTCCCGGCGAAGCGCCGCGCGCCGTTCCCTGGGACAGCCTGACCGAGGAGCAGAAACGCTTCCAGGCGACCAAGATGGCCATCCATGCGGCCATGGTCCACCGCATGGACATCGAAATCGGGCGTGTCCTTGCGCGGCTGGACGCCATGGGCGTCATGGACGACACGGTCATCCTCTTCGTCTCCGACAACGGCGCCAGCGCCGAGCAGATCATCCGAGGCGATATGCACGACCGTGCGGCCCAACCGGGATCGGCCGGCAGCTACCTGTGCCTTGGTCCGGGCTGGTCAACGGCGTCGAACACCCCATTTCGGCTCCACAAATCGTGGGTCCATGAAGGCGGCATCGCGTCGCCGCTCATCGTGCATTGGCCGGCGGGCATCTCGGCACGGAACGAACTCCGGCACACCCCATGCCATTTCGTGGATGTGCTCCCCACCCTGATGGAGCTGGCCGGCGCGCCCTTCGAACCTTACTGGAATGGCCGGACGGCCCCGCCGTTGCCGGGCGTGAGCCTCGTGCCCGCCCTGTCCCGCGATGTTGCTGTCCAGCGCGACCCGCTCTATTTCCACCACATCGGCAACAGGGCGCTTCGCATGGGCGACTGGAAGCTGGTGGCCGCAGAGGGAGATCCGTGGGAGCTCTATGACCTGCGTGCCGACCGATCGGAGATGCGCAACCTGGCCGCCCGTCATCCCGAGCGCGTCGCCGACATGGAAGCACGGTGGAAGGCCTTCGACGAGGTGTTTCGCAGCCAGGCCGGACCTGTCCCGCAGTGACGGGCCGTTGCAAAATGCCGATCTGCACGTCATCTGTGACGCAGCGACACGATCCCGATCGGTGATCGGGGGCCTCTTGGGGAGCGCAGATCACATATCGTGACACGCGCCTGGCCGTCGGCGGACTCCCGGCCGTTTTCGGCGCAAATCCGGCAGGGTCTGCAGGAGTCCCACTGCCCCAGCACGAATCCATGCCTGCAGAAGAGGCTCGCGCAGGGCAGCCCCATGCCGTACCTGCAGCAATGATGCATTGGAGAAGACAGCCGATGACCATTCTGAACCTTGCTTCACCGCTGAGCAGCGAAGACAAGTCCATGATCGCCGCATTGTGCGGCCGCAAAGCGCGTCGAGTGATGGATGTCGCGCTCACGTTCTCAGAGACCGAACCCCTTGCGCCTCAGGTTCGGGCCATGCTCGATGGTCTCGGTCTGACATCCTCGGACTGGCAGAATCAGTCCATCGTCGTCAACCTGCCGGACGATCCCGCAGCGGCCGCGCTGATCGTCGCTGAGATCGCAGGCCGACGCGGACGCACGCCAAGCATCATCCGCTGGAGGCGCTCGAGTGACCATGCCGGTATGGAGCCCGCCGAGGTGATCAGCCTCCACGAGATCCGCAAAGAGGCCCGGCATCAGCGCAAGGGATGGTCATTGTTGAGTGGCCGCTCCGTCAAGGGCGAGGGTTAGGACACATCAAGGGGATGCCGACGGGCTGCGCGACCTCCTTGGTATGCCCCGAGCGGCTTACGGAGCGGCTCGAAGGGAGGTCGCAACGTTGATGATACTGTGCCTGATGGTCCTGACATCGGTCGCCGGCATGGCGACGGCCAATGCGCCCAGGGCGGCCGCGCCGGAATCCTACCTGGCCGGTTACCTGATCATCCCGATTGCGGAGCGCGTGGACGAGCGCTACGGCGCCGGGTTCTCCATGCACGTGGCTGCATGGGAGCTGCTCGATCACTACCCGGGGCACCAGTTCCAGACGGGTCTGCCGGGCACGTGGATGTTCGCCCAGCACGAGGGCGAGCCCATCAAGAACGCCTACTCGGATGTCGAAGGTGGCCTCGGATGGTGGCGCGATACGCGGTTTCCCACAACCACGCCGAAGTTCATTATGGGCGGCGTCGCGCCGAACTTCAGCAAGATCGCCAATGGGCCGTCGCACGGCTGGGGCACGTGGGACAAGCCCCGCGGCCTCTACGGTGTGGCGCAGCTTAGCCCCTGGCTCCTCTTCCCCATTGACGGGCTGAACGTCAAGCAGCGCGCGCGCGGCGAGCTGTTCGGCTACGGCTATCTGTCGCTGCCGCTCTGCGACCCGAAGCCGACAACCAGAGGACAGAACGCCCCCACAGGCGGCGAATGCTGGACCCTTTTCCTCAACACGAGCAACTTCAAGGGACCTGCCGCGTTCTTCCTGCCCAACTTCTGGTCGGAGTCGGCGCTCGAAGACACTCGTCTGGTCGGCAAACTGCTGGACAGCCGACCGGCGGAGCCCAATCGGGCCGTCCAGATGGAAACGCAGTACATCCCCTGCCGAGTGGCCGAGGATGGACATGGCGGCATGTACGCCCGGATCGCGCCAACGCGATTCCCGATATCTGCGGATGGGCGCTCGGTCCTCGTCCATCGCGACAACGTCTATGACCGCACGGCGCTCTGGGACGCCGTCTCCCGGTGGTTTGAGGGCGGACCGCCGGCAAGCGGATCCATCGCCGAATCGGGTACCCACGTACGCACCTTCACCGGGAAGGGTTACGCAACCTGGGAAATCCGAGTCGCAGGGCGTGACGGCAAAGAGACCAAGGTTCCGCTGGACTGGAACGCCTTCGCCACCCCGGCGGCGATGGATCCGGCGACGTACGGCTACACCTGGAGCGCCCCGCCTGTGTCCTCAAAGGGCGGTCTCGCAACGCTTCCCGAGTACTACAGGCTGCAGGATGCCGACGACGCGAAGAAGGCGCGATGGGTACCCGTCGCGCCCGATCAGGTACCGGTCGAGACTGGACTGCACAGCATCACATGGCGTACACCCATCGAGGACCCCCAAGAACCCTATACGACGCCGGACGATCCGGGCAGTTGTTGGAAGACACCCGGTCCGGTCGCCGGACCATTCAAGGCGAAGCTCGGGGACGGGAGCGTGGTGACCTATTACTGGTACCGGTTTGCCGATCAGCCCGCCATGCTCAACTCAGGCATGACCGATGCCGAGCGTGAGCGCGTTCAGGCAAGAGTCGAGAAGCTGCACCGCGCTTGGACCAAGGACCGCCGGTACCTTCCGCCACCCACCGTCGGCAAGCTGGCCGCCCTTGACCCTCCGCAGATTGTGAAGCCGCCGAAAGGGCTTGAGGTGGGCTACGTACCCATTGCGACGCGGCAGGAACTCCCCGCGCGCTGAGGATGCCCGATGACCCACATCTCGGACGGCGGGGACGCCGTCCCTCCCGTGGGAGGGTCATCGTCCTCGATGACCC
>DYKI01000228.1 GCA_020722705.1 Chthonomonas calidirosea | reverse complement strand
TCCCGCATCGTCCCCGATGACCTACGTCTCGGACGGCGAGGACGCCGTCCCTCCCTCCCGATGACCGGTGTTTCGGACGGCGGGGTGCACCTGCAGGCGGGCCGGCGATCCGCATGATGTGCTTCGATGCTCGGGCGGGTAAGATTCGCCCATGAGCGTTGAGCATATGAGCAGGGCCCCAAGCGCATCCGGCGCTGAGCTGCTCGCACGCCGTCACCTTGCCGAGCAGGATCGGCGCACGGTGCCCGTCTGGATGGTCTGGAAAGCACGGTCCTTTGAGGAGACCGCCGGCTTGCCCATGACCGTGCGGCGCGCCCATGCGTTGAATGCCATCCTCGAACGATGCGAGCTTCTCGCGTTTCCGGACGATAGGCTGTACGGCTCGAGCCATGGCCGATGGGCTGTTGACGGAGACGCCGATGAGATTGCCCATGCCTCGGCTGCTTTGCAGACGATCGGCGAACGGTCGTTCGTGACGCACGCGGACCATGCCGCTCCGGACTATCACACCCTCGTTTCGGAAGGGCTTCCCGCTCTGCAAGCCAGGGCCATGGCTTCTCTCGCGAGCACGCCGGACGATGCCGGCGACAAACGCGCATTTCTGGAGTCCGTGATCGTCGCCCTCAAGGGTGTTGCTGCGCATCTCGAACGCTGGGCATCCAAAGCCGACGAACTGGGCGACCGTAAGGGCTCCGCCATGCTTCGATCGCTGGTCCATCGCCCGCCACGGACATTCCACGAAGCTTTGCAGCTCGCCTTCATGGTCCACATGGTGTTCCGGATGGACGGCCGCTATGCCATGGCGCTGGGGCGGCTCGATCAGTGGCTGCACCCGTTCTACGAGCGCGATATGCGGGATGGGCGCATCACTCGGAGCGAAGCGCTCGCCCTGCTCGAGAACCTCTTCGCCAAGCTGGCCGATCGGGGCGACATCCAGAACGTCTGCGTGGGGGGCCTGACCCGCAACGGCGATGACGCCACCAACGACCTGAGCTTCCTCTGCGTCGAGGCGGTCAAGCGGATCGCCAGGCCAGGCGGCAACCTGACGGCTCGCATCCACAGCCGAACGAGCCACGCATTCCTGCGCGCCTGCGCCGACTGCATGCGCGGCGGCAGCGGCTTCCCTGCCGTGTACAACGACGACATCGAGGTTCCGGCGCTGGTCGAGCAGGGCTATGCCGTCGAGGATGCCCGGGACTACTGCTTCGTGGGCTGCATCGAGGCGTTCATCCAGGGCAAGCAAGCCCCATGGGCCGACAGCCGCTTCAACCTCCTCCGGTGTGTGGACCTCGCGCTGCGTCAGGGACGGGACGGCCTGACTGGCCGGCAGTTGGGACCCGAAACCCCGATGCCGACCACATGGGAAGCGCTATGGGCCGCGTATGGCGAGCAGATCGCGGCGGGCATCCGCACCCACGTCGAGCATATCTGCGCGATTGAGCGCGAGGCCGACTCCCGCGCCCAGGATCTGACCAGTCCGCTCCTGAGCGCGCTGACGGACGACTGTATCGCCCGCGGCCTCGATGTGAATGCCGGTGGCGCACGCTATGCGGCCAACCACGGCATTGCAGGCATGGGTATCGGTTCGACCGCCGATGCGCTGGCCGCGATGAAGCGCATCGTCTACGAGACCGGCATGTTAACACTGGCGGATATGACGGCTATGCTGGACCGCAACTTCGCCGGCTTCGAGCGCGAGCGGCGAATGCTCCTCAACGACGCTCCCAAGTACGGCAACGACGATGGCGAGGTTGACGGGCTCGCCGCCGATGCGGCCGAGGTCTTCTGCCGCGAAGTGCTCCGCCACCGCACGCCGTCGGGCGGCAGGTTCTGGGGGCTGATGGCTGCCAATGTCCAGAACGTTGCTGCCGGACGCGAAGTCGGAGCCACGCCAGACGGCCGCCGATCCGGAGAGCCGGTCAGCGATGCGGCGTCACCGTCATTCGGACGCGACCGCAACGGTCCCACCGCGGCGGTACGATCGGTTGCCAGGCTTGACTACGGCCTCGCCCCGGGCGGCAATGTGGTCAACATGAAGCTGAATCCCGGGGCAGTCGAGGGCGATCGAGGGCTCGATGCCATCGCCGCGCTGATCAGGACGTGTTTCAGTCTCGGCGGCGTCCAGCTCCAGTTCAATACCGTGAGCCGCGAGTGTCTGATGGAGGCGATGGAGCATCCCGAGCTCTATCCCGATCTTGTCGTGCGTGTATCGGGCTTCTCGGCCTACTTCACGCGCCTTGATCGGGCCGTCCAGGAGGACGTGCTGGCTCGGACCGAGCATCGAGCCCTCGCGTAAAGCCGCTTCCAGACTCGGTATCCGGCTGTCAAGGCTCAGGGAATGGCGCTGTTGGCGTGCCAGCAAGAGCCTTCCGGTACCGGATCGGTGTCGAACCACGACTGCTGCAGGGTGCGGAATCCGGGCAGAACCGGCGTCACCACTTCGGCCCAGAGCTGCTCCACCTGACCAAAGGTCTGCAGGCGCGTCGTCGGCTGAAGGCGGTCATACTCCGCGAGCAGGTCGGCGGCCTTGGCCCCGAGGCAGCGCACTTCGTCGGCCACCATACGCTCACCGATCAGCCGATTGGCCTCACGTGCGTTCGGTCCCATAGCCAGATGCTCACCGGGCGTGCCTGCCGGCGGCATGCGAGAAACGTCCACGCACTCGGGCATGAGCGCCCAGAGGAGCGAGGTCTCCACCTTGCCGGCGTGATCGCCTCCGCTGCGGCCATCGTTGTCGAAGCCGGGCGTATTGGCTTCGAAATCGGGCAGACCGTAGAGCCGTGCGCCGACATGCGGTTGGATGAGGGCCAGCAGGTCCACCAGGTCCTGCCAGTTCGGGCCGTAGTGCCCGGTGAGGAAGATGGCAGCCTTGAAGCCGAGGGCGTCGGCCTGCCGAACGTGATAGCAGACATTGCGGAAGTGCTGGACCGGCGGCATGGCGGTCAACCACGTCCGTTCAACCTGCCCCACATGGGCATGCGCCCAGATCGCATATCCGCCGATCTCGTGGATGTGCCAGAAGTCGGCAGGCGCGACGATGCCCCCATGCTCGTGGGCCGCGCGACACGCGATGGCGTGAGCCTTGAGCGCGTCAAGACCTACAGCGCACTGCGGCCCGTGCGGCTCACAGAGGCCGTAGGGGAAGTATACGACCGGGCAGGCAGCGAAAGCGCTCTCCAGCTCGTCGGGGAACATGCGCTCCCATCGAACCTCGCGGCGAGGCATGCGCACGGCCGTGTCTTGCGTCATGGCGTGTTCCTCCTGAGTGCGGTGTGGGTGGCACCTTATTGTGGTCTCAGAATGCGCCGCGGCGGGTCCCCTGCGTCAAGGAAGTGCTTCCTCTGTGCCGCAACGCCTCACCGAAGCGGGGCGAGAGCCGGGTGGGCACCGCACCGGCACGACGTTGGGGCGTGCGAGAGGAGACACTCGGCTCGGCGGGAGCAGAGGGGTGGGGGCGTCGCCGTTCATCCCTCACCCTACCTCTCCCGCGCGCGGCACGTCGTGGACGACCGGGGTTTATCATGCGCGGGAGAGGAG
>DYKI01000227.1 GCA_020722705.1 Chthonomonas calidirosea | reverse complement strand
CCCAGTTCCTCCGACAGGTAGAACCAGAGGAACTCCCACACCCCAGAGGCGACAAGGTAGTCAGGCCTGCCCATGTCTATCTCGTGGTCCACGAAGAACACGGGATAGTGCTCTCGGTCTCCCGCGACAGCGTCAAGCACATAGTAGTTGCCGCAGCCATCCTCGCCCATCGCGAGCCAGCCATGGTCCCGCCACTCCGGGTAGTGCTCATATACCCAGGCGATATCGGAGAACCGATCGCGCGGATCTACCCCGTAGAGCGCACCGGACCCGATAACAGGCCCGTTGCATGCCCGCCACCACCGCCGTATGGCCTCGGGAACCGGGTGCGGGAACTCGGCACAGAAGGCCACGACGCTCTCGTCAACGGCGCCTGGCGGCGGCTCCCACCCCTTCTCGGCGGCCACCTTCGCCAGCATGCCTCTGACATCGTATTCGGTTACCATGTTGCCTATCACCTCATAAACTTCATGCGGGAGCCGAACACATCCTCCATACCCATGGCCGGTAGGATCATATCGTCCGCTTGGCGATGGTCAACGAACCGGGACGAACCGGCCCGAGCGGGCGATCGTTGGGCCGGTCGCATGCGTTTGGTGCTATGAGCCCGACTGCTGCTTCTGCTTCAGTTTCGCTTCGTGCCGCTCGATCTTGCGCATGATCTTCCCCGCCTCTCGACGATTAGCGCCGTACTTATCGTCCAGCAGGGGGTCGTGGAGGTATCGTTCGATCACCGGCCGGACGTCACGCAAGAGCGCCGGCTTCATCTTCCACAGCGCAGCAAGGACCGTCCAGACCCAGTCCGGATGGACCTCCCCCAGCATGCGCACCAAAACATCGCGCGCTTCCGGGGTGTTCATCCTCGCCAGCGCAGATATAGGCCCAAGGCGGCGTATGCCCTCCGCCGGGTCCAGCGCGATCCGCGCCAGCTCGTCGAAGTGCCCACGATTGGTCGTCCGCTCCAAGCCCCGCTTGATCCCGGAAAGCATGGTGTTGAAGTCCAGACGCGCGTCAGGCGGCATGCGCCGCAGCTCCCCGAGCAGTGCCGGTACCACCTCCGGCGGTGCGATGGGCAGACCCAGCCAATCAACGATGTGCTCCCGCAGCGATTGGTATTCGATCCGCGGCAGCCACTTGATTAGCAGCGGCGCAACAACGTTGCCGTACCGTTCGACGGTCACTTCGGAGAGTCGGTCCAGGTTCTTGATCGGGCATCCTGCCTCGGCCAGCTCTCGGAACAGCCCCTCACCGGCAGCTTCGTACTGCGCTATGCTGCGCCGCATGTGTTCTGCGGCGGCGATGTGATGAGGATCATCCCCGGGATCCTCCATGAAGCGCCGATTTGCCTCCGCGAGAAACCGGCGCTTCTCTTCCTTGGTCCACCTCATGGCAGCTCCCTCCTAAGAATGATCCGACCGGCATCCACGCGCTCCTGCAGCCTCGCCGACAGCCGGGTCATCGCCCGCACGACAAGGTGGAACTTGCTGGCACGGTCATCTGCGATGGTCATGTAGTCCTTGAGTTGTTGGGTCAGCGCCTGGTACCTCACGTTCTTCACCTCGCCCACGACATGCTGAGCGTCATCCAGCACATCCGGGATGCGGTCACGCCCGAATACGCTGATAACCTTAGTGTTCTTCGTGTATCCCAACGAGCCCAGCACCTTCTCGCCGGCAGCTCCCATCTCCCGAGCATACTGACAACGGCTTGCTGCCGTCTGGACCGCACGCGTCGTTTGCTCAGGCCTGCTCGCCAGCCAGTTGGGCTGGAGCGAGGCGTCTGCTGCCCACACCGCTGCCCCGTAGGTCGCGAGCGGCGCAAGGCCGACGGCCGCAATGCCGGCGCTCGTACTGAAGTACGGGCTCCGACCGAACCGTTCCTCCGGCTTCCACAGCGTGCCGGTGACGACATACCGGACGGCCTGGCATCCGACTGCGAGACCCTCCAAGGTCTCGTCGCCAGTGAATACCAGCCACGGTCTATCGCCCGGTCCGATGCTCCAGTCCAGCCCGCTCGGGTCGGCCCAGTTGACGGGGTCTCCGCCGCAGTACCCATACAGGTTGATCCCACCGTCGAAGCCGATGGGGTCGCGGCTGATGAAGCGCCCGATACACGGGGCGTAGTAACGGGCGCCCATGAGCATGAGGCCCGTCTCGGCGTCGGTGCAGACGCCGAACCGACCCTGGTAGGCCATGGGCAAGGCAGGAGGCAGCGTCTGCGCCACTTCGCCGAAGTCGCTGTAGGCGGCGCACCCGGCATCGCTGACGGCATCATGGTTTCGAACGCGGTACTCACAGCTTCAGCGCTTGGTCACTCCACGGGGCAAGCATCGTACAACGCGTAGTGAACGACCACTCGGAGCCTCTCTTCGGGCGGTAGAGGATGTCCCCCTTTGAAAGCCGTCCAGTCCTCAAGGACCTCTTGCGCGATGAAGACCTCTAGTACATACTCGAACGCCCGGCCCCCGTCCACAATCTCCTTGCTCAGCCCGTTCTGTTCGGGCACTACCAGGGCCGGGGACTCCCAGAGCCAACGGCCCTTGATCTTGACGGCGAAGATCGTCGCCTCGGACGGCAGGGCGTCCAGATCGGCAATAGCCTCCCCCAGCGTGGTCAGGTGCATCTCATCTACTTCGCCCATGTCGCATAGCCTCCAACACCATCAGGGTGTAGAAGCGACCAGAATGCACTGCCGGGCCTGTGCTGGCTACTCGGAACCAACTGCATTGACCCAGCCTCCATACCGTGGTGCCAGGTCCAGCCTGCGGGCGGGACTCCCGCAGCGCCGCTCGGGCGCGAGATCGCGCCGCGCAATCCTGGTATCAAGAACGCCATGTCAGCTTCGAGAGCCGGTTCGCCTGCCATGACGTCAAGCAGTGCTTGGTTGGCTGCCTTGTTGTGAGCGTACCTTGGCGCTACCCAGAGCGACTGGGGCAGCTCCACCTGGTACGCGACGGAGTATGCGCGTGGTGCTCGGCGCAACGCCCCCCGTCCCGCGTATCCGAGCTCTCGCACCACACGCGCGGTCTGCGCCGGCTTCGCCGCAACGCGAGCCGCCCTCGTCGCCGCCGCAACGGACCGGACGGAGCGCGCGACCCGTCCGACCTTGACTGCGCCGAAGATCGTCTTGGCCGCCCTGCCTCCGGCAACCGCCCTGCCTCCGGCAACCGCCCAACGACCGCCGGGGATGATCGAGACTCCAGCCAGAGCCGCCCCGACGAAGTCGCCCTTCGCCAGCGATATGCCGCCGCTTACTATACTCCCCGGAACGTTGAGACCCGGCACGAACGAGGCCGCATCAGCAATCAGCCGAATGGTGTCGGCGGCGTCCTCGCCATTGGGGTCAACGTAGCTGACCGGATCGCCGTAGCAGTACCCATACAGGTTGATCCCACCGTCGAAGCCGATGGGGTCGCGGCTGATGAAGCGCCCGATACACGGGGCGTAGTAACGGGCGCCCATGAGCATGAGGCCCGTCTCGGCGTCGGTGCAGACGCCGAACCGACCCTTCCAGCCCATCGGCACGCCGGGAGCGAGGCCCGGAATGGGACTGCCCCAGGCGGTGTA